>NZ_JBDPMJ010000024.1:0-153886 GCF_039880665.1 Nonomuraea sp. B5E05
CGCACTCGCTCCCTTACTCATCAGTTGACGTGGTGTCTCTTCCGGGCTCTTCCGAGGCCCGGCGCTCCGTTGCGATCAGCTCGTTGAGCCAGCGCACCTCGCGCTCGACCGACTCGAGCCCGTGACGTTGCAGCTCGAGCGTGTAGCTGTCGAGGCGTTCCCTGGTGCGCGCCAGCGCCGTGCGCACTGCGTCGAGCCGCTCCTCCAGCCGGCTGCGGCGGCCTTCGAGAATGCGCAGACGGACTTCGGCCTCGGTGTGCCGGAAAAAAGCGAAATGCACACCGAAACTCTCGTCCTCCCATGCGGAAGGACCTGCCTGGGTGAGCATGTCCTGAAGGCGTTCCTTGCCCTCGGCGGTCAGTTTGTAGACGATCTTCGACCGGCCGCCGACGATCGTGGCGGGAGCGGGCTGCTCCTCCGCGATGAGGCCCTGAGCCAGAAGTGATCGCAGACAGGGGTACAGCGACCCGTAGGAGAACGCACGGAACATCCCCAGCAGGGCGTTGAGCCGTTTGCGCAGCTCGTAGCCGTGTAGCGGCGTTTCGTGCAGCGACCCGAGCACGGCCAGTTCCAAGACTCTGCCCTGTCCGCTGGCCATGGGAACCGCCCCCCTCTCGTGTCGATGTATCGAGCCGATACATCTTGAGGATACGTCGTGGCGCTATATCGCCGCAATCTATGAATCAGCGGAGTCGTTGGGATGGACACGCAAAACGCCGTAGTCTGGCGCTCATGTGGTCACAGCGAAGGGTGGTGGATTACGGTCTCGCGAAGAGAGCGGCAGTCCGTTCCCTGCGTTCCGGGCGAGCTTCGCGCGGTGACGTCTGTGACGCACAGCCCTACCTCCTTCGCGCGGCACGCCACTTCGGCGAGCCGACCGAACGTCTCTGCCCGGTCTGCGAAAGGGAGAACGTCACCAATGTGACTTATGTCTACGGTGAGTGCCTCGGGCGCCATGCCGGCCAGGCAAAAGTCACATCAGAGCTCATCGCCATGGCTCATGATTACGATGAGTTCCGGGTGTACGTTGTCGAGGTCTGCCAAGGTTGTTCCTGGAACCACTTGACGGTTTCGTACGTACTCGGGAACGGACCGCCTGACCTCGTCGGCCAAGCGTGAAGACCGAGGGCGGCGAGGAGCCTCACGCCCTACCGCCGTTTCAGTTCCGACGACGTTGCGAGGACGTGTGAGTAACAGCATGAATGAGGGGACGGCACGCCAAGGAAGGCGCCGTCGCTCCAGCTCATCCCGTTCTGTGCCCCAAGGTTCCTCTCGCCAAACCGGCGGACCCGGCTGGGGCGAGGCGCCGGAGGCTCGACGTCCCGAGGCGGCGTACGAGCAGACCGGGGCCATGGCCGCACAGCCGTACGACGAGCCTCCCCGACGCGGCGACCCGGCGGGCGAGCGCGGCGACCAGCCGCCGCCGCGCTCCCGCTCGCGCGAGGAGTCGCGCACGCTCGGTAACCAGGAGACCATGGTCAGCGACGCGCCGCGGCGCCGCAGAAGGGGGCAGGGCGGCCCGCCCGAGCCCCCAGGACCGCCCGTCAAGAAGGGCGGCGGCGGCCGGGGCGGCTGGCGCAGGTTCGTGCCGAGCTGGAAGCTCGTCGTGGCCGGCGTCGTGGTGCTCGCGGCCGGCATGTTCGGCATGGTCATGGTGGCGTACGCCAACACGCCGGTGCCGACGACCGTGCAGGCCGAGGCGACCGCGCAGCAGAGCACCATCTACTACAACGACGGCAAGACCGAGATCGCCAGGCTGGGCATGCCGCGCGAGAGCGTCAAGATCAACGAGATGGCCGACAGCGTCAAGGACGCCGCGATCGCCATCGAGAACGACACGTTCTACGAGGACTCCGGCATCTCCTTCTCCGGCATGGCGCGTTCGCTGTACATGACCGTGACCGGGCAGCAGCTGCAGGGCGCCTCGACCATCACCCAGCAGATGGCCCGCGGTTACTACGACGGCCTCAGCCAGGAAGTGTCCATCGAACGAAAGATCAAGGAGATCTTCGTCGCGGTCAAGCTCGACGACCAGCTGACCAAGGACCAGATCCTGGAAAACTACCTCAACACCGTCAACTTCGGCCGTGCGTACGGCGTAGAGGCCGCGGCGCGGGCCTACTTCGGCAAGAAGATGACCGCCGCGAAGTTGTCCGCCGCGCAGGGCGCCTACCTCGCCGCGCGGATCCAGCAGCCGGCCTGGGAACCCGACTCCCCGGCGCTGAAATATCGCTTCAACGAGACCATCAAGAGGATGGCCGAGCTCTGGCCCGAGAAATACGGCCAGCTCCCGCAGACCGCGAAGTTCCCCAAGACGAGGAAGAGCACCAGCAGCAACTCCCTGGGCGGTGACAGGGGCTACATGGTGCGGCAGGTGCTGAACGAGCTGGAGGCGCGCGGCCTGACCCGCGACGAGGTCGAGAGCGGCGGCTACAAGATCACCTCGACCTTCGACAGGAAACTGATGAAGGCCGCCCGGCAGGCCATGAAGACCACGATGCAGGGCATGTCGAAGGAGTTCCACGGCGGCCTGGCGGCGGTCAACCCGAAGAACGGCCGCGTCATCGCCTTCTACGGCGGCGACAACTACGTCAACGACCCGTGGAACGAAGCCTTCGAGTCGAAGAAGCAGGCCGCGTCGGCGTTCAAGCCGTACGTGCTGGCTGCCTGGCTGCAGGCCGGCAAATCGCTCAGCAGCTACGTGCCGGGCAACGAGACCGTGCCGAAGGAGCTGCCGGGGCAGCAGAAGGGCGGCATCACCAACAGCCACAACGTCGGCAGGGCCGTCGACGTGGTCAAGGCGACCGCCCAGTCGGTCAACACCGCCTTCGTCTCCATGGCGTATGCGCTGCCCAACCAGCTCGACGACGTGAAGAACCTCGTCGTGGCGGCCGGGTTCAACGAGAAGGTTATGACAGCTGATATCGAGGAGCACCAGTACCAGTTCGCCATCGGCAGCGCCCCGGTGACGCCGGTCGAGCAGGCCGCCGGCTACTCCATCTTCGCCAACGGCGGGAAATACACCCGCTACCACGTCGTGCAGAAGGTCGAGCAGAACGGCCAGGTCGCCTACCCCGAGCAGCAGCTCACCAAGTCGGTCATCGACCCCGGAGTGGCCGCCGACTCCACCGTCGCCATGGCGGAGGTGCTGCGCAGCGGCACCGCGTCGGGCAAGGGCCTGGGCAACAGGCCGGCCGCCGGCAAGACCGGCACCAACAACGACGAGAACGGCGCCTGGTTCGTCGGCTACACGCCGCAGATCTCCACCGCCGTCGGGTTCTACCGCGAGGAGTGCAGGACGAAGAGCGGCAAGGTCGTCGCGCCGCTCCACTCCAACTGCCCCATCACGCCCAAGGGCAAGGCGAGCAAGAAGTACGACGTCAACAACCCGTACACCAGGCCGTACGAGGTGTCCCTGGGCTTCGAGGGCGCGGGTCCGCCCACGATCGCCTGGCAGCGGTTCATGCTGGCCGCGCACGAGGGCAAGCCGGTCGAGGAGTTCCCCGAGAAGGCCGAGATCGGCACGCCGGAGAACATCGTGCCGAGCCCGACGCCCACGCCGACGAAGACGCCGGACAACCCGTTCGACGACGGTGAGAACCCCTTCGACGACGAGACCGGCGACGATCCCGACTGCCTCATCGGCTGCGACGGCGACACCGGCGACGAGCCCACCATCGACGATCCGCCGCCGGCCGACGACGGGTTCCCCGAGATCGACGACCCGAACGTCGCGGGCGGCGACCACGGGCCCGACAGGAGAGCCGCGGGCCCGGGGCCGGTCAACGGCAGGCTCGAGGGTCAATGACGAGCACGGAGGTGCGCGTGCCGCTGGTGGCTCGCGCCATCCCGTACCTTCCCCTGGGGCTGTTCGCGGCCCTGGGGGCGTCTCTCGCGTACGTCGTCCGGTTGCCGTGCCGCACCGGCGGCTGGAACGACCAGATCTCGACGTACACCAACTTCTGCTACACCGACATCTACCCGCTCTACTTCGACAGGCAGCTGGCCACCCAGAACCCCTACTTCGCCGATGTGCCGTTCGACAAGCAGGTCGAATACCCGGTGGTGCTGGGTGAGGTCATGCAGGCGTTCAGCTGGATCGTCCGGTGGCTGGAGCCCGACCAGGTCGCGCAGGCGGTCAGGTTCTACGACCTGACGGTCATCCTGCTCGGCGTCTCCCTCGTGGCCGGCGTGCTGCTGATGGCCGCGGTGGCCGGGCCCACACGGCGGTGGGACCCGCTCTGGTACGCCGTCGCGCCGGCCGTGGTGCTGGCCGCGTACATCAACTGGGACCTCATCGCGGGCGCGTTGTCCATGGGCATGCTGCTGGCCTGGGCACGCAAGCGTCAGGTGCTGGCCGGGGTGCTGCTCGGGCTTGCGATCGCCACGAAGTTCTATCCGCTGATGTTCGTGGGCGCGTTGTTCCTGCTCACCTGGCGTACGGGGCGATGGCGGCCGTTCCTGGTCACCATGGGCTCGACCGCCGGCGCGTGGCTGGTGGTCAACCTGCCCTTCATGGTCCTCGCGTGGGACGGCTGGCGCCGGTTCTACGTCTTCTCCCAGGAACGCGGCGTCGACTGGGGCTCGCCGTGGTTGTTCTTCCAGAACAAGGGCTGGCCGGTCCTTGGCGAGGCCGACGTCAGCACGCTCGGCATGGCGTCGCTGGCCGTCCTGTGCCTCGGCATCGCCGTGCTCACGCTGGCCGCGCCGCGCCGGCCGAGGCTGGCGCAGATCTGCTTCCTGGCGCTGGCCGCGTTCATGATGACGAACAAGGTGTGGTCGCCGCAGTTCGTGCTCTGGCTGGTGCCGTTCGCCGTGCTGGCCAGGCCCAACTGGAAGCCGCTGGCGTTGTGGCAGCTCGCCGAGGTGTGGTACTTCGTCGCCATCTGGCTCTACCTGCTCGCGCAGCCGCCGCTCAGCAGGGACGACCTGGGCATCGGCGACGACACGTACTTCACCGCCGTCTGGGGGCGGATCATCACGATCGGCATCATGATGGCGTTCGTGGTGCGCGACATCCTGCGCCCCGACAAGGACGTGGTGCGGCAGGCCGGGCTCGACGACCAGGCGGGCGGCGTGTTCGCCGACGCGCGTGACCGCTTCACCCTGGCGTCCATCGCCCGATGATCACACGCTCGTCCGGCCGGGACGCGCTGCTGCTCTGGTGCGGCTCGCGGGCGGGGCTGCTGCTGGCGACCGTGCTCGGCGTGACACTGGGCGAATATCTGGACAAGTGGCGCAAGTGGGATGCCACGCTGTTCATCACGATCGCCCAGTACGGCTACGACGGCGAGCCGGGCAAGCCGGTGGACGAAGGGCTGCCCGCGTTCTTCCCCGGACTGCCCGCGGCGCTGCGCATGGTCTACCTGGTCGTACCCGACTGGGCGGCGGCCGGGCTGCTGGTCTCGCTGGCCGCCGGGGCGGTCGCCATGATGGCGCTGGCCCGGCTGACCGAGTTCGAGGGCGCCTCGGGCTGGATGGCGGTGCTGGCGCTGCTGCTCTTCCCGATGGCGGTGTTCCTGGCCGCGGGCTACAGCGAGTCGCTCTTCCTGGCCTTCGCCATCCCCGCGTGGCTGGCCGCCAGGCAGGGACGCTGGCCTGCGGCGGCGCTGCTGGCCGCGGGCGCCTCATGCGTGCGGATCACCGGGTTGTTCCTGGCGGTCGCCCTCATCGTGGAGTTCGTCACGAAGAAGGAGACGCCACGCCGGGCCGGGTGGCTGGTGGTGCCCTTCGTCCCGCTGGTGGCGTACTCGTCCTACCACTACAGCAGGACGGGTGACTGGCTGGCCTGGAAGCACGCGCAGGAGGCAGGGTGGGGGCGCGACTTCGTGTGGCCGTGGGAGGCCTGGCGGACGACCTGGCACTCCGCCATGGGCGCCGACGACTTCGCGGTGGCCTTCAGAATGGAGATCGTGGGGGCCGTGGTGGCGGTCGCGGCGCTGGTCTGGCTGCTCGTGCTGCGCCGGTGGAGCGAGCTGGTCTACACGGGGGCGCAGGCGGCGGCGCTGATGACGTCGGCGTACTATCTGTCGATCCCGCGCTCGCTGCTGCTGTGGTTTCCCGTGTGGGTGCTGGTCGCCAAGGTGATGACCAGGAAGGCGTGGGTGCTGGCCCTCTATGCCCTGATCTCGGGGCCGCTCATGCTGGTCAACGCCGCCCGGTTCCTCGATGGCGCGTGGGCGGGCTGATCTTTCTACCCCCTTTCCTTCCTCGGTAATCCAGGGAAGTTATCCACAGGCTGTGTGTTTTCCCTAGAGGTTCTTTCTCAGGAAGGCGATGTCGTCGGCCTGGCCCTCGGCCGGCGTCTCCACCACGACGGGCGCCGCGGCCGCCCGGCAAACCGCCAGGATCAGCTCGGGGTCGATCTTCCCCTTGCCCAGGTTGGCGTGGCGGTCGGCGCCGGAGTCGAAGGCGTCGCGGGAGTCGTTGCAGTGGACCAGGTCGATCCGGCCGGTGATGGCCTTGACCCGGTCGACCAGGTCGACCAGCTCTTCGCCGCCCGCGTGGGCGTGGCAGGTGTCGAGGCAGAAGCCCACGTCGAACCCGTCGAGCGCGTCCCACAGCCGGGCGATGCGCTCCAGCTTGCGCGCCATCGCGTTGCCGCCGCCCGCGGTGTTCTCGATCAGCACGGGGATGGGGCACTCCATGCGCTCGAACACCTTGCGCCAGTTGTCGAACCCGGCCTGGGGGTCGTCGTCCTTGCCGACGTGGCCGCCGTGCACGATCAGGCCCTTTGCGCCGATGCCCGCGGCCGCCGTGAGGTGCTGCTGCAGCAGCTTGCGGCTCGGTATCCTGATGCGGTTGTTGGTGGTGGCCACGTTGACGAGGTAGGGGGCGTGGATGTAGATGTCGACGCCCTCGACCGGTTTGGCGGGCAGCACGGGCTTCTTGTAGCCCTGGGGGTCGCCGAGGAAGAACTGCACCACCTCGGCCCCCACCTCCTCGGCGTGAGCGGCGGGGTCGTCCTGGTCGACGTGAGCTCCGATGCGCACCATGTCACCGAGCTTATCCGTTTGACCAGGGCGCGCCGGGGAAGTCGCCTGGCACCCCCGATCCGAGGAGAAACCATGAGCCGCTGGCGCTTACGAGCGCTGATCATCTTGATCTACGTGGTCATCGGCATCTACGTCGCATGGGTCTACGACTACATCACCCCAGGACTCCTCAAGGACCTCGCCGAGGCGCTGCTCTCCGTCTTCCTCTGGTTCCTGGTGTTGCTCGGGATAGACCTGAACATCAGCGGATAAGGCCGCATGAATGACGGCCCCGGCCAGGGACGCCGGGGCCGTTGCTCTGGCGAAGGGCTCACGGATAGGGAAGGAAGCCGCCGTGGGCGATGCCGAGCGCGGCGCCCACGAACGAACCCACGAGCCCGACGACGTTCAGCGCGCGCTGCGGCGTGGTCGCCGAGATGTACTGAGAGTAGAGACCGACGCCGAACCCCAGCGTGCCGAACCAGGACGCGATCATGTGCGCGGAGGCCCAGAACGTCGCCACGAACGCCACCACGCCGCAGACCAGTGTGACGACGGCCAGCGTGTTCTCCAGCGGGTGCGAACGTCCGTCGCTGTTGAGCGTGATACGGAACCGCTCCTGTTCGGAGGGCTGAAGCACATGTGGCACAACCACCACCCCCTCGGTTTCCTAAAGGCTTTCCCACCTTGTCGAGGCTGGTAACCTTGGGCACGCTGCGTTGTGATGGTTGACCCATCACCCCCGGGCGCCGAAAGGGGCGCCAGGGCTCAGACGTCAGCGTCCTCCTGTCACGGCAGAGTGTCGTGACCGCAAGAGTCCAGAGGAGGTTGGAGTCCCGCATGCGTCGTTACGAAGTAATGGTCATTCTGGACCCTTCGCTCGATGAGCGCACCGTCGCGCCGTCCCTCGACCAGTTCCTCACCGTGGTCCGCAACGACGGCGGCACCGTGGAGAAGGTCGACGTCTGGGGCCGTCGCCGTCTCGCCTACGACATCGACAAGAAGTCCGAAGGCATCTACGCCGTCATCGACCTGTCCGCGGAGCCCGCGACGGTCAAGGAGCTCGACCGGCAGATGAACCTCAACGAGGGCATCCTCCGCACCAAGGTCCTGCGTCCCGACGTGCACTGAGCAAGCTCGTGCCCGGCATTCTGTCGGGCCGGGACCGTAGTCTGAGCCGAAACCCAAGCGAAGGCGTGCAGGAAGGCGAGCGCTAGCCATGGCAGCAGGCGACACCGTAATCACCCTTGTCGGCAACCTTGTCGACGACCCGGAGCTGCGCTTCACCCCGACGGGGCAAGCGGTGGCTCGATTCCGCATCGCATCCACTCCGCGGTTCATGGATCGCCAGACCAACGAGTGGAAAGACGGCGAGAGCCTCTTCCTGACCTGCAACGTGTGGCGGCAGGCGGCGGAGAACGCCGCCGAGAGCCTCCAGCGCGGCATGCGGGTCATCGTGCAGGGGCGGCTCAAGCAGCGGTCCTACGAGACCAAGGAAGGCGAGAAGCGCACGGTCTACGAGGTCGAGGTCGACGAGGTCGGCCCGTCTCTGCGCAACGCCACCGCCAAGGTCAACCGCACCTCCCGCCAGGGTGGTGGCGGCGGCGGCTTCGGCGGCCCGGCCGACGACCCGTGGGCCTCCGCGACGCCCGCCCCGCCCCAGGGCGGCGGCGGCGGTGGCGGCTTCGGCGGCGGAGGCGGCCAGCAGGGCGGCGGTGGCGGCTTCGGCGGCGGCGGCAACGACTTCAGCGACGAACCGCCTTTCTAACACCCAAGATCCGCGCAAGCGGATGACTGTCCATTCCCGCCCTGGTGCGGGGCTCTGAGAGGAGCACCACGATGGCCAAGCCGGCACTGCGCAAGCCCAAGAAGAAGGTTTGCCTGTTCTGCCATGACAAGATCTCCTACGTCGACTACAAGGACACGGCGCTGCTGCGGAAGTTCATCTCCGACCGCGGCAAGATCCGTGCCCGCCGGGTGACGGGCAACTGCACCCAGCACCAGCGCGACGTGGCGACCGCGATCAAGAACGCCCGTGAGGTGGCCCTGCTGCCTTACACGAGCACGGCGCGCTAAGGAGGCATGTCGACATGAAGCTCATCCTCACCAACGAGGTCTCCGGCCTCGGCACCCCTGGCGACGTCGTCGAGGTGAAGGACGGCTACGGCCGTAACTACCTCATCCCGCGCGGCTACGCCATGCGCTGGACGCGCGGCGCCGAGAAGCAGATCGAGACCATCAGGAAGGCCCGCGACGCTCGCGAGATCCGCGACCTCGGCACCGCCAAGGAGGTCGCCGGCCAGCTCGGCGCCCTGCGCGTGCGCCTGGCCACCCGCGCCGGCGAGTCCGGCCGACTGTTCGGCTCGATCACGACGGGCGACATCGCCGAGGCCGTCAAGGCCGCCGGCGGCCCGATCGTCGACCGCCGCCGCATCGAGATCGTCAACGCGATCAAGAGCGTCGGCTCGCACAAGGTCACCGTCAAGCTGCACCCCGAGGTGTCCGCCTCGATCGACGTCGAGGTCGTCGCAGGCTGACCTGCTCGAAGGCCCCCGCTCCGTGCGGGGGCCTTCTTTTTTGCGGCGAGCCCGGCCATACGAGGTCTTGTCTCCATCCGTTACGCCCGCCACCCGCCGTGCGGAGTGCTGCCTTCTTCTGTTACGCGCTGCCGTTTCTGTTACGCGCTGCCGTGGTTCGCCACCCGCCGCACTTCGGCTGAGGACCTTCCAGGAAACGGCCTCTGACCCATCACCGGCTGAGCGCCGTGACGCGAGCCCACGCTGCCCGGTGGCCGTGGCGAAAGGGGCACCCGTGAACGATATTACCTATTAGGGCAGCGTAGAATGCCGTCGTTCTTTCGCACGTCCCCCTGGAGGCTCGGCCATGGCCCGTCCCTTGATGCTGCTCGCGTTCGCGGTGGCGGTCGTTGGTTGCGCACCCGTCGACGACACGGCCACCACGGCCGCCCCGACCGGGTCCACCGCGTGTGCCAAGGAGCAACTCCAGCTCGTCACCCCCGGCAAGCTGACCGTCGGCACCGACAAGCCGGCCTACGAGCCGTGGTTCAAGGACGACGACCCGAACAACGGGCAGGGTTTCGAGAGCGCGGTGGCGTTCGCCGTGGCGGGTGAGCTCGGCTTCGACCGCACCGAAGTGCAGTGGAGCACGGTCAAGTTCGACTCGGCCTACGCTCCGGGGAAGAAGCAGTTCGACTTCGACATCAACCAGGTCTCGATCACGCCTGACCGGGCCAAGGCGGTCGACTTCAGCAACGGCTACTACACGGTCAAGCAGGCCGTCGTGGCGGTCGACGGGGGCAAGGTGGCCGGGGCGAAGAGCCTGGCCGAGCTGAAGGACGCGAAGATCGGCGTGCAGGTGGGGACGACCTCGCTCGAGGCGGTCAAGAGCGTCATCCAGCCCGGCAAGGACCCCAACGTCTACAACGAGCAGGTCGATGCCGTGAACGCGCTGAAGAACAAGCAGGTCGACGCGATCGTCGTCGACCTGCCGACGGCGTTCTACGTGACGGCCGCGCAGGTGGACAACTCGAAGATCGTGGGCCAGTTCAGCTCGACGGGCGGCACGCCGGAGGAGTTCGGGCTGGTCATGGAGAAGGGCAGCGCGCTCAAGTCCTGCGTCGACAAGGCGGTGGACGCGCTGAAGTCGAAGGGTGAGCTGGCCAAGATCGAGCAGCAGTGGCTCGGCTCGGCGGCGGGCGCGCCCGAGCTGAAGTGATCTCTCGGTGAGCGAGTGGGTCAAGTCGGAGCGGCAGGCCGAGCGCGAGCGGTTCCGCAGGTCGCGGGGCCGTCGCACGGCCTCCATCGCGACGGCTTCGACGGTCGTCTTCGTCGTCCTGGTGGCGTGGATCGTCACCAGCTCGCCGGGCTGGCCGCGGGTGGAGGAGACGTTCTTCGACTTCGGCCAGTTCCGCGAGGCGCTGCCCGACGTGCTGAGCGGGTTCCTGCTCAACATCAAGATCTTTCTGATCGCCGAGCCGCTGATCCTGATCGTGGGGCTGCTGGTGGCGCTGGCCAGGGGCATCAGGACGCCCGCGTTCTTCCCGATCCGGGCGCTGGCCACGCTGTACACCGACATCTTCCGCGGCGTGCCGACGATTTTGGTGATTTACCTGGTGGGGTTCGGGCTGCCCGCCCTTAACCTGCAGGGCATTCCCACCGACCTGGCCACGCTGGGCATCATCGCGCTGACCCTCTCCTACGGCGCGTACGTGGCCGAGGTGTTCCGCTCCGGCATCGAGTCGATCCATCCCAGCCAGGTGGCCGCGGCCCGCTCGCTCGGGCTGAGCCACGGCAGGACCATGCGTTTCGTGGTGCTGCCGCAGGCCACCCGCAGGGTGGTGCCGCCGCTGCTGAACGACTTCGTCTCGCTGCAGAAGGACACGGCGCTGGTGGCCACCATCGGACCGCTGGAGGCCCTGCGGCAGGCGCAGATCCACGCGGCCAGCACGTTCAACTACACGCCCTATCTCGCCGCCGCGCTGCTGTTCATCCTGCTCACCATCCCCATGGCCAGGTTCACCGACCATCTGGCCGCCCGTACGCGCAGGAGGCGTGGCGCATGAGCGTCCTTTCGATCGACGGGGTGTGGAAGTTCTTCGGCGGGCACGGCGTGCTGCGCGGCATCGACCTGGACGTGCAGCCGCACGAGGTGGTGAGCCTGATCGGCGCGTCGGGCTCGGGCAAGTCCACGTTGCTGCGCTGCGTCAACCTGCTGGAGACCGTGGACGACGGCACGATCCACCTCGACGGAGAGGAGATCACCGATCCCCGCGCGAACGTCGACGACGTGCGCAAGCGGCTGGGCATCGTGTTCCAGGCGTTCAACCTGTTCCCGCACATGACCGTGCTGGACAACGTCACGCTGGCGCCCCGGCAGGTGCACCGGGTGGCGAAGGGGCAGGCGGAGGGGCAGGCGCACGACCTGCTGGCCAGGTTCGGGCTGGCGGACAAGGCGCGCGCCTACCCCGACCAGCTCTCCGGCGGCCAGCAGCAGCGGGTGGCCATCATCAGGGCGCTGGCCACCCAGCCGCGACTGATGTTGCTCGACGAGGTCACCTCGGCGCTCGACCCCGAGCTGGTGGTCGAGGTGCTGGGGATCATCAGGGAGCTCAAGGAGTCGGGCATGACGATGGTCCTCACCACCCACGAGATGGGCTTCTGCCGCGACATCTCGGACACGGTGTGCTTCCTCGACGGGGGTGTGCTGCTGGAGAAGGGGCCGCCCGAGAAGATCTTCACCGAACCGGAGAACGCGCGCACCAGGGAGTTCCTGCGCAGCGTGCTCGAATCGGGACGGTTCTAGCGCCGGTGCCGCCCGCGGGGCGGTTCGACCGGGTCGCGGGGCCGGGCCAGCAGGCTGTGGCGGCGGCCGTACACGAGGTAGACCAGCAGGCCGAAGGCCATCCACAGGACGAACCACGCCCAGGTCAGCAAACGCAGGTTGACCATGAGCCAGAGGGTGGCCACCACGGAGAGCGCGGGCAGCAGCGGCGAGAGCGGCACCTGGAATCCGCGCTCCAGGCCGGGCATGCGCCGTCGCATCACGATCGCCCCCGCCGAGACGAACAGGAACGCGAACAGCGCGCCGATCACCACGAGCTCCTGCATCGTGAGCACCGGTACGAACTCGGCCAGCATGATCGCCACGAAGCCGATCAGCAACGTCACCCTGGTGGGCGTGTGGTAGCGGCGGCTGACGGACGCCAGGCTCCGGGGGATCAGCCCGTCGCGGGCCATCGAGAACAGCACCCGGGTCTGCCCCACGATCAGCACCAGGATCACGGTCGTCAGGCCCAGCACCGCGCCCACGTCGATGACGTGCACCATCCAGTCGACGCCCGCCGCACGGAACGCGCTGGACAGCGGCGCCTCCACCGAGATCCGCGTGTACGAGACCATGCCCACCATGACCAGGGCGACCGCGAGGTAGATCACCGTGGTGAGCACCAGGCTGCGGATCATGCCTTTGGGCACGGCCCTGGAGGCGTTCACGGTCTCCTCGGCCGCGGTGGCGAGCACGTCGAACCCGATGTACGCGAACGCGATGGCCGAGGCCGCCGCGAAGATGCCGAACCAGCCGAACGCCTGGCTCTGCCCGACCATGATCTCCAGCACGGTGGCGGGCGGGGTCGGCAGCGTCCTGGGCGGTACGTGGAACTCGCCGATGTTCGCCACGTCGACCTGGGTCAGGCCGACGACGATGACCGCCCCGACGGCCAGCAGCTTGGCCGACACCATGATCCACAGTGCCCGCAGCCCCACCCGCGCGCCGAGCGCGACGATGCCGGTGAGCACGAGCAGGATCACGAGCACCAGCACGTCGCCCACGAGCTCCGCGTCCGGCACGCGCACGCCGAAGGCGGCGATGGCCCCGACCGTTATCGAGGCCCACGCCCTGGCCACCACGGCCGCGGCGAACTGCAGTTCCAGGATCAGCGCCCAGCCGATGATCCACGCCCAGACCTCGCCGAAGATGACGTACGTGAAGGTGTAGGCGCTGCCGGAGGCCGGCATCGTGGAGGCCAGCTCGGCGTAGCACAGGCAGGCGAGCAGGCACGCGATGCCCGCGATCATGAACGAGAGGATCACGCCAGGACCCGCCGTGGTGGCGGCCTGCCGACCGGCGATGCTGAAGATGCCCGCGCCGATCATCACCCCGAAACCGAGCACCACGAGGTCGGCCGGGCGGTAGACCTCGGCCAGGCTGTGCCGGGCGCCTGTGCGCAGCCCGGTCGCCTCAGAAGGCGGCAGTCGTCGCAGAATCGTGGACACGGAACACCCCTCAGGGAGCCCACCATGTCTCACCCTGTGGACGACGGCAAGCACGAGCAGATCACGCCCCGGTCACCAGCCAGGCGGTGCCGGCGGCCCGGCGTACCAGGGTGATCAGACGCGCGAACATCCACACACCGAGCGCGCCCCAGAGAGCGACCACGCCGAAACCGGCGGCGAGGAGGGCGGCAGGCAGGTAGGCCAGCGTCGTCCACACCCCCGCCCACGCGAGGTAACGCTGGTCGCCCGCGCCGATCAGCACGCCGTCCAGCACGAACACCACCCCGCACACCGGCTGGAACAACGCCACCGGCCACAAGACGGACAGCAGCAGCGCGGTGACCGCGGGGTCGGCGTCGAACAGCCCGGGCAGCAGCGGCCGCGCCGCGATGACGAGAACGCCGAGCACGATGCCCGACCAGGTGCCCCACTGGACCATGCGCCTGGTCGCGGCCCTGGTCGCGGCGACGTCGCCCGCGCCGAGCGAGCGCCCCGTGATGGCCTGCCCGGCGATGGCGATGGCGTCGAGGGCGAAGGCGAGCAGCGTCCACACCTGGGTGGCGATGGCGAACGCGGCCAACTCGGCCTGGCCCATCCTGGTGGCGACCATGGTGGCCACGAGCAGCACGACTCGCAGGCACGCCGTACGGATGAGCAGCGCGAACCCGGCCGTGCCCGCCTGCCTGAGCCCTTCGAGCCGGGGCGTCAGCGCCGTCCCGAGCCGCAGCGCGCCCCTGACCACCACCACGAGATAGACGGCCGCGCCGAGCGTCTGCGCGAGCACGGTGCCCCAGGCCGACCCGGCGATGCCCCACCCCAGCCCCAGCACGAACCACGCGTTGAGCGCCGCGTTCAGCGCGAACGAGCCCACGGCCACCACCAGCGGCGTGACCGTGTCCTGCAGGCCGCGCAGCACGCCCGTGCCCGCCAGCACGACCAGCATTCCGGGCGCGCCGAGCAGGCTGATCCGCAGGTACGTCACCGCCTGCGCGCTCTGCCCAGGAGCCGCCCCGAACACCTCCACGATGGCCGGCGCGAGCGGCCAGCACACGGCGATCAGCGCGACGCCGATGCCCAGCGCCAGCCAGATCCCGTCCACGCCGTTGCGCATCGCCCGGTCGTGGTTGCCGGCGCCGGTCTGCCGGGCCACGGAGGCCGTGGTGCCGTAGGCGAGGAAGACGCACAGGTTGACCAGCGTGGTGAGGACCGCGCCCGCCACGCCCAGCGCGCCGACCGCCGTGGTGCCCAGGCCGTGTCCCACGATGGCGTAGTCGGCCAGGAGGAACAGCGGCTCGGCGACCAGCGCGCCGAACGCGGGCACGGCCAGCCGCAGAATCTCCCGGTCTCTGGAGGTAATGGGCATTAGTCCATTATGAGCCTTACACGGCATGTCGGGGAAACTTTCTTCCCTCCACAGCCGGTGGACGGTCTTTTCCCAGCTCAGGATGCCCTCTGCGGAAACCCGAAACAGTTATCCCCAGCCCCGTCCACAGGCCTTTCACAGGCTGGGGGCGATAGTGCACAGCTTGACCACAAGGTTGTCCACAGGCCACGTTGCCGACTGACCGTGACTCCGCGAAACTGTCAGACCGGTCGACTACAAGTGGGGGTGGTGCGACCGCCTGCGAGGTTCGAGGGGGCGCGGTGAGCATTGACGAAGAGACCGGTGGCGCAGGTCCAGGCTTCGAGCGCACCCCGCCGCACAACATCGACGCGGAGCAGTCGGTGCTCGGCGGCATGCTCCTGTCGAAAGACGCCATCGCCGACGTCGTCGAGATCCTGCGTTCCGACGACTTCTACCGCCCCGCGCACCAGATGGTCTACGACGTCATCACCGACCTCTACGGCCGGGGCGAGCCCGCCGACGCGGTCACCGTCTTCGACGAGCTGCAAAAACGCGGCGAGATGGCCAGGGTCGGCGGCGCCGCCTACCTCCACACCCTCACGGCCGTCGTCCCCACCGCCGCCAACGCCGGCTACTACGCCAAGATCGTCCGGGAGCAGGCCATCCTGCGCCGCCTCATCGAGGCCGGCACCCGCATCGTCTCCTACGGCTACGGCGGCCAGAACGAAGAGGTCGACGACCTCGTCGACCGCGCCCAGGCCGAGATCTACAAGGTCACCGAGCGCCGCACGTCCGAGGACTACGCACCACTGGCCGACATCATGCCCGGCGCCCTCGACGAGCTGGAGGCCATCGGCAGCCGCGGTGGCCAGATGGTCGGCGTGCCCACCGGCTTCCAGGACCTCGACCAGCTCACCAACGGCCTCCACCCCGGCCAGATGATCGTCGTGGCCGCCCGCCCGGCCATCGGAAAGGCGCTCGCGCTCGACACCCCGCTGCCCACGCCTACGGGCTGGACGACGATGGGTGAGGTCAAGGTCGGCGATCAGCTGATCGGAGCCGACGGACGCCCGACGCGGGTGGTCGCCGCAACGGACATCATCTACGGCCGGCCGTGCTATGAGGTGGAGTTCGGCGACGGCACCGTGATCGTCGCGGACGCTCAGCATCAGTGGCGCACCACCACCCGCGCGTCCAGGCGCGCCGCGCACGCCGGCCGGGCTCTCTACTGGTCCGACGTAGCGGTACGGCGGGTGGAAGAAGCCCGCCAGTCGGCTTGTACCGAGCCTGACAAGCCGGTCACTCACCGCGAAGCGCTTGCGCTCGTGGGGGAGGAATTCCGCCACGTCCTGCACACGGTGCAGAAGGAGATCCGGTCCGTCGGCAAGATTCCTGCCCGCGTGGGCGGGCCGATCCGCACCGACTACGTACGACACCTCCCGGCCTATCCGGCGGCGGAGCTTTTCGGAGCCCTGTACGCACGCGTCACGACGCCGAAGAACGCAGCCCTGACGGCAGAGCACAAGAGCGTGGTCACCACTGAGGAGATCGCGGCTTCGTTGCGCTGTGCGTCTGACAACCGGCCCAACCACGCGGTGGCGGTCGCGGCGCCCTTCGACCTCGCGCCACAGGAGGTGCCGCTGCCGCCGTACGCGCTCGGGGTCTGGCTCGGTGACGGCGAGAGCGCGGCGGCACGCTTCACCACGACCGACCCGGAGATCATCGCTAATCTGAGGGCCGAAGGGCTGCGCATCACACGAGCGGGCTCCACCATCACCTATCGCATGAGTCTTCCCGAGCCGGAGCCCGCCGGCGTCCGTGCCTGCGTGGTGTGCGGTTCCACGTTCGTCCCGCGGACTGCCGAGGTGCGCACGTGCGGCCGCACCTGTGGAGGCGAGGCGCGATTCGTCGCGGCGTCCGTGGCGGCACCGACGTGTCCTGATTGTGGTAGGCCTACGAGCGGCCTGCGACGTTGTCAGGAGTGCCACAGGAGTCATGGCACCGTTCAGGGCATTCTGCGTACGCTCGGAGTCCTCCGTGACAAGCACATCCCGCAGGTCTACCTGCGTGGGTCGGAGCAGCAGAGGCGTGAACTGCTGGCCGGCCTGCTCGACACTGACGGTTATGTCAGCGCAGCCGGGCAGATCCAGCTCGCGCTGACGAACCGAAAGCTCGCCCATGACGCCCTCGAGCTCATTCTGAGCCTCGGCTATAAGGCCACCATGCGGACGAAGCCGGTCAAGGGCAGGACCGAGGACTCCTCCACCTGCTACATGATCAACTTCACCACTCCTGACAAGGTCTTCCGGCTGTCCCGCAAGGCGTCCAGGCAGGTCGGCGCCGCACACCCGACCACGCTGGTCCGCTACATCGTCGACGTCCGCCCTGTCCCATCGCGCCCCGTCCGATGCGTTGAAGTGGACAACGCCGACCACATGTACCTTGTGAGCAGATCATGTATACCGACGCACAACAGCACGCTCGGTCTGGATTTCGCCCGGTCTGCGGCTATTAAGCATGGGATGGCCACGGTCATCTTCTCGCTGGAGATGTCCCGTAACGAGATCACCATGCGCCTGCTGTCCGCCGAGGCCCGCGTGGCACTGCACGCCATGCGCTCCGGCATGATGGGCGACGACGACTGGACCCGCCTGGCCCGCCGGATGAGCGAGGTGGCGGAGGCGCCGCTGTTCATCGACGACTCGCCCAACATGTCGATGATGGAGATCCGGGCCAAGTGCCGGCGGCTCAAGCAGCGTAACGACCTGAGGTTCGTGGTCATCGACTACCTCCAGCTGATGAGCTCGCCGAAGAGGGTCGAGAGCCGCCAGAACGAAGTCTCCGAGATCTCCCGTGCCATCAAGCTGCTTGCCAAGGAGCTCGAGGTCCCCGTCATCGCGATCTCCCAGCTCAACCGAGGCCCCGAACAACGCACCGACAAACGCCCTCAAGTGAGCGATCTGCGCGAAAGTGGTTCTATCGAGCAGGATGCCGACATGGTGATCCTTTTGCATCGGGAGGACGCTTACGAGCGTGAGTCGCCCAGGGCGGGCGAGGCCGACCTGATCGTGGCCAAGCACCGTAACGGCCCCACCGCCACCGTGACGGTGGCGTTCCAGGGCCACTACAGCCGGTTCGTCGACATGGCCCAGCACTAGCGGTTCGCTGTAGGTTCTCATCGATCTTGGCCAAGTCTCAGTGGCCAAGGCCACCGTCTGGCGTTAGCGTCCACGGGAGTGGTGTACGGGTTTGAACCTGTACGTCACCTTGATGCCCGTGAGGGAAGATCGATGTGACATGAGGGCGGCCACTCCGCGATCCTTCACAGCTGTCGAATGCAAAGCGTGCCGATGTGCGCCGAACGGTTACCTCGGCGCCTTCGGGCCCGTCATTACCATGACGGAGTTCGCGCAAGGAAGGTAACAACATGGCCGGATCAGGTCCGCACGAAGCACTGGCGGGAGCCTTCGAACAGCAGCGCGAGCGCCTGGTGGCGGTCGCCTACCGGATGCTCGGGTCGCGGGTGGACGCCGAGGACGCGGTGCAGGAGGCGTGGATCCGGCTGGCGCGGCAGGACGCGGCCGCGATCGACAACCTGGCCGGCTGGCTGACCACGGTGGTCGGCCGGGTCTGCATCGACGTGTTGCGCTCGCGTAAGAACCGGGCCGAGCTGTCGTACGAAGACCGGCTGCCCGAGCTGGTGGTGGCCGTGGACGGCGGGGCGGCGCCCGAGGACGACGTGATGCTCGCCGAGTCGGTCGGGCTGGCACTGCTGGTGGTGCTCGACACCCTCACGCCCACCGAACGGCTGGTGTTCGTCCTGCATGACATGTTCGCGGTGCCCTTCGCTGAGATCGGCGAGATCATCGGCCGGTCCGCCGACGCGACCAAGATGCTCGCCAGCCGGGCCCGCCGGAAGGTGCAGGGCACGTCGCGGCCGGAGGAGGAGCCGCGGCGGCAGCGCGCCGTGGTCGACGCTTTTCTTGCCGCGGCGCGGAACGGGGACTTCGAAGGGCTCGTACGGCTGCTCGATCCGCAGGTGACCTGGCGCACGTACCACCCGCAGGGCGTGCTGACCACGGTCGGGGCGGCCGAGGTGGCCGGTCCGGTCCTGCGCGGCATGCGGTCGATGACCTCGGTGTTGGCGGTTCTGGTCAACGGCGAGCCTGGGTTCGTGGTCTGGGGTGCGAAAGGCAAGGTGCTCGGCGTGGGGGGGTGCACCGTGGTCGACGGCCGGATCGTCGAGCTCCTGACCGTGAGCGACCGCAAGCTCCTCGACGCCATGAATCTGCCCGCGCGACCCGAGTAGCGCACGTCTGTCGCATGGGGTTGTTACGTCTTGGCGGGGCGCTTCGTCGTAGGGGTGTAAGCATCCGAAGACGAAGGAGATCGAGATGGAAACCCGGATCAACCCCATGGTCAACGAGGTCGGGTCGAAGTGGGCCAAGTACATCATCTCGTCGAACAAGGTCATCACCGACTCGGCACTGCCGAAGGCGGTGCAGGAGCTGGTGAAGATCCGCGCCAGCCAGATCAACGGCTGCGGCGGCTGCCTCGACATGCACACCAAGGACGCCGCGGCCGCCGGCGAGAGCATGGTGCGGATCAACTTGGTCGGGGCATGGCGGGAGACGACCGTCTATACCGAGGCGGAGCGGGCGGCGCTGGAACTCACCGAGCAGGGCACCCGCCTCGCCGACTCCAGCGGCGTCTCCGATGAGGCGTGGGCGAACGCGGCGAAGCACTTCGACGAGGATCAGCTGATGGCCCTGGTGGCCCTGATCTGCACGATCAACGCCTTCAACCGGCTGAACGTGATCACGCGGACGCCCGGCGGCGAGTACCAGCCCGGTCAGTTCGGCTGACGCGGACATTCCCCCTCAGGGTCGCGGGCGGACCCGGGACGACCCCGGGTCCGTTCGTCACCCCCCGACATTGGGCCAAGGACAAACTCATGAACATCGCACTATGGATCGTCGCCGGATTACTGGCCGCCGCCTTGCTGGTCAGCAGCGCCAAGCTGTTCGTGCCCAAGGAGAAGATGGCCAGCTTCGGCGCCGCAACCCGATGGGTCGAAGACTTCAGCCCCGGTGCTCTCAAGATCATCGGGGGCCTGGAGTTCCTGGCCGCGGTGGGACTGATCCTGCCCGCCGTACTCGGCATCGCGCCGGTTCTCGTTCCGATGGCCGCTACAGGTGCGGTGCTGCTGTTTGTTGGCGCGATCATCACGCGCCTCCGTCGTGGCGAGAGAGCAACGGTCGTGGGCGACGTGGTCTATCTCGCCTTGGCCGCTTTCGTGGCGTGGGGCCGCTTCTTCGGCCCCGAGTCCTTCATCGGCTGATGCCCTCGCGTGCGGGGTCGGGGCGGCAGTCCCCGACCCCGCAGGCCGTCCCTGGGTGTGAGGTTCGTCGTCGGTGACGTGGGTTGGTGCACACAAAAAACGAAACTAAAGGAGATCTCCACCGTGATCCTGGTAACCGGTGCCAGCGGAAACGTCGGTTCCAACGTCGTCCGCCAACTCCTGGAGGAGGGTGAGAAGGTCCGCGTCATCACCCGCAACCCCAGCGGCGGGGCGTTCCCCGACCAGGTCGAAGTCGCGACCGGCAACCTGACCCAGCCGGAGACCCTGACGGAGGCCCTGTCCGGCATCGAGCGGGCCTTCCTGTTCCCCGTTCTCCAGGGGGTCAACGGATTCCTCGACGCGGCGAAGCACGCCGGCCTGCGGCATCTCGTGATGCTGTCCTCGATATCCGTCACGTGGTCTGTGCCCGGCTGGGTCGGTGAGGCGCACCTGCGGCTCGAACGATCCGTCCAAGCGTCCGGGTTGCCGTGGACCTTCGTGCGGCCTGACGGGTTCACGACCAACGATCTGGTCTGGGCATCCCAGATCATCGACGGCGGTGTCGTGCGCGGGCGGTACGGCGACGCCGCGACGGCCCCGGTCGACCCGCGCGATATCGCCGCGGTCGCCGTCCGCAGCCTCCTCGATGGGCGTGCCGGCGAGGGGTACTCGGTGACCGGACCGCAGTCGCTGACCCAGATCGATCGGCTGCGCATCATCGCGGAGACCATCGGGCGGCCGTTGCGGTGGCAGGAGCAATCCGAGGACTGGTTGCGGGACGAGATGGCCCGCCTCGGCATGCCCGCCCCGGGGATCGACGATTACGTCGACGCGCTCACCGCAAGGGTCGGCAAGACCGCGGAGGTCCTGCCGACGGTCGAACAAGTGACCGGCCGACCGCCCTTCACCTACGCGCAGTGGGTCGCCGACCACGCCGCCGCCTTCGGAACGGCGTCGGCCTGACGGACAGGCGGCACCTGCCGGCCGCCGGGCACGTCCCGAGGGACGTGCCCGGCGGCGGTGTCCACGGTCACTCAAGCCGGTTGATGTAGGTGACATGCTCGATGTGCGTCTCGACCCTTTCAGCCAACTGGGACCCGGCGGCGTCCAAGGATCGGCCAGGACCGACATGTCCAGGGTGTCGGCGCGTCCATGTTGCGCAGGTAGAGGAACTTGTCGATGACGGTCTGACCGAGGTCGCGCTGGCGTCCGTGGCCGCCTTGGTCAGCCAGGCCAGCCGGGTCATCTTCAGTCCGGCGTCGTACATCAGCAGCCGGTCCAGATCCGCGCGTAACTGATCGGTCAGCAGATGCGCGACCTTCTCCCAGGTCAGCGCGGTGGCGCCGGTTCGGGCGGTGGCCACCATCTTGGCCAGCGTCGTCACGCCCGGCCGGATCGTCTTGGCCGCCATCAGGTACTCGGTGGCCAGGTTGAACAGCAGTGTCGGCGAGTCGTGCTCCATGGCCCGGTCCATGAAGGAGCTGCTCCAGCTCCTTCATCGCGGTGCTTCCAGTCGGGGCGCTCTTCCAGCCCAGATAGCCGGCCACCAACCGAAGATGATCGCTGCGTGTCTGCTCCCGCTACCGTACTCGGCCAGAACGTCCGGATCGATCCCGAGCCGCTCGGCCAGCCGGGCCACCGCCACCGGCGGCGCCGCGCTCACCTCATCCGGCACGAACCCTAACCAGGGCAACGTGGCGAGATTATCTGGGTCCGTCTGAACCGGCAGGGTCGGGTAGCCGGGGCGCAGCAATGTGCCCCGGCTACCCGACCCTTAACGACCTTGAAGCGGCTGACCAGCTGTTACTTACGCTTGAGAACCCGAGATAAGGGCGGGCCCCGCTTCCGGACAAGGTCGCTCCTGACAGCTGGCTACAACGAATAGTTTCCACGTGTGTCGATCTGGTCTCTATGATCCCGTCATGCTCAATTACCGTCAGGCGATCGCCACCAGTTTCGAGGAAATGCCTGTCCGGCTGAGACAGCATCGATGTCCTAGCCGTGAGACGCGGGCCGTTTTACCTGGTCAGCGCTCCTCGGGTGGCCAGGATCTCTGAGTCCCTACACTCGCCAAAGGGCCGCGCGGCCGGGCCGGTGCCGTCAGCCGGTCTTCGCGGCGAAGGGGCCGCCGTCGCCGAAGACCAGCCGCGCGAAGTTCTCGCCGATGCGGCGGTGCCCTGCGGGATCGGGGTGGATCGCGTCGGGCAGCGGGAATTCGGCGTAGTCGCTCTCGCCGTAAAGGGCGCGGCCGTCGAGGTAGTGCAGGTTCGGGTCGTCGGCCGTACGTTGTTCGACGATCCGCGCGAGTTCGTCGCGGACGACGTTCAGTGTCAGGCGCCCGGCGGCGCGCTCGGCCGGGTCGCCCGTGGCCTTGAACCGCAGGGTCACGCCGTCGTAGTCGGGCGCGAGCGGGCCGGGGGTGTCCTCCTGGACCGGGCACAGGATGGGGGAGACGACCAGCAGCGGAGTGGTCGGATGCCCCTCGCGGATGGTGTCGAGGAAGCCGTGGACCGCGGGGGTGAAGGCGCGCAGCCGCATCACGTCGCCGTTGACGACGTTGATGCCGAGCTTGACGCTGATCAGGTCGGCGGGGGTGTCGCGCATCGCGCGGGCGGTGAACGGGTCCAGCAGCGCGCTGCCACCGAACCCCAGGTTGACCAGCTCCGCTTCGCCTCGGGCGGCTGCCAGGGCCGGCCAGGTCGCGGTCGGGTGGGCGGCGTTCGAGCCGTGGCTGATGGAGCTGCCGTGGTGCAGCCACACCCTGCGCCCGCTGTCTCGCGCCGGTTCGACGGGGGCGTCGGTGCGCAGGGCGATCAGCTCGGTGATCTCCGTGTGCGGGAGCCAGATCTCGACGTCCTTGTCACCTGCCGGCAGATCGGTGAACCGGGCGGTGCCGGCGGGTCCCTCTTGCACCTCGGCGGACTGGGTGACCATGTCGGTGATCGTACGGACTCGGCCGCCGGCCACCGTGGCCTGGGCGGCGAGGTGTCCCTCGACCAGCAGGTCGTACACCCCGTCGGCCGGGAGCGGGAACCCTTGGTAGACCCGCTTGGTGGGCAGGGTGTCCAGTTCGATCGTGGTGGCGCGGGTGCGGAGGGCCAGCCGTACGCCGGAGGGCTGCGCCTCGGCCATGGCCAGCCGGTCGTCGGGGATCTGCCGGCGCGCCCGGGCGGGCAGCCGATGCGGCAGCAGGCCGTGCGCGGTCGTCTCCACGTCGAGGAAACCGCGCAACAGGTCCGCGGTGACAGGCGTGATGATCCAATCGGTGCTCATTGTCTCCACCATTCTGGGAAGAGTTCGTCAGCGGTGCGGGTCAGGACGTGGCCCGGTTGCGCAGCAGGGCGTCGAGGGAGTCCAGGATCCAGGTCCATGACTCCTGTGTGTCGACGGGAGTGTGGCTGAAGCCGCCGGCCATCTCCAGGCTGACGTAGCCGTGGAAGACGCTGCCCAGCATCCGGACCGCGTGCGTCTGGTCCGGCTCGGTCATGTCGTAGCCGCGCAGGATCGCCCGCGTCATCTGCGAGTGCCGTACGCCGGCGCTGGCGGCCGCCGTCTCGGGGTCGAGCCGGAGCCGGGCGGCGGCGTAGCGGCCGGGGTGCTCCCGTGCGTAGTCGCGGTAGGCGTCCGCGAATGCGGCCAGGGCGTCCTTGCCGGCACGCCCGGCCAGGGCGGCGGCCACCCGGTCGGCGAGCTCTTCCAGGGCGAACAGGGCGATCCTGGTCTTGAGCTCCTGGGAGCTGTTCACGTGCGAGTAGAGGCTCGCGACCTTGACGTCGAACCGCCGGGCGAGCTCCGAAACGGTCACCTGGTCGAAGCCGACCTCGTCGGCCAGTTCCGCCCCCGCCCGGGTCAGCCGTTCGGGGGTCAGCCCTGCTCTCACCATGAGCTTCCTCCTGTCTGCCGACAACTATAAGGCATTCACCTAATAGCTTTAGGAAGCTGGTCCAGGCACGCGGGCGCCGCACGGCCGGCCCGCAGGCGGTCACACCGCCGGGATGAGTCCTCCGTCCACCCGGAATTGGGCGCCCGTCCGTCCGTGACGGTGTGACCAAGCAGACAGCGGGCCCCGGAATGGCGCCTGATCGCTTCGGTGCTTCACCGGTGGAGCTTCGGTGCTCTTGCTGAAAGAGCGAAGCGAAGGGAAGAACGCCATGACCATCCTCGTCGCCTACGACGGCTCGGCCGACTCGCGCGCCGCCATCGAGTTCGCGGCCGAACACCTGACCGCCGAGCCCACCGTCGTGGTCACGGTGTGGGAGCCGCTGCTCGTTCAGATCAAGAAATACCCGCTGGCCGCTGCGGCGTTCGACGCGGGCGCCGAGGATGCGGCCCACGCGCAGGCCGGGCAGCACGCCAAGGAGGGGGCCGAGCTGGCGATCGCGGGCGGGATGTCCGACGTCACCTATCGGGCGGTGGCCGACAACGAGTCGATCTGGAAGAGGATCGTGGACGTGGCGGACGAGATCGACGCCTCGCTCATCGTCACCGGCTCGCGCGGCCTGTCGGGGGTCAGGTCGGTGCTGCTCGGCAGCGTCTCCAACCACGTGCTGCACCACGCGGGCCGGCCCACGCTCATCGTCCCCCCGCGGAAGGGGCCGTCGTAGCAGCACATGCGTCGGCGGGCGGGACGCAGGAGAGCGTCTGAGGAGGGCACAGCCGGGTGTCGATGCGCCGCGCGCCCGGCCCCTCGTCGCCCAGCCGATCGTACGGGTTGGCCACCGGGCACCGGTCCAGCGACAGGCAGCCGCACCCGATGCACTCGGTGAGGTCGTCGCGCAGCCGCTGCAGCTGTTCGATGCGGTCGTCGAGCTCGCCCCGCCAGGCGGCCGACAAACTCGCCCAGTCGTCGCGGGTGGGGGTGCGCTCGTCGGGCAGCCGGCTGAGGGCGTCCTTGATGGTCTTCAGGGGGATGCCGATGCGCTGCGCCAGCCTGATGAAGGCGACCCTGCGCAGGCTGTCGCGGGTGTAGCGGCGCTGGTTTCCGGACGTACGGCGGCTCGTGATGAGGCCCTTGGACTCGTAGAAGTGCAGGGCGGAGACGGCGACGCCACTGCGCTCGGCGAGCTGGCCTACGGTGAGCTCTCGTGTGTTCCAGGCGACCTTCGTCATACCTGGAGTTTACTTGAGGGTCCGCTCGAAGAGGGTTTCCAGGACGACGACCGTCTGCGTGCCCGTCACCCCGTCCACCTGGAAGACCTGACGCAGCAGGTCCTGCAGCTCCTTGGGCCCGCTCGTACGCACCTTGAGCAGCACCGACGCGGGCCCCGCGATGACGTGCGCCTCCTCGATCTCCGGGATCGCGGCCAGCCTGTCACCGCTGTCGCCCATCCACGTGTTGCCGTCGACCAGCACGTACGCGGTCACCGTGCGCCCGAGCGTCTCCTGGTCGACCTCGATCGTCGTGCGCCTGATGACGCCGCGCTCGCGCAGCTTGCGCACGCGTTCGTGCGCGGCGCCGCTGGACAGCCCCACCGCCTTGCCGAGCATCGCGTACGACCGCGTCGCGTCGTCCTGGAGCAGGCCGATCAGCATCCTGTCGATATTGTCCACGACAAGATGATATATCGTGGTTCGTCGAAAGATCCGAACTGCGTATGGTGGATGACATGACGGACACGATCCCCACTGAGTTCGAGGTGCTCGACGAGCGGTTCGCCGCCGTCGGGGGAGACGACAGGGTCGAACGCCTCCACACCGGCACCCGCTGGGCGGAGGGCCCGGTCTACTTCCCGGCCGGCCGGTTCCTCGTCTGGAGCGACATCCCCAACGAACGCATGCTCCGCTGGGACGAGACGACGGGCGTGGTCGGAGTCTTCCGGCAACCGTCCGGCTACTCCAACGGCAACACCCTCGACCGCGAGGGCCGGTTGATCACCTGCGAGCACGGCAACCGCCGGGTCACCCGCACCGAGCACGACGGCTCGATCACGGTGATCGCCGACCGCTGGCAGGGCAGGCGGCTCAACAGCCCCAACGACGCGGTCGTGCGCTCCGACGGCTCCGTCTGGTTCACCGACCCGCCGTACGGCATTCTCAGCGACTACGAGGGCCACGCGGCCGAGCAGGAGATCGACGGCTGCCACGTCTATCGCGCGGATCCGGTGACGGGCGAGGTCCGCGTCGTGGCCGACGACTTCGTCCGGCCCAACGGCCTGGCCTTCTCGCTGGACGAGAGCCGGCTCTACGTCGCCGACACGCGGGCCAGGCACGTACGCGTGTTCGACGTGCGCGACGACGGCTCCCTCGCGGGCGGCGCGGTGTTCGCCCAGGGCACCGAGAACGACAACTTCGACGGGATCCGGCTCGACAACACCGGCCGCGTGTGGACCGCGGCCGGCAAGGCGGTGCTCTGCTACGACCCCGACGGCACGCTGATCGGCCGTCTCAGGCTGCCCGAGTTCACCGCCAACCTGGTGTTCGGCGGGCCCAAGCGCAACCGCATGTTCATCACGGCCTCGACCTCGCTCTACTCGCTGATGAGCAACGTGACCGGCGCGCCGCCTGTCTGGGCCGCGCGCTAGCCTCACTCCCACCGGAAGAGCCGTACGGCCAGCCCACCGAAGATCACCAGTCCGGCGGCCACCACCGCGAGGTGCCCGAGCTCGGGAGACTGTCCGGCCCAGGCGTCCTTGAGCGCCTGGGCGAACGGCCCCGCCACGGAGAAGTCGCTGACGGTGCGCAGCGCGTCCGGCATGATGTCGCGCGGCACCCACATCCCGCCCAGGAACATCAGCGGGAACATCACCACGGCGCCGATGCCGGGAGCGGTCTTGCCGTTCGGCGCGAGAGCGGCGATCACCAGCCCGATGGCCAGCAGCGCGGCGCTGCCGAGCAGGAACACGAGGACGAAGACCACCGGCTGCCCCGGCAGCGGCGAGCCGAACACCGCGGCCGCGGCCGAGATGAGAATGGCCGCGGACACCACGCCGACGACCAGGTTGATCAGCAGTTGCACGCCGAGCAGCCGCACCGGATGCACGGGCGTGGTGGACATCCGCCTGAGCACGCCCCGCTCGCGGTAAGTGGTGAGCACCGCGGGCAGGATGTTGCAGGCGAGCGTGAGCAGTGCGAGCAGCGTCATCATGCTGGGCATCTGGGTGTCCATCGGCCGCTCGCCCGACGCGTTCGCCTCAGTCATGAACGGGATGCTGAGGCCCAGTACGAGCAGGAGGGCGACCGGCAGCCCGATGGTGAACAACAACGACGGCCAGTCACGCAGGTAGAGCCTGGTCTCCACGATCAGCATCTTCTTCACGTGAGCTTCCTTCCGGTGAGCGCGAGGAACGCGTCGTCGAGTGTGGCCTGCTCGATACGCAGGTCTCCGGGCACGATCTGCTGCTGGGCGAGCGCCAGGGTGACGGTGGGGGCGAGGTTGCCGGAGCCGGTCACCACGATCTGGTCGCCGCTCCTGGTGACCCCGCGCACTTCGGGCAGGGCGAGCAGCACGGCGTCGTCGACGGGAGCGGACGGCCGGAACTTCACCCGCTGCTCGTCGCCCACCTGCGCGATGAGCCCCGACGGCGTGTCGGTCGCGGCGACCTTGCCGGCGTCGATGAGCGCGAGCCGGTCGCAGAGGCGTTCGGCCTCCTCCATGAAGTGGGTGACGAGCACGATCGTCACCCCGGAATCGCGTACCTGCTCGACGAGCTCCCAGGTGTCTCTGCGGGCCTGCGGGTCGAGCCCCGTCGTCAGCTCGTCGAGCACCGCCACGCGCGGCCTGCCCACCAGAGCGAGCGCGACCGACAGCCGCTGGCGCTGCCCGCCGGAGAGCTGTTTGAACAGGGTGTCGCGCTTGCCGCCCAGCCCGACCTGCTCGATCAGCTCGGACCAGTCCGCGGGGTCGGGGTAGTAGGAGGCGTAGAGGTCCATGGCCTCCCGCACCTTGATCTTCTCCGGCAGCTCGGCGCTCTGCAGCTGCATGCCCAGCACCCGACGCAGCTCGATCCGGTCACGCTGGGGGTCGAGCCCGGCCACCTGTACGGTGCCGCCGTCCGGCGCCCGCAGTCCCGCGACGCACTCCACTGTCGTGGTCTTTCCCGCGCCGTTCGGGCCGAGAATGCCGAAGATCTCGCCCTCCGCCACCTCGAAGGACACGTCCTCGACCGCCACGTGGTTCGGATACTGCTTGCGCAGGTTCCTGACCTCGATGATTTTCATGCCATCGACGCTAGAAAGCCGTGGTCCGCCGGGGAATCCGGGTGGATGCCCGCCAAGGGTGTACTTAGATGCAGTGACCCTGGCGCGGCGTTGCCCCAGACTGGAGGCATGCTTCGAAGCTTCGGCCGGATTCTGGTGCTTCTCGCGCTTCTTGTCCTCGAGGTGCCCGCGATCCCGCTGGCCGGGCTCATGATGCTGCTGACGTTCGGCCTGGGCATGGTCTTCCTGTTCCCGTGGCAGATCATGATGGTCCGGCGCCTGGCGGAGCTGAACCGGCGGCTGATGCGCAGGTGGACGGACATCGAGATCGAGCCCCCGTACCTGCCGGAACCGCCGCCCCCGGTGCCGCAGGCCGACGGCATGTACCGCTCCGACCGCACCCTCTACAAGACGCCACGGATCCCGGCGTGGAACAACCGGTGGAAGTGGATGTTGTCCGACCCGGGCTCGTGGCGCGACCTGCTCTGGCTGGTGCTCGACGTGGTGGTGAAGCCGCTGCTGGTGCCGCTGTTCATCGTGCTTCCCGCGCGCGGGCTGCGCCTCTACGCGCAGTGGAGCGAGCTGCTGCTCGGCGCGACCACCGCCAGCCGCCTGGCGGGCCAGGTGAGCCACCTCAAGCGCACCCGCAGTCTGGCCAACGACTCCCAGGCGGCCGAGATGCGCAGGATCGAGCGCGACCTGCACGACGGCACGCAGGCCAGGCTGGTGGCCATCGGCATGACGCTGGGCGCCGTCGAGGAGCTCGTCGACAAGGACCCCACGGCGGCCAAAACGTTGCTGGCCAAGGCCAGGGACGCCTCCTCCGAGACGCTGACGGAGCTGCGCCGGGTCATCCGGGGCATCCATCCGCCGGTGCTGGCCGAGCGCGGGCTGGCCGACGCCGTCCGCGCGCTCGCCATGGACAGCCCGATGGACGTCACGGTGGACGTCGACCTGCCCCACCGGCCTGACGCGCCGGTGGAGGCGGCGGTCTACTTCGCGGTCAGCGAGCTGCTCTCCAACGCGGCGCGGCACGGCAACGCCCGCAAGGTGATGGTCGACGTCAGCGCCAACGGCCCTCACCTGCGCATCTCGGTCACCGACGACGGCATGGGCGGTGCCGACCCGTCGAAGGGCACCGGCCTTTCCGGCATCGAACGGCGGCTGGCCGCCTTCGACGGCGTGCTCGCCCTGAACAGCCCGCCGGGCGGGCCCACCACCGTGACGATGGAGATGCCCCGGGTGCTGCCCGAGCACTGGGCGGGCGACCTGCACAAGATGCCGCGCTGGAAGACGGTTGCGGTCGTCATGTTGTGGGCGACGGCCTGGTGCCCGACGATGCCGCAGGGGGTCGTGGCGGGCGTCTTCAAGGCCTTGGGCGCCGAGCAGAAGTCCTGGTTCCTCGCGCTGTACATGCCGGAGTTCTGGCAGTGGCCTACGATCTTCGGCATGATCACGGTGGGCCTCGTCATGCACGTCCTGGCCATCCGCATCCCGGCCGCCCACAACCGCGAGCGCTTGCTCGCCGGGAAGCCGGCGGCCAAGGTGTTGTGCTGATGAAGAACCGCGTGCTCGTCGCCGAAGACCTCTACCTGCTCAGAGATGGGCTGGTCCACCTGCTCCAGGCCCACGGCTTCATGGTCGTCGCGGCCGTGGAGAGCGGGCCCGAGCTGCTCAAGGGCCTGGTGGAGCTGCGTCCCGACGTCTCGATCGTCGACGTACGCCTGCCGCCCACGTTCACCGACGAAGGGCTGAAGGCGGCGCTGGCGGCCAGGGAGAAGGTGCCCGGCCTGCCGATCCTCGTGCTGTCCCAGCACGTCGAGCAGCTCTACGCCCGCGAGCTGCTGGCCGACGGCTCGGGCGGGATCGGCTACCTGCTGAAGGACCGCGTCTTCAACGCCGAGCAGTTCGTCGACGCCGTACGCCGGGTCGCCGAGGGCGGCACGGCCATGGACCCCGAGGTGATCGCCAAGCTGCTGGCCAGCAACGCCAGGGACGAGCCGCTGGCCGCGCTGACGCCCCGGGAGCGCGAGGTGCTGGAGGCCATGGCCGAGGGCCGGTCCAACGCGGCCATCTCCCAGCGCCTCTACCTCAGCGAGAGCGCCGTGGCCAAGCACACGGCCTCCATCTTCGGCAAGCTCGGCCTCGCGCCGTCCGACGACGACAACCGGCGGGTGCTGGCCGTGCTCGCCTACCTCAACAGCCGTTAGCCTCGTCGCCCGCCCCGAGTTGTCGGTCGTAGCGGCTATTTTCGTAGGGGCACGGCGACGAAGAGGTGGTAACAGGTGAAGATCCGGGTTAACCGCGATGTTTTGGCAGATGCGGTGGCGTGGGCCGCCCGAGTCCTGCCCAGCCGCCCTGTGGTGCCCGTCCTGTCCGGGTTGCTGCTGGAGGCGGGTGACGAGCTCACCCTGTCCGCGTTCGACTACGACGTCTCCGCGCGGGCCGCGGTCGACGCCGACGTGGCCGAGACGGGCAGCGTGCTGATCCCCGGCCGGTTGCTGGCCGAGATCAGCCGGAGCCTGCCCGCCGACGATGTCGAGATCGTCACCGAGGGCGCCGAGGCGGTGCTGACCTGCGGGAGCGCCGAGTTCGGGCTGATCACGATGCCGGTCGAGGATTTCCCGACCATGCCGGCCATGCCGCCGAGCGTCGGAGCGATCGGCGGCAGCGTGTTCGCCTCCGCCGTCGGGCAGGTCGCGCCGGCGGCCAGCCGCGACGACACGCTGCCCATGCTCACCGGCATCAGGGTCGACATCGAGGGCGAGTCGGTGGCGATGGCGGCGACCGACCGCTATCGCATCGCCGCCCGCGACTTCACCTGGCGCCCGGTCGCCTCCGACGTCGCCGTCTCCGCGATGGTGCCGGCGCGGGTGCTGGTCGAGGTGGCCAAGTCGCTGCGCGGCGGCGAGGTGTCGGTCTCGATGGGCGACGGGGTCGCCGGGTTCGAGAGCGTCGGCCGCAGCACGACCGTGCGCCTGCTCGACGAGCAGTTCATCGACTATCGCGCGCGGCTGACCAACGACTGGTCGATCAGGGCCGACGTGGCCGTGGCGCCGTTCGTCAACGCGATCAAGCGGGTGGCGCTGGTGGCCGAGCGCAACACCGCGATCCGGCTGTCGTTCAGCCAGGGCCAGGTGCTCATCCAGGCCGGCGGCGGCGACATCGGGCGCGGCACCGAGGTGGTCGAGTGCGAGCTGCGCGGCGACGACATCCAGATCGCCTTCCAGTCGCAGTTCCTGCTCGACGGGCTGACCGGCATCGAGAGCGAGGTGGCGCGCATCAACATGGAGTCGCCCACCAGGCCCGCCCTCATCCAGGACGTGCCCGGCGACGCCGAGCCCGCCTTCCGCTACCTCGTCATGTCGCTGCGCCAGTCATGACTCTCGCCTGACGTCAGGCTTCGGTCAGGGCGATGAGGATGTGCTCCATGCAGGCGTGCCCGGCCCGCTCGGCGGCCGAGGCGTCGCCGGCGGCGATGGCCCTGGCGATCGCGTCGTGGGGGATATAGCTCTTGTTCAGCGACGTGCCCGCGGCCGTGATGCTGGCCCGCAGCGCCGCCGAGAAGTCCTCGTAGAGGTCGATCAGCACCAGGTTGTGCGTGGCGTGCGCGACCGCCATGTGGAAGGCCAGGTCGGCCTCCACGAAGAGATCGGGGTCGTCCAGCTCCCAGGCCCGGTCGCGCTCGGCCAGCGCCGCCTCGATGCGCTCAATGTCCTCGTCAGTGCGCCGGGTGGCGGCCAGGCGCGCCGATTCGACCTCGAGCGCGCGGCGCACCTCGAAGATCTCGAGCTGCTCGGCCTGGCGCAACCGCCGCAACATCGCGCCGGACAGCTCGCTGGTGGCCCGGACGTAGGTGCCGTCGCCCTGGCGGCATTCGAGCAGCCCGGCGTGCGTGAGCGCGCGTACGGCCTCCCGAACGGTGTTGCGGCCAACACCGAGCTGCTCAGCGAGCACCGTCTCGGTAGGGATCTTGCCGTTCATCGGCCACGTCCCTGAGGTGATCTGCTCCTTGAGCTGATCGATCACCTGGTCGACGAGCGAAGCTCGCTGCGCCGTACGCAGACTCACAGTCCGCCTCCTCCGGGAAACCAATCATCCTATGAGTGAATGACTGGTAGACCCTAATTATTCCAGACTCGAAAAGCCAAATCTGGAGCTCCCGGAGGTTTCAGCGAGAAACTGTGGCGTCGACCGTCACCCCCGCCATGGCGGAGCGGACTCCGGCCGACTCGAGAGCCTTATGGTAGGCCGCGGTCTGCTGGGTCACGGATCCGATCCTGCCGTAGAGGTCGCCCAGCTCGCGCCAGCAGCGTGCGGCCTGCCGATCGGAGCCGAACACCGGCCGGTCGAGCCCGGCGAGCAGTTCCTGCGCGGCGCGCACGTGGGCTGCGGCGTCGCCGCCCAGGTCGAGCGCGACGGTGGCCAGCACGAGGTGCGCCTCGGCGGCAGTCGTGCCGGAACGGTCGTGCGACAGTCCGAGGGCCACCGTGGCGAGCTCACCGGCGCGCGCCGGGTCGCCGGCCCGCAGCCGGACCCGCGCGTGCACCGCGAGGCTCTCGCCGTGCTCGCGGGTGGTGCCGGGGAAGGCGGCGAACGCCTCGGAGGCGGCCGTGACGAGCCGCTCGGCCTCGTCGATGTCCGCCGTGGGCAGCCGCGACCAGTGCATGGCGGCCCGCGCGAGCTGCAGCGCCAGCCGCGACTCGCGCCCGGCCATGATCGCGTCGTCGGCCAGGCTGACGGCCAGCGCGGAGTCCTCGCCCGCGGCGGCGGCCGAGCTCGCCTCCCACAACGCCCTGATCTCTCCGGAACGGTCCACAACCTGTGGGACACCGGTCACGTCGAGCACGCTCTTGACGTAGTCGAGCTCGGTGGAGTCGTCTTCGCGCTCGCTGCGCGACTCCACCAGCGCGGTGGCCAGGTCGATGGCGACCTCACCCTGGGTGATGGACAGCCGCTCGGCCTGCCGCAGCGCGGAGACCGCCAGGTCGTGGGCGCGCAGCCGGTCGCCCGCCCGCTGGTAGCAGCGGCTCAGCGAGATGGCGAGCGGCAGATCGGCCAGCCGCTCGGGGTGGGCCGACGCCTCCCTGCGCAGGCGCTCGAAGGCCTCGACGGCCTGGCCGAGCCTGCCCTGCGCCTCCAGAGCGCGTGCCCTGCCGAAGCGGGCGTGCGCGGTCAGCATGGCGTTTTCCTCGTCGGCCGCCTTCACGATCTCCGTGAAACGGTCGGCGGCTGTGGACGGGTCGCCGTGCTGCAACTCCAGCTCGGCGTGGCGCAGCCCCAGCTCGGTGTCGATCCGCTGACGGGGCTCGATCCCGTGCAGCAGGAACTCGGTCGTGCAGCCGAGTCGCTCTGCGAGCAGCCGGGCCACGACAGGAGTCGGCGTGCGCTTGCCCGACTCTATGAGCGAGACATAACTGTCAGACAGGTCGGGCCCGGCCAGTTGGGCCTGGGACATCCGCCTGTTCAGCCGCAGTCCTCGGACGCGGTCACCGATGGTTCCCTGACTCGGCATCTCATCTCTCAAGGCGGGGAAGGGTCAACAACACGCAATGATTGCATGAAGTAGCCGAATCGGGTATCCCCACATGAAGAATTCCCCGCAGGGAGATTAATCGTCGCTGTCGTCCTTGCCGGGGAAAAGCATCTGGCAGACCTCGAGGTACAGGGTCTCCGGATACGGAATGTACTCGATCGTTGACAGTGCCTGGTCCTGGCCTGCCGACTCCAGGATGAACTCACCGTAACCGAGCATGCGCCCAAGCAGAGATCTTTGGAAGCTCATGTCGGTGACCTTGCCCAAGGGCATCATCGCGACCTTGCGGGTGATGAGCCCGGTGGTCAGCAACATTCGTGTGGACGTCACCACAAAGTAATCGACCGACCACTCCGCCACTTTCCATACGAAACGGATCAGCAGCAGGAGCCACAGCCACCAGACGACGACGAGCGCCGTGCCACCCGCCTCGGCGCCGCCGAAGAAGCTGCTGAGCAACCCGGCGACGACGAGGCCGCCGAAGACCTCGGCGACCGGACGGAGCAGGATGGCAGGGTGCCGCCGCACCATGAGGACCTGTTGTTCGTGGGGGAGGAGGTAGCGGTTGACCGACGACGGAGCGGAGTCCCCGTGGGTCACAAGTCTCATGCGAGGCTGTTCACGAATTGGGCCAGCGAGTCGGCCGCGTTGAACACCGTGTCGAACGCTCCTCTCACCGCGTCCGCGGCGTCAGCTGGTCGCGCGAACAGGTAGTACGCGACAAATGCGATACCACTGTATGTGAGGACTTTTTTGACCTGCACTGTCGCCTCCGTGCCACTTACCCACTCCACCCACCGTCTACATTACCCACCCGGGTGCCCGGGTAAAGGTAACTTGGCGGGTATGTTCGGATCTTGCTAACCACGCTCGCTGGCCACCAGAGCCAGCACGTGAAGGTGCTTACGCGCGATGCGCTCCACGAGGCCGGGATGGGCGTAGCCAGTGACCTCCAGCGCGCCGTAGTGCGCTGCTTCGACACAGCGCGTTACGGTGGTCGAGGAATGGATGCTGGCGAACTCGTCGCGCAGCAGCGCCTCCACCTCCGCGTACGGAGTCGGATCGGCCTTGGTGTGATCGTTCACGAGAACACCTCGGCACCGGGCATGTCGCTCATCGTGCTCCCCCACGCGCAATGCGGAAGTTGCCTTCCTGTCTCTTCGTACCCACTCAACCACATTATGTAACGAAGTGACGACTCCGCGTGACGGAAAAAGGACTTTTCGCGACAGTGCTTCTGATCACACCGCTCAGACCACGCCGTAGAGCCGGTCGCCGGCGTCGCCGAGCCCCGGCACGATGTAGCCGTTGTCGTTGAGCCGCTCGTCGAGCGCGGCGGTCACCACGCGGATCGGCTTGCCGGAGTTGGCGAACACCTTGTCCATGTGGGCCAGGCCCTCGGGCGCGGCCAGCAGGCAGATGGCCGTGACGTCGACGGCTCCCCTGTCGAAGAGGAACTGCACGGCCGCCGCCAGCGTGCCGCCGGTGGCGAGCATGGGGTCGACCACGAAGCACTGCCGCCCGGACAGGTCGTCGGGCAACCGCGTGGCATAGGTCTCCGCCTGCAGCGTCGACTCGTTGCGGATCATGCCGAGGAACCCGACCTCGGCCGTCGGCAGCAGCCGGGTCATGCCGTCGAGCATGCCGAGCCCCGCGCGCAGGATGGGCACGACCAGCGGGTGCGGCTTGGCCAGCCGGACGCCGTGGGCGGGGGAGACGGGCGTGTCGACCGTGACGTCGGTGACGCGCACGTCGCGGGTGGCCTCGTACGCGAGCAGCGTCACCAGCTCGTCGGCGAGCCTGCGGAACGTCGGCGAGTCGGTGCGGACATCACGCAGCGCGGTCAGCTTGTGTGCCACGAGCGGATGGTCGACGACGAGGGTTTCCATAGAGGACCACGCTATCTCGTGACGGCCGGCGACGCAGATCGTGCTGCGTACGGCCGCTCACCTCATCGGTTTTGATCACAATTTGGTCGGAGAGGCACACGACCGGTGGCCGACTCTGGAACCATGAGGTGTTGGTGATATCTGTCGTGTCAGAGGTCGGGTGGAGATGGCGATGACAGACGAAGACGCTCTCGACTTCGCCATCGTGGTTTATCGCGAGGACGATCGCTGGGACGCCGGGCTGTTGCCCAGCACGCTCACGTCTGATCTGAAGGGGCTGATCCACGCCCTCAGGCAGCAGCCCAGCGAGAGCAGCACGATCGGCCTTATCGCCGTGGGCGACGAGTTCTTCGTGGCGCTGCGGGTTCTGGGCGAGCGGGTCGAGGTGTTCCTGTCCGACATCGCCGCCTCGTGGGACTTCCCGCTGGCGGAGCAGGTGCTCGACTACCTCGACGTGCCCGTCCCCGACGAGGAGGAGCTCGACGAGATCCTCCAGGACGAGGAGACCGTGCTCCCCGCCGGAGATCTGTCGATCTTCGCCGATCTCGGGTTGGACGAGATGGAGCTGGGCATCCTCTCCGGCGACATTGACCTGCTGCCCGAAGACGTGTTGTCCAGCATCGCCGCCCGGCTCGGCTTCTCCGAGCCGTTCGAGCGTGCCATCGAATCCGTCTTCGGCTGACCCCCTGGAGCGCGGATATGGCGTCCAACACCTTCTCTGCGGCTTTTGTCAGGACCTCCGATGGTTGGAGCGGCGCCGAGGTCGATCTGGATGACGCCGAGATCGTCGACGACTTCGGTGACGCCGTCATGGAGACGCTGGGGCTCACGGGCGACGAGCTGGCCCTGCTCTGCGTCGAGGTGGAGGACGAGTGGTTCGCCCTCGTCCGCTACCGCGGCGACGACGAGCCGCGCGTCTTCCTGTCCGACGTGCACGCGGTCGTCTCCCACCGCCTGGGCGAGCTCTTCGCCGAGTTCGCCGGCGTGGTCCCGGAAAAGGAGGGCAACGGCCTCGGCGTGCGCCCTGCCGGCGACTTCGAGCTGCTCAGCGACCTTGGGCTGAGTTCGGAAGAGCTGCTGGAGCTGAGTGTGGAAGAGGGCATGCTGCCCGCCGACATCCTGTCGGTGATCGCCGAGCGGCTGTCGTTCGCCGACGAGCTCGACCGGCTGCGGTGACCCACGAGGAGGCCATGCGCCTGGCCCTGGCGGAGGCCGCCACGGCCGGCGACAGGGGAGAGATCCCCGTGGGGGCCGTTGTGCTCGACCAGTTCGGCGAGGTCCTGGCCGCGGCGGGCAACGACCGCGAGTCGTCCGCCGACCCGACCGCCCACGCCGAGGTGCTCGCGCTCCGCCGGGCCGCCGCCCGCCGCGGCCGGTGGCGGCTGACCGGCTGCACGCTCGTGGTGACCCTCGAGCCCTGCACGATGTGCGCGGGCGCCGCGGTGCTGGCTCGGGTCGACAGGATCGTGTACGGCGCCGTCGACGAGAAGGGCGGCGCCGTGGGCTCGCTCTGGGACGTCGTACGCGATCGCCGGCTCAACCACCGGCCCGAGGTCGTCATGGGGGTCCTGGCCGCCGAGTGCTCCGCCGTACTAAAGCGGTTCTTCGCTACCCGCAGGATCCGGTAAGCTCGTTCGCGGTGGTGTCGCCTAGTGGCCGAGGGCGCACGCCTCGAAAGCGTGTGATGGGGCAACTCATCCGTGGGTTCAAATCCCACCACCACCGCCGCTAAGTTGGGCCTCCGACCTGGATGAACAGGTCGGAGGCCTTTCGTTTTCCAAGATCATGGGGGCATGTTTCGACACCCTGCTCGCCGCAGCCATGTTCACCGTCGCGGTCGGGCAGGCCGTCGCTGCGGGATCACAGTGACGTGGGAGTGGCCAGCTTCATGGCGGCGCGCATGAGCGCTTCCCTGGCTGTTTCCTGGGTCGCCGGATCGTCGGCATGCATCATGCGCGCCATCTGTGGGACCGCGTACCACCAGCCTGCGAGGGCCAGGATGAGGAAGGCCAGGTCGGGGCCTGACATGTCGTCGCTGATCAGGTGCGTCTGCTGGGCTCGGGTGAAAGCCGCAACCTTGGTGCGGTAGTAGGCAGTGCGGGAATCCTCGTCGGGCACTTCCGGCAGATCAAGCAGGCCCTCCCACAACAGCAGCCGGGTCAGCTCAGGGTGCTCTGGGTCATCGTCGGCCCCGACGAGACCGTGCTGACCTATGAGCGCGACATCACCTGGGACTCCGGGCGAGGACGCCGAGGCACCCAGATGTGGCTCCACGACTCCTGGATCGCCGCCTACGAGGGAACCGGCCCGCAACCCGCCTCCCCGTACGCTCTAGGTCGTGTTCCATAAGGCATTGAGCCACTGGTTGATCGCAGCGATGATGACGACGGCTTCGCCGCGTACGACGAGCTTGTCGTAGCGGGTTGCCATGCCGCGGTTGCCTTTGAGCAGGTTGATGCCGCACTTCACAGCGTGCCGCAACCGGTAGAACGCGGGGTCGAAGGCCGGCGGGCGGCCTCCCTTCGGCCCCTTGGCTCGTCGGTGAGCGTCCTGGTCGGCCTTGCTCGGAGTGCACGCCTTGATCCCACGCCGGCGCAGATGAGTGCGGTTGGCCTTGCTGGTGCAGGCCTTGTCGGCCAGGACCCGGTCCGGGCGGGTCCTGGGACGGCCGCCGCCGAGGCGGGCCACCCGGATCCTGCCCAGCACCTGGATGAACGCAGGAGGCCGACCAACTGCAGGTCGCGGTTTCATATCGGCTCGGCAGGCCTCACGTGGTTGCTTCGCCAGTCTCGCTCTGCTTCCTCAGGCTCATCAGCTGGTACGGCCGCAGCGCGAGGTCGATGCCGCGGCGCAACGCGGCGCGCACCTCATCGGGCCCGTCGCCCCGCTCGATGCTGAGGATGGCGGTGGCGTTGAGCGCGCCGAGCACCGCGCCCACCAGCGCCGCCGCATCGGTCCGGCTGACCAGCTCCGGTGCCGCCCGATGCAGTGCGTCGATCAGCTCGCCCTGTGTCTGCAGCATGCGGTGCACCAGCCGCGACTGAACCGATGGGGTGGAAGCGAGCAGCTTCACCCGAAGCGCGGCCAGACCGCTGGGCAGATCGTGGCGCCAAGTGTCCTCGACGATCGACTGCGCAGCGCGTTCGAGGATCTCGGCCACGCTCTGACCGGGTCGCCACCCCGCGATGGCTTGCAGCCCTTCGTCGAGACGTACCTGCGCGCTGCCGATCACGACATCCTCTTTTGTGGGGAAATGCAGGTAGAACGTCCGCTCGGACACGTCGGCAGCCTCGGCGATTTCGGTCACCATGGTGCGCTCGAAACCCTTCTGCTCGAACAGCCGCATCGCCGCGTTCACCAGCGCCTGCCGTGTCTGAAGCTTCTTGCGCTCTCGTCGCCCCGTGGTCTCAGCCATGGCTCCTCGACTATAGCTACCCATGTCTTTGTTGCTGCTGCACTTGTCGCCACCGTCGCTGGGTGGCACCGCAGACACATGCTCGCCGGGCCAGGCCGAGCAGCTGTCGCACGCCCGTTCGGGAAGATGTGCCTGTCCAGCCTCGTCGGGCAGCCGTCGCGCCCCTTCAACCGTCCATGATCCCAGCGATTTGGCCGCCTTACCGGATACAGTAGCTTATGTTGTTATGTGGCCATACAGATGCAGTAGCTGTAGTAAAGAGAGATGATCATGGACAACTACGCGGATGCCACCGTCTTCATCACCGGAGGGGCACAGGGCATCGGGCTCGGCATCGCCCGCGCCTTCGCCCGGGCCGGCGCCCGCATCGCGCTGGCCGACGTCGATCGTGACCAGCTCCGGGCCGCCGAGGAGGAGTTGTCCATCCTGGGCAACGTGAGCACGCACACACTGGACGTCCGCGACCGTGACGCCTTCGCCCGAATCGCTGACGCCGTCGAAGAGCGGTTCGGGCCGGTCACCGTGCTATGCAACAACGCGGGGGTCGCCGCCGCCACGCCCCCGTCCGCGCTGACCTACCAGGTGTGGGACCACGTCCTCGGCGTCAACCTGGGCGGCACGGTCAACGGCCTGCAGACGTTCCTGCCCCGGATGCTCAGCCGCGGCGGGCCGGCCCACATCGTCAACGTCGCCTCCGGTGCGGGGCTCGTCGCCAGCGACAAGATCGCCTACGTCGCCTCCAAATTCGCCGTCGTCGGACTGTCGGAATCATTGCGGCAACACAGGGAGCTCACCGAACGCGGCATCGGGGTGAGCGTCGCCTGCCCCGGTTTCGTGCGTACCAACGTCATGGCCAACAGCGCCAAACTCGATCCCGGTGGTGCGCTGCCCGCCAACGAGGCACGCGACGCGCTCTTCGAGCGTTTCGGGCTGCCGCCGGACGTGGTCGGCGAGCAGGTCTTCCAGGCGGTTCGGGAGAACAGGTTTTATGTCCACACCGACCGAATGCTGGCCGACCCGATCGAGCAACGCACCCGGGTGCTGCTGGAAGCAATGCCACCGGAGACCGAACGCGACCGCCGAATCGCCGCCGCCTTCGAGGACGCGATCAAGTCCGCGATCCTGTCCGGATGAGTGGAGGCGACGCGATGCGCATCCTGATTTCCGGGGCCAGCGTGGCCGGCCCCGTGCTCGCATACTGGCTGAACCGGCACGGCTTCTCTCCCACCGTGGTCGAGCGGGCCCCCACTCTCCGCAAGACCGGAGGGCACGCCGTGGACCTATTCCGCCCCTCCTTGCGGATCATCGAACGCATGGGACTGCGACAGGCGGTCCTGGATAGCGAGGTCGGCACCGAACGCGTGACGTTCCTCATGGGGGATGCCCAGCCGATCCGCCTCGACCACCACAGAACCCTGGGCGTGGCCACCGATGGGCACGTCGAGATCATGCGCGACGACCTGAGCGAGATCCTTTACGAGGCTACCCGTGACGACGTCGAATACGTCTTCGGCGACTCCATCACCTCCATCGACGAGGGCTGCGATGAGGTGCAGGTCACCTTCGAGCGCGGCTCTCCCCGCTCCTTCGGCCTCGTGATCGGCGCTGACGGCCTGCACTCCAACGTCCGCGGCATGGCCTTCGGCGAGGAACGCCGCTTCGCCCATCACCTCGGCGGCTACGTGGCGGTGGCCACCGTTCCCGACCGCCTCTCGCTTTCCGCCGAGATGATCACGCTGGCCGACCCGGGGCGCATGCTGGCCCTCTACAGCCCGCGACATCTGGACGAGGCGCGCGTGATCTTCATGTTCCGCAGCCCCGGCCGCCTCGACTACCACTACCGCGACACCGCGCGGCAGAAGGAGCTGCTGCGCGAGCACTTCGCCGGGATCGGCTGGGAGGCACCCCGGCTGCTCGCCGAGCTGGACCACGCCCCCGCCTTCTACTTCGACGAGATCACGCAGCTGCGGATGGACACCTGGTCGCGAGGCAGGGTGAGCCTGGTCGGCGACGCCGCATACTGCCCGGGGCCGGCGGTCGGTGCCAGCACCAGCATGGCGGTGATCGGGGCGTATGTGCTCGCCGGGGAGTTAGCCGCGGCCGGCGGCGACCACACTGCGGCCTTCCCTGCCTACGAGCGAGCAATGGCCGGTTACGTCGGAAAGGCACGGGACTACGCCGCTCGGATGGTCAAGCAGGTCATTCCCGGTACCCGGGCCCAGGTGTGGGCGGGCGCGCAGGCCCTACGCCTGATCGGTGGCCTGCCCGCCCCTGTGGGTCGCATTCTCTCGAAGCGGGTGAACAGCACAGGCGTCCACGACGACGTCGACGTCAAGAGCTACCCTGACGACCTGCGAAACTGACGCCCGCCGCGCGGTCGGAGGGGCATGAGCCGTCCGGACTGGTCCGCTTCCGTCCGGGAGGGGCCCTCACGCGTGCCCGCGCACCGCAGCGCGGGCGGCGCTCATTCGGGCAGCTCCAGGACCCTGGCGTGCAGGATCGATCGTTGGTGGAGCGCGGTGCGCAACGCGCGGTGCAGGCCGTCCTCCAGATAGAGCTCGCCCTGCCACTGCACCACGTGCGGGAAGAGATCGCCATAGAACGTGGAGTCGGCGGCGAGCAGCGAATGCAGGTCCAGCATGGCCTTCGTGGTGATCAACGAGTCGAGCCGGACCTGCCGTGGCGGGATCTGCGCCCACTCTCGGGGCGTCAAACCGTGTTCGGGATAAGGGCGTCCGTCGCCGACAAGCTTGAAGATCACCCCCCTGATTTTATGAGAGAATCCGAATCCTCGCGTTATCCGCGGTGCGTCGGCCCAGCTGAGCCCGCGCATACGGGTTTTCCCGGCCCTGCGGGAAAAGGGGTTTCCCGCGTTCCTTGATCGGCTTTTTCGGCTCAGATGTCCCCGGAGAAGGTGTCGCACCGCTGGGGTCGGCCGCTCTCATATCCTCTGCTGAACCATTTCGCGCGCTGCCGCGAGGTGCCGTGCGTGAAGGCGTCGGGGTTCACCCTGCCCTGGGAGCGCCGCTGGATGCTGTCGTCGCCGACCGCCGCGGCCGCGCTGAGTGCCTGGTGGATGTCGGCCTCAGAGAAGGGCTCCTGGTAGAAGCCGGTCCTGACCGCGTTGCGCGCCCAGACGCCCGCGTAGCAGTCGGCCTGGAGTTCCAGGCGTACGGACGCGCTGGCGGCGCCGGGCAGGCCGGCGCCGCCGAGGCGTTCCATGGTGCCGAGCAGGTTCTGTACGTGGTGGCCGTACTCGTGGGCGACGACGTACGCCTGGGCGAAAGGCCCGCCTTCGGCGCCGTAGTCCCGCTGGAGGGCGTCGAAGAAGGTCAGATCCAGGTAGACCTTGCGGTCGGGCGGGCAGTAGAAGGGCCCGACGGCGGAGTTCGCCGCGCCGCAGCCGGTGCTGACCGTCCGGGAGAACAGCACGGTCCTGGCCGGCCGGTACGCCATCTGGCCCTGCCGCCCGAACTCCCCCCGCCAGTACGACTGGATGCTGTTGACCGTGCCGACGATGCGGCAGTCCTCGGACTGGTCGGCGTCGGCGCCGGTCCGGCAGCGTTCGGCCAGGTTGCCGCTGCGGCTCGGCGAGAGGGCCGGAGGGTCGCTCGGCGCCTGCCTGTCACGCTGCTCGCCACCCTGCTCGCCACCCTGCCCGCCGCTCTGGCGGCCGCTCTCGTCGTCGCCGCCGAACGGCGAGGGGACGATCCCGAACAGGAGCAGCCCCGCCACCGCCAGGGCCAGCGTCAGGCAACCGCCGCGCCGGCCGAGGGGCACCATGCAACCGCCGGGCATGCCGCCCCCGCGTGGTCGCGGGCGCGTGGCCCGTGCGTCCTCGACCTGCGACGGGTCGAGAGGCGCGTCGTCATCGAATTGCATGTCACCCCCGCGATGGTCATCCCCAGTAGTTCGGCGAATACGCAGGGTGGCCAACGAAGGGTGTCTTTTCTGGGTATGCCGGATAATCTTCCGACATGACGATTGGAATAGTCGGGATTGCGCTGGTTTCGCTGGGCATGGTTCTCACACCAGGCCCCAACATGGTCTATTTGATCTCACGGTCGATCACCCAAGGCCGCAGAGCCGGCCTGATCTCCCTCAGCGGAGTCGTCCTCGGCTTCACCGTCTATCTGGCGGCGACGTGCCTCGGGTTGACGGCCGTTTTCGCGTACGTGCCGGCCGCGTACACCGCGCTCAAGCTGGCCGGCGCCGCCTACCTGCTCTGGCTGGCCTGGAACGCCGTCAAGCCCGGCGGCACGTCGGCCTTCCAGCCACGTGACCTCCCGGTGGAGCGGCCGGCCAAGCTGTTCGGCATGGGCCTGCTGACGTGCCTGCTCAACCCCAAGATCGCCATCCTGTACCTGTCGCTGCTCCCGCAGTTCATCGACCCGTCGATGGGCCACGTGCTGCTGCAGAGCCTCGCGCTCGGCTCCGTGCAGATCGTCGTCGCCACCACGGTCAACGGCCTGATCGCGATCTCGGCGGGGGCGCTGGCCGCGTTCCTGGCCGGCCGCCCGGCCTGGCTGCGCGTGCAGCGCTACATCATGGGCAGCCTGCTCGGCGGCTTCGCCGTACTCATGGCGACCGACCGCTCCAAGGCGCTCGCCCCCGCCTGAGCCGCGCGGCCGCGGAGCGCGGGAAAAGGATGAGACCTCGGAGCGGCGGTCTGCCAGCATGCACGCTCATGGACGACTTCGAGCCGACCCGCGACCGGCAGGTGGGCCGGGAGCTCGCCAAGCTGCACCGGATGCGCGGAGAAGCCGGCCTGTCCGCCGTCCCCCGGGACAGGAGCCCCGGGGATCCGCGGGTGCTCGTGGACCGGCTCCGCGCCGACGGCTGGATCGACGCCGACGCTGCCCGCTGGCTCACCGGGTGGTTCGACGCGCTCAGCCCGTACGTCCCCGCCGAACCGCCCATCGTGCTGGTGCACGGCGACATCGCCCCGCAGAACCTGCTCGCCGCGGAACGAGGGGCCGTACTGGCGGGCATCGTGGACTGGGGCGACGCGCAGTGGGCCGACGCGGCGACCGAGTTCGCCAAGACACCGCTGAGCGCCGTGCCCGCCATGCTCGACGGATACTCCCAGGAGGCCGGCGAGGGCAGCTCGGTGCGCTCCTGGGAGGCGCGGGTGTTGTGGGTTCACCTCACCTGGGCCCTCGGCCGTCTGGCGGATCCCGTACCGAAGCCAGGCGAGCGCCACTGGACCGCGCCGCCGGCCAGCCGGCTCCTGGGCCTTCTGCGCTTCTTCGCGTCCAACCCGCCATCGCCCTGGGCGGATCTGGTGAGCGGCGCCCCTGGCTGCGCGAAGCGCGTCCGGGAGGCGGGCCCGGGCTGAGCGTTCAGGGGAGTTCAGCGGCCGGGCCGGAGCAGGCGGCCGGTCTCTCTCACGCGGCGGGCCAGCCTGTGCCGGTTACCCCAGAGGTGCACGCCCGCGGTGACCAGAAAGGCCACGGTCGCCGTGCTGTGCCACGGCCGGGCGGCCGGTACGCCGCTCCACTGCACCAGCCCGGTGATGGTCAGCGCGATGCCGGCGGCCAGCAGCAGGCCGTCCCGTATGCCGACGCGCCGCATCGTCCCCCGAAGCCCTCGCCGTGACCGCAGCCGGCGGACCGTACGCTTGATCCAGCCACGCTGGTCGACCAGGTGCAGGACGACAACCGAGGCCACCGCCAGCCCGACCACGCTGTGGATGCTCAGGCCGCCGGGCAGGACGCCGATCAGGAACAGGTCGGCGAGCCCCAGCACGAGCATCGCGGGATAGATCCAGGACATCCCGGACCGTGTCGGCTTTGGGCGGCTTTCTCCCATCCGCACACCTTAGCCGTATCACCGGCGCGGCCACGGCCGACGCCGCCCTCACGCTCCTGGCAGGTAGCCGATCAGGGGCGCGTGGTCGGAGTATCCGTTCGCCGGGCCGCTGTCCGGCTCGTTCGCGGTGCGGTCCATGAGCGACTGGTCGGCGTCGCAGGAGGTGAAGCGCCTGCTCGTGCCGGCCTCGGTGTCGGTGATCCGCGACTTGACCGCGATGCCGAGGCCGAGGTTGCCCGACAGGGAGCCACGGCAGTCGACGCGGCCGTCGGGGCGCGCGCCGTCGGCTCGGGCGAAGGACCAGCCAGTGCCGAGGGCCGCCTTCAACAGCGCCATGTGGCTGTCGGCGGCGACACCGCAGACCTCCTGGAGCAGCACCACGTTCGCCTGGTGCTCGGACACGAGGCCGGCGATCTGCTGCACCTTCTTGTCCGGTTCATTGCGGTACGGGCAGTAGCCGGCGTCGACGATTTCGTCGTCGCTTGGGGTCCTATTCTGTAAAGCGTGATGAACCGGGGACGATCGGTGTCGGGGGAGCTGCACATCACGCGTGCCAACGCGCGGTTCCAGCAGTGGCACGCGCTGCTGGGAAACCGCGCCAAGCGGCAGCGGGCCGGAGAGTTCCTGATCCAGGGGGTGCGCCCGATCAGCCTGGCGGTCGAGTTCGGCTGGCCGGTGCGTGCGCTCATCTATGACGCTGAGCGGCCGCTGTCGAACTGGGCGAAGCAGATGCTGAAGGTGGCCGGCGGCGGGCGGGTGGGTATGTCCGCCGAGCTGCTGCGGGAGCTGGGCGGCAAGGACGAGGACACACCCGAGCTGGTGGCGGTGGCCGAACTGCCGGACGACGAGTTGTCTCGCATCCAGGTGGGGCCGTCCTTTTTGGGAGCGGTGTTCGACCGGCCGAACAACCCCGGCAACATCGGGACGATGGCACGCTCGCTGGACGCGTTCGGTGGAAAAGGGCTGATCATCACCGGCCACGCCGCCGACCCCTACGATCCCCGATCCGTGCGAGCATCCACCGGCTCGCTGCTCGCGCTGCCGGTGGTGCGCTCCCACTCGCACAGGGAGGTGCTGGCGTGGGTCGCGGAGCTACGCGCCCAGGGGCTGCCACTGACGGTGGTGGGCACCGACGAGAACGGCACTCTCGACATCGCCGACCTGGACCTGACCGGCCCCACCCTGCTGATCTTCGGTAACGAGACCACCGGGCTGAGCGCGGGATGGCGGCAGGCGTGCGACACGATGGCGCGCATCCCGATGTCCGGTTCGGCCAGTTCGCTGAACGCCGCCAGCGCGGCGACCGTGGCGTTGTACGAGGCCGCCCGCCAACGCGGGGCGAGCCGCCCCCGATGAGCTATCGCCACGCGACCGTACGGGCCGACTACAGCGACCTGTCCAGCGGCTCGGTGCTGCACTCCGCCGCGGGGTTTCCCGCTTTCCCCGTCCGGCTGGCCAGCGAGATTTTCCAGCGCGCGCTGGCCCTGCGTGGCGGCGACCGGCCCGCCGTGGTCTGGGATCCATGTTGCGGCAGCGGCTACCTCCTGACCGTTCTGGCGTTGTCGCACCGGAGCCGGATCGCCTCTGTGCTGGCCTCCGACCTCGACCCCGAAGCGCTGGGCCTGGCCGGACGCAATCTCGCCCTGCTGAGCCGGGCCGGCCTGGCCGCCCGCGCCGCCGACCTGGAGGCGCGCTCCGTCCGCCTGGACAAGCCGGCCTACGGCGCGGCGGCGCACGCCGCCCACCGGCTCGCCGCCGAGCTCGATGCCGCCGGAGGGGATGTGCCGCACGCGGTGCGCCGAGCCGACGTGTTCGACCCCGACCAGCTCCGGCCGGCACTCGGACACCGTGCGCCCGACATCGTGATCACCGACGTCCCCTATGGCGAACAGACCCACTGGGACGGCTCCGGGGCGGCATCAGGAGTCACCGGCATGGTCGCCGCTCTGTCGGCCGTGCTCTCGCGGGGCAGCGTGATCGCGGTGACCGTACGAGGCCGCAAGGTTCCCGTGGACCACGGGCCACGTCCCCGAACATCCTTCAAGATCGGCACCCGGGCGGTCGCTCTGTTCCGGACCTCCGGCGTCTCCTGACCCCCACGCCATCTTCCCGGTGGCCGGTTCCTGCTACCACCGGCTATGTCGGCGCTACCGTGCGAATCACTTCTGGAGGGTGCCCAAGGCCGGGCTGGCGGAGATTTCGCCGGAGGGCCCGCCGGCGGAAGCGGAAGAAGCGGTCGCAACGCCGATGCCGAGCGCGAGAAGACCCGTCGCGGCCACCACGGCGAGCTTCTTGAGCAGCCTGGCATGCTTCGCGAGGCCTCCCACGCGATGCGCACCAGGGGTGATGGTGTTGGACGCAGAGATCACGACACACTCCTCCATGTAAGGCTGGAGTACCGACCCTATGCACGCAAGGAAGGTGACGGCGTCAGGTGAACACCCGACAAATGTGGGAGATCCTTGCCAGGGTGATGGGTGGCCTGGCGGCGTGAAAGGCGCCTGAAAGTCCGCACGTCTATACCTGCACAGGCGAAGCACGACGCCGCACGTAGCCGGCGTTTCATCAACCATCGGCGCGAACGGCCTCGTTCCTCACATGACATTGCCGACTTCGTTTGAAGGAGAGTGGCGCTCCTCGTGACGCTGGAGATCAGATTTCTCGGCCCTTGGCAGGTTCTGGCCGCTGACGAACCGGTGCGACTCGCCGGGCACCGACGTATCGGTGTGCTGGCCAGACTCGCCCTGAACGCGGGGCAGCCCGTGAACGCCGAGCGCATCCTCACGGACATATGGGGAGACAGCTCCGCGGCGACCGCGGCCAAACAACTCCATATCGTGATCTCCAAACTACGCCAGGCGCTCGGGCTCCACACCGCCGAAGAGATCATCCAGACCGTGCCCGGCGGCTACCGGCTCGCGCTCGAACCCGACCACATCGACGCTCACCTGTTCCTGCGCCTGGCCAAACGCGCCCGCACCGGCCAGTCGCAGGGAGCCGGGGCCGCCGCGGACGCCCTGTTCCGCGAAGCTCTGCGGTTGTGGCGGGGCGAACCACTGGCCGAACTGACCGCCCCCTGGGCACGAATCGAAGCCACCCGCCTGAAAGAAGAGCACCTCACCGTCCTGGAGGACCACGCCGATCTCCGCCTCGCCGCCGGGGACCATGAGGCGGTGGCCGCCGAATTGGCCGTACACGTGCGTGCGCACCCACTGCGCGAACGCCCCGCCGCCCAGCTCATGCTCGCCCTGCACCGTGCCGGCCGCCCATCCGAAGCGCTCGCCGTCTACCAGGACACCCGCCGGCTCATGATCTCCGAACTCGGTCTCGAGCCCGGCTCCGAACTACGCCGTCTGCACCAGGCCGTGCTGGTCAAGGACCCCGTCCTCGACCTGAGCACCCCGGCACAGCGGGTCACGGTCGGCGGACCGTACGCCCCGGCCGAACTGCCCGCGGACACCCACACCTTCACCGCGCGTGCCGCCGAGATCCACCGCCTGCGCACCGCGCTCGGCCCGGACGGAAGCCCGTCCCACGGTCCGTCCATCACCGTGATCGACGGACCCGGCGGCATCGGCAAATCCGCCCTGGCCGTCCACGTCGCCCGCGCCGCGGCTGCCCGGTTCACCGACGGCGTCATCTACCTCAACCTGCACGGATCCACTCCCGGACTCGATCCGCTGACCCCGGCCCAAGCCCTGCGCCATCTGCTGCGCTCCCTGGGCCTGGACGGCGCCGCGACCTCCACCGATCCCGACGAGGCGGCCGCCCGCTACCGTTCCCTGACCGCGACGTGCGACCTGCTGGTCATCCTGGACAACGCCCGCGACGTCCGCCAGATCCGCCCGCTCATCCCCGCCGGCCCTGGTTGTCGCGTCCTGATCACGTGCCGGGACGGGCTGGCCACCTTGGACAACGCTCGCCACCTCCACCTGGGCGCGCTGAACGCCGCCGACGCCGTCGCCCTGCTGTCCCGTCTGGCCGGACCCGACCGGGTACACGCCGAACCGCACGCGGCCGAACGGATCGTCCACCTGTGCGGCGGCTTCCCGCTCGCTCTGCGGATCGTCGGCGCCCGCCTGGCCGCCCGCCCCGACTGGACCCTGTCCGACCTGGAAGGGCGGCTGGCCGACGCCGCTCGCCGCCTGGACGTGCTGGAGTACGCCGACCTGGCCATTCGCGCCAGCATCGCGGTCAGTCATCATCATCTGCGAGAAGAACCCGCCGGCCACGATGCCGCCCACCTGCTGCCCCTGCTCGGCCTGCTCGACCTGCCCTCTCACACCCCCGCCGCCACCGCCGCCCTGACCGGCTGGCCCCACCACCGCGCCGAAGCCGCTCTGGAACGCTTACAGGACGCCAGGCTCCTCGAGCCCGGCGCCGACCGCTACCGGTTCCACGACCTGGTCGGTCTCTATGCCCGCGAGCGGGCGCACCAGGACCTGCCCGAGGAGGAACGCACCACCGCCGTACGCCGCGCGCTCCACCACTACCTGACCACCGTCTGGATGGCGGGCACCATGCTCAACCGTGACGCCGTGCTGCGTTGCCCCGTGGACTTGCCCGACAGTTCCTTCGCGGATCTGGCGGAGGCGGGACGGTGGATCCAGGCCGAGCGGGACAACCTGCTCGCCGCCGCGCAGCAGGCGCTGGCCGGCCCCGACCCGGCGACCGCCATCGGCCTGGCCGTCGGCCTCCACTGGCCCTTCTGCTACCAGGGCTGGCACACGCAACTGGCCGAGGTCTACGCGCACGCCATCGAGGTGGCCGATCGTGTCGGCGCTTGGGAGGACAAGGCGCAGCTCCGCAGCTTTCTCGGCTGGGTCTACCGGGACCAGGGCCGCTACGACGCCGCGATCGCGCACCTGAAGACGGCTCTCCAGGACTGGGACCGTGCCGGCCTGCCTCGGCGGAAGGCGGGAGTGCTCAACAACCTAGGGGTCATCAACACGATCGTGGGCCGGCTCGACGAGGCCCTCGGCTATCTGGAGTCCGCGCTGGAGCTCAACGACGACGCCGAACGCCCTGCAGCCACGGCCACGATCCGCAACAACCGGGTGCACGTCTACTACCGTCAGGGGCGCTTCGACGAGGCGATCGCGGAAGCACGCCGGCTGGTGGAGCCGCGGCAGGGGGTGGGCCCGCTCGCCGACGCGGGCATCGCGCACGGTTCGCTGGGCGACGCCTACCGTCATGCCGGCAGGCTGACCGAGGCGGCCGAAAGTTACACGACGGCCGTGCGGCTGCTCGGCGAATCGGGATACCGCCTCAAAGAAGCCGTGTCGCGATGGTGGTTCGGCGCCACTCTGCACGACCTTGAACGGCACGGTGAAGCCCGGGAACAGTGGGAGGAGTCCGTCCGCCTCCTGCGCGACGCCCGACTGCTCACGCCCCGGGAGGCGACCGAGATCCTCGCTCAGGAGGTGCCGGAAACGCCCCAGCCGATCAAGAACATGCTCTGAAACGAGTGGCGGATCTTATCCGGCTTGAGACCGATGCCCGCCTACCATTCCCACATGCTCATGGGCTTAGTGATCTTATGCGTCATCCTCGCTATTCCCGTGGCGTTGGTGTGCGGCTCGGTGGTCTTCGCGTCCGAGTCGGCTCGGCGCGCCCATGTGAGGTCACGGCTCCTGCTGTGGGGGGCGGCCCTGGCGTTCGCCGGCCTTCTGGTGATGGCCCTCATCGCCTGGTCAACACGCGAGGACGAGCATTATGACGACTTCGGATCCGCTATGCAGTCCTTGGCGGCCATCATCGGAGGGTCGCTGTTTCTCACCGGGTTGGGGCCGTTCACTCCGCAACTGCTCGACATTCTGCGGCGGCGCACCGCCCGGCTGTCGCCGGTGATCCGGTTGGCCGCCCGTGACCTGGCCCGTAACAACCTCCGTACCGCTGCTCCGATCGCGATCACGATGGTGACGACGGCCTTCGCGGTGGCTTTTCTGATCGTCGCGGTCGCCACGACGGCACAGAGCAGGGCTCACTACCACCCCCAGGCTCGCCCTGGCGCCCTCGTCGTGAACGCCTGGGAGGAAGGCGCGACAGGTTCACGGGCGGTCATTCAGCAGGAACTGCCCGGAGTGCCCATCGTTCAGAAAGATGTTCTGTTCCGCCGCGAATATTTCAGTCTGGACGTCAAGGACGTGGACCTCCCGGACGTGGAAAGCGTCGATCCGCCGGGTTCCATCGGTGATCAGGCGCTCCTGCGCTATCTCACGGGGAATCCGGCCACACCGTACGACGAGGGCACAGTCGTGGTGGTCACGCCTGATGACATACAGGTCGACACGGTGACGCTTTCCTACTCCTTGCCCACCGAAAACAAGGACCGGCACAAGGCCTTCCCCGCGGTCGCGGTCAGATCCTCCGACCCGCACCTCAACGAGGTCTTCATCCCGACGAAGATCATAAAGGATCTGGGTCTTCGCCCGGAGCCGGACAAACTGATCGTCGACCCCTCCGCCCATCGGACGACGCAGGCCGAGCAGGACCGCATCAACCGGCGACTGGGTGATGGGGAGGGTGCCTACGTCGAGCGAGGGTTCCAGGAATCGGCCGGATGGATGGGCGTGGTCGCGGCGGCGATCGTCGTAGCGCTCGCCAGCGCGCTGGTGGCGGGTGGCCGGGCAGGCGCCGGAAGCCGGTCGAGACGGGTGCTGCTGCGCGTCGGCAACGGTTCGGGCCTGACCCTGCGGATGTTCGCCGCGAGTCGCTCAGCATTGAGCATGTTCTGCGGAACAGCGCTCGGGGCGGCCGCGGGCTGTGTCATCGGACTGCTCGTGGCGTGGCCGAGCACGACCTCGATCGACTGGGAGGTGCCGCCTCGGGTGTCCTTCGAAACCCCGTGGTGGGCGGTCGCCACCCTGGTCGCCGGTCTGCCCGTGCTCGCCGGGATCATCGCGGCGCTGCCCAGGCCTCGCGTACGTGGGAGGTCTCATGACCTCCATGACCGAGTGCGTTGAGAAGCATCTTCGATCGGATCGTGCGCGCTCAGGCGGGCGGCGCCAGCCGAGCTATCCGGTCAAGAAGCACATCGTCCACGTTCCCCGCAAGCAGCCCGTTGTTCGCCGAGGGACGGCAACGGGGAAGGATCCGCACCCAAGCCGGCGGTCCCTCCGCATAGCCGAAGTGCAGCAGAAACAACTCCCGTTTTCCATCGCCGACTTCCCTGCACGTGTTCTCGCCCGGTTCGGGGTCCAGCGAGTTCAGCTCCGCTGCCAGCTCGCGCGCCCGCTGCTCCCCGTGCTCCAGCCCGCGGGGAGTGAAGCCCCCACGCTGTTCATCACGGCAGACCAGCACCTTGATCGCCCCATCGGGCACCATCCGCTCATTCTGCCCTCGCCGTCCGGTCGCCGGGTCGCAGATGTTCTTCGGCGGGAGGGGCGCCCAGGTCCCGGTGCGGTAGGCAGCGGTGATGCCGCGCCCGACGTAGGAATCGCTGACGACCGTGCCGTTGGTGGTCGTCACGCAGGAGTTGACTTCCTCCGCGCTGCCCACCCACAGCGCCTGGCCATCGGGATAGGCGAACCGGACGAGGTAGTTGGTCATCGGCCCGCCCACCAAAGTGCACATCTTTTCGACGCGATCGGTGGTGACCGGAAGATAGCCCAGGTCGTAGGCCATCGACCTGGCCTGATCGGTCAACATCCGCGCTCCGGCAAGTGGCTCCCCACCCGGATCCGAGTTCTGCCCCGGGTAGGCGCAGATCAACGCGCTCATGGGCGTACCGGGCACCAGAGAGTCCTCAACCCCGTCGACGTCGGCGGCAGCCGGCACCCAGTGGCCGATCTCGTCGCTGTCCCAACGTTGGGGACATGAGGCCGGCACCGAAGGCGCAGGCTCACCGAGCCTGCCGGAAACCAGGACGACCGTGGCGAGCAGCAGGACCGCCGCCAGGGCGATGACCCAAGGGAGAGGTTTCACACGTTGATGACGTTGCCCGCCCGCCACCGGTTCACCGAACCCGCCGGCGTCATGGCCGTAGCCGGGGCGGTGTCTGGCGTAGTACGGTGCAGCGCCGCCGAACAGGTCCTCCACGGAGGGGACCATAGACGAGCCACGAGGAAGCCGCCGATCGAGCGTTTCAGCGGCCGGGAACCGCTCGCTCCAACTCAACGAGGGCCAGCGGGGGACCTTCGTCGAATTCGTGGTCGTGGGTCCTGCCGGTCTCGGAGAAGCCGTTCTTGGCGTAGAAGCGGCGCGCTTGGGCGGAGTCGCGGAGCGTCCACAGATGCACGTCGTCGTAACCGCCGTCTCGCACTCGGTCCAGGACGGCCATCAACAGGACCTTCGCGATGCCGCTGCCCCAGACGTCCGGGTGGGCGAAGAAGGTATGGATCTCCGCCATGCCGGGGCGGGAAGTGGAGGCCCCGAACCGGGCGAAGGCCCCCGGCCGATCGTTCAGGCGCGCCAGCAGGATCGAGTCCGCGTCCTCCGCCAGAATGCCGTGCCACTTGGTGCGCCGCTCCTCGACTCCGGCGGCGGCGATCTTCGGCGTGCAGAACGGCCCGTGGGAGACATCCCAGGACAGGGCGTGGATCTCGCCGAGGATGTCCCCGTCACCGGGTTTCGCAGGATGGACCGTGATCACATCGGGCATGGCTTCGACACTACAGAGGCACGGGAGAGCACCCTTCACCGGAGGGCCTGCACGTCAAGCAGGCGGCGCCGGCCGGCCTGCGGGGATCCCGGCTGGTACCGCCGGTCAACGCTCGGGCACCGCACCGTTCGCCCACTCGGACGCGTGGTCCCGGGCGAACTCGTCGAAGCCGCGGGGTGGCCGGCCGGTCAGGTCCAGCACCGCGGTGCTGACCAGATCGTCCCGGCCGGCGCTGATACCGGCGTCCACGGCGGCGAGCGCGGCGGCGAAGTCGGCCGGCATGCCGGCGGCCCGGTAGCTGCCCGCCAGCTCGTCGGCTTCGATGTGCAGCACCCGGATCGGCCGGCCGGTGCGGGCGGTGATGATCGCCGCCGCATCCTGGTAGCTCAACGCCTTCGGCCCGGTGAGCAGGTAGTCTCGCTGGTCGCCGAGCCTGGCGCCGCGATCGATCAGCAGGGCGGAGGCGGCGGCCGCGATGTCCCGCGTGTCGATCCAGCCCAGCCGGCCGACACCGGCGGCGGTGCGGATCTCGCCATGCCGCCGGATCCGCTCACCCAACGGGTGCGGGCGAAGGAAGTTCTGCATGAACCCGGATGGGCGCAGCACGACCCACCCGGGCCGGGCCCGTACCCGCGCGGCCAGTTCCAGCGCACCGGGGGCGTTCGGCAACACGATGGCGGAGCCGAGCAGCACCACTCGGCGCACGCCGAGCCGTTCCGCCTCGTCGAGGAACGGACCGACCAGCGGCAGCGGGTTCACGGCGTTCACCGGAGGCACCACATAGACCCGGTCCATCCCGCGCAGCGCGGCCGGATGGGTGGCGGGGTCACCCCAGTCGAAGCGAACCGCGTCCGGATCACCGGCGGACGGGTTGCGGCCGGCCACGCGGACCGGCACGCCGTTGCCGCGCAGCAGTGCTGCCAGCGCTCTCCCGGTCTTCCCGGTGCCGCCGGTGACCAGCACGCCGGTCATCGGGCGTTCCCGGCGTGCAGCGAGCCGAGCAGCTCGGGCAGTGTCCCGGCCGCAGAAGCGGCGGCCAGCGGGCTCCAGTAGTCCCGGTAGCGGGTGATCAGACCGTCCTGGACGGTGATCACCGTGACGTAGTCCAGCCGGTAGGGCTCGCCGGTGCGCACCGTACGCCCGTGCGCGGTGAACTCCACCACGATGGTGTCCGGCTGTTCCAGGTGATGCACGACGAGGGCCGGTATCGCTCGCACGTCCATCCGTTCCGGGTAGCCGGCCAGATAACCACGGACCTCCTCACGCCCGGACAGCCGCCGCGGCGAGTCGCCCACAGCGAACGGGAACTCGGCGGTGCCGTGCTCCGCCCACAGTTCGGCGATGGCATCCATGTCCTTGGCCAGCAACAGATCAAGCAACCGGCGGAATGTCTCCTCAGGGGTGCGTGGCACGCTGAACCTCCAGGGTCTCGGCGGGGTGTGGCCATGCCAGACTCGCCGCCTGGCCCCCGGCGAGGAACGGCCGGTTGAGCCCCGGACCACTGGTGCGGGGCTAAGCCGGGCGCCGCTGTGCCAGTCTGGGAGGGTGAGCAGAGGGGAGCTGGCCGACTTCATCCGCCGCCGGCGAGAGGCGCTGCGCCCGGATCAGATGCCGGCCACGGCCATCCACCCGCCGGGCCGGCGTGCCCGGCGCACTCCCGGGCTGCGCCGCGAAGAGGTGGCCGCACTGGCCGGGGTGTCGAACAGCTACTACGAACGGCTGGAGCAGGCCCGCGCACCGCGTCCGTCCCCGCAGGTGCTGGCCGCGCTGGGCACGGCGCTGCGGCTCACCGCCGCGGAGCGCGAGCACCTGGCCCGGCTGGCCGGGCAGGTCCCGCCGGACACGGACGCTGGGCGGGCGCCCGTGCCAGCTGACGCTCGCCGGCTGCTGGACGGGCTCGGGCCGATACCCGCCTATCTGGCCGACGAGCGACAGGACATCGTGGCCTGGAACAGCGCGGCCGCCGAGTTGATCACCGACTTCGGGCTACTGTCCGCCGAGGAGCGCAACACCGTGCGGTTGTCCATCCGGCTGGGCGGCACCGTCTGCTCGGCACCGGCCGGAGCGGAGGGGGAGTTCGCCCGGCAGTCCGCCGCCCGGTTGCGCGCGGCCAGCGCTCGCCACCCCGCCGAACGAGTGCTCGCCGAGCTCGTCAACGAGTTTGCCGCGCACAGTCCCGACTTCGCCGCCAGCTGGCGCAACCATGATGTACAACCCATATCCGCGCTGCGCAAGCGCCTACGCCACCCCGATCTGGGCGAGCTCGACCTGGACTGCCAGACCCTGCTCCTGCCCGGCACCGACGTGCACCTGGTGATCTACACCGCGCAACCTGGCAGCCCGAGCGCCGCCGCGCTCGCCCGCGTCGGCACCCGAGACGCGTGAGATGGAGACCTGCAGACGGAGCCGGTCAGGGCACCGTCGAAGGACGTTTCATGAACACCGGGCAAGGTCAGCACCGGGGCCGCCTGCGACCAGCACCTCGATGGCAAACATCTGTTCCCACTGGCCTGCCGAGCCGAGCGTCTCCGCCGGGTGCGCGATCACCGCACCGAGGGCCTGCAACGGGGGAGGGTGCGCACCCAAGCCGGCGGTCCTTCCGCGTAGCGGAGACCAGAACTGAGGCCGGACACGACGAAGGGGCCGACTTGGATGGGGTCGGCCCCTTCGCGTTTACTGCCTCAACCAGGCGCGGAGGATGGGGGATTTGAACCCCCGAAAGGTTGCCCTTTACACGCTTTCCAAGCGTGCGCCCTCGGCCACTAGGCGAATCCTCCGCGGACGAGCTTACCTGACTCCGAGGGGTACGGAGACCACGTTTTTCTCCGAGCCTGCGGGGATGGAGCGAGCACTGCGGCATGCGGCTAGACTGTCAACGGACCCCTCGCGCGGCGTCATCCTGTGAACCTCCCCAGGGCCGGAAGGCAGCAAGGATAAGCGGGCTCTGGCGGGTGTGCGGGGGGTCTCTTCGTTGAGAGCCCCCTCGCAGGCGGGATGGTCGCATGAGCCTTGCGCTTTACCGCAAGTACCGACCCGGGACCTTCGCCGAGGTCAAGGGTCAGGAACACGTCACAGATCCGCTGCGACAGGCCCTGCGTACGGGCCGGATCAACCACGCCTACCTGTTCAGCGGCCCGCGTGGATGCGGTAAGACCTCCAGCGCCCGCATCCTGGCGCGCTCTCTCAACTGCGAGCAGGGTCCGACGCCCGACCCCTGCGGCGCCTGCGAGTCGTGTGTCGCGCTCGCCCCCACTGGCCCGGGCCACCTCGACGTCATCGAGATCGACGCGGCCTCGCACGGTGGTGTCGACGACGCGCGTGACCTGCGTGAGCGGGCGTTCTTCGCCCCCGTCTCCGCGCGCTACAAGATCTACATCATCGACGAGGCGCACATGGTGACCCGCGAGGGGTTCAATGCGCTGCTCAAGCTCGTCGAGGAGCCTCCGCCGCACCTGAAGTTCATCTTCGCGACGACCGAGCCGGAAAAGGTCATCGGTACGATCAAGTCGCGCACGCACCACTACCCGTTCCGGCTGATGCCGCCCGCGACGTTGCGCGCGTTGCTGGAGGAGATCCTCACCTCGGAGAGCGTGCCCTTCGAGCCGACCGCGCTGCCGCTGGTCGTCAGGGCGGGCGCGGGGTCCGCGCGTGACTCGCTCTCGATCCTCGACCAGCTCCTCGCCGGGGCCGACGACGACGGCATCACCTACGCCAAGGCCGTCTCCCTGCTCGGCTACACCGACGGCGACCTGCTCGACGAGGTCGTCAACGCGTTCGCGGCCCGTGACGGCGGCCAGGTGTTCCACACGGTCAACCGGGTCATCGAGGGCGGCCACGATCCACGCCGCTTCGCCTCCGACCTGCTCGAACGCTTCCGCGACCTGGTGATTCTGGCCAACGTTCCCGAGGCGGCGTCGAGCGGGTTGCTCGACCGGCCGGCCGACGAGCTGGAGCGTCTCGCCCAGCAGGCCGCCTCTATGGGGCCGGCCGAGCTCACGCGCGCCGCCGAGGTGTTCAACGCCGGTCTGACCGAGATGCGTGGCGCCACCTCGCCGCGCCTGCTGCTGGAGCTGGTGTGCGCGCGGGTCCTGCTGCCTGGTGCGGCGCAGGGTGAGGAGGCGCTGCTCGCCCGGCTCGAACGCCTCGAACGCGGCGGCGCGGTCGCCCAGATGGCCGCCCGAGCCGCAGCGACTCCGCCGGCGGGTTCCGGCATTTCCGGCGGTTCCGGTACGTCCGCGGGTCCTGCCACGCCGGCGGGCCCCGGTGTCCCCGAGGTCGCGGGCCACGGTCGGGTCGCCGCCTCGCCTGTCGGCGAGGGCGGTACAGAGGTGGCTCAGCCGTCCGCCCCCTCGCCGAATGCCGGGGATGACTGGCCTACACCCGTTCGTCCCGGTGCGGGTGGAGGGCAACAGGCCGGTCCCCAGGCAGAGAGCGAGGCGTCCGGCGGTGGCGCCGCCCAGCCGTCAGCCGGTGCCGGGGACGGTTCCCAGGACGCTCCGGCCCCGGGCGCTCCCGCCGTAGGGGGGCCGGGCGCGATCCAGGCGCAGTGGGCCACCGTACTGGCCGCTCTCAAGCAGCGCAGCATCGTCGTCTGGGCCAACGTGAGCACCAACGCCCAGGTGGTCGGCGTGGAGGGCAACCTGGTGACGCTCGGCTTCACCCAGGTCGGTGCGATGAAGAACTTCACGGGCGGCGGCAAGGACGCCGTCGTGGCCGCTGCGCTCGGCGACGTGCTGGGTGGCACGTGGCGGGTCGAAGCGGTCGTGGGCGGGTCCCCTGTCCCGTCCGCTCCGCGCGGTCCCGCACGTCCGCAGCAGCCCGCTCATGGCGGTGGCCAGGGGCCGACCGGTCCGCAGGGTGCGCAGGCCGCACCCGCCGCGCCCCACGGCACGCCGGGCTCCCAGGGCCGTACAGCATCACACGGCGCATCCCACGGCTCGTCCAACGGCGCCTCCCACGACGACCAGGAAGCCGCGGCGCAGGATCCCGGCCAACCTCCGGCAGGCCCCTCCTCCGCCCTTCCCGGCCCTCCGACCACCGACGAGTCGTGGCCGGACGCCCCTGACGACCTCGCCCCCGGCGCGCCTCCGTCCCCCGACCCCACCCGTACGGTCGCAGCCGCCCAGCCGGCGGGCGCCGGGCTGGCCGCCGCTCGGTCAGCGGCCAAGGCGGCCGCGCAGGCCGGTCCTCGCGTCCCTTCCCCCCGTGGCGGCGGCGCTTCCCGAGGCGGGGCCACGGCGTGGCCGGACGCGATCCCCGGCCGCTCCAAGGGCCCGGACGCCGACGAGGTCGACCCGCTCAACGACGCGGACGCCGATGTGGACTCGGTCTCGGGCATGGTGCTGCTGCAGCGCGAGCTCGGCGCCCAGGTGATCGGTGAGATCGACCACACCTGACCGCACCTCTGCGCACAGACGGCTGACCCGCCGAACGGGGGGTCAGAGGAGGAGCCGGGCGCGGGCGGCGGCGGAGCGGGAGTCGGTGGGGGGCAGAGCGGCGAGGCGTTCGAGCACCTCGTAGTCGTCGCGCCCGTTGCAGGTCTGCGCGTACGTCCAAAGGTCGCCGGGTGTGCCGCGCCGAAGCAGGCAGGCGCGCACCTGGGCCTCCAGCTCGTCGCGTTCCCTGCGGATCTCCGGTGACTCCGAGCGCAGCAGCAGGGGGCCGCGGTAGGCGCGGGCCAGCGAGGCCGGGTCGCCCGCGGCGAGGTGGCGGCGCAACTCCAGGAAGTCGGCCTCGATCGGGCAGGTCAGCCGGTACGGTTTGGCCGCGATCGCGTTCCCGAACTGGGCTCGCAGCCGGTGGATCTCCGCCCTGATCGTCACGGGGTTGCCGTCGTCGCCGTAGAGAAGGAACGACAGTTGCTCGGCCGTCAGCCCGTGGGGGTGGAGCGCGAGGAGGGCGAGGAGTTCGGCGTGCCGGAGCGACAGAGGGCGTTCGCGGTCGTCGAAGGTGGCGGTGGGCGTGCCTTCTCCGAGGAACGTCATGGTCAGGGTCGGCGGCGTGGTGGCCGGCGAGGGCAGCAGGAGGAAGCCGCTCGAGAAGGGCTCCATCAGGGCGACGGAGCCGTCTTTGAGGAGCATGCGCTGGGTCTGGCTGCCGAGGGGGATGCGCTCGCCCAGGCAGCCGGACGGGTCGCCGGAGATGACGCGGCCGGTGGACGACAGCAGGATGCCGGGCCGCCCGCGCAGTGCTTCGTAGCGGCGCCGGAGGTGTTCGTCGCGTTCGTGCATGCGCAGGGCGAGCTGGGATTCGGCGAGCTTGGCCGTGGCGGCGACCAGGGCGACGGTGGCGGGGTGAAGGGTGCGGGCGGTGCCGCTGACGTCGACGCAGCCGATGATCTGGCCGGAGTCGGGGTCGCTGATCGGGGCGGCGCTGCACGACCAGACGTGGAGCACGCGCATGAGGTGCTCCTCGGAGTAGACGTGCATGGGCCGGCGGATCGCGAGGGCGGTGCCGATGCCGTTGGTGCCGACGTTGTGCTCGGCCCACTGGTGGCCGTCGGCGAGACCGATCTGGTCGGCGCGGCGGATGACGGCCGGGTTGCCCCGCCGCCACAACACGCGCCCGTTGTCGTCGGTGACGACCATCACGTGGTCGATCTCGTCGGCCAGGCCGGACAGGGTTTGGACGAGGAGGGGGAGGAGGGGCCGCAGCGGGTGGGCCTGGCGGACATCCTCGATGTGGGAGGGGTCTAAGACGGAGGGCGCGTTCAGCCTCTCCGGGTCGATGTCGGCTTCGAGGGAGCGACGCCACGATGCTGCGATCAGACGGCGTGGAGATTCCGGCCAGTCCTGGCCGGTCGCCACCGTTTCGTGTGCCCCGCGTAGGGCGTGGGAGTATTCGTCGAGATGGGCGTAACTCATCGGTCACTCCAAGTAGTCAGCTTGACTATCCGTCTTGAAGGCCCTTCGCGCAACCCGTTCGTGAGGATTGCACAGAGTGATCAGATAGACGCAACCTGTGCGCAACGTTCGCCCCAATAGCGTTCCCGGCCAGCGCGTCGGTTCGCCGGCGTGAGGCCGGGTCTCGGACGCTGGAGGGGGGCCTGAGACCCGGCCGGACTCGTTCGAAGCAGCAGTGAACACCCGGCAGGGGACACGCCGGACGGCGAGCGGATCATCCGGGCAGAGGCCCTGGGACGAAACATGGGGACGCCACCAGTACATGACGCCGCCCAAACACCGTAGGCTCGTGGCAGTCAAGAACGCGGAGCCACGAGGAGCGCACGACGGTGAACCCAGGGGATGTCAACCTGCAGCAGCTGCTGGAGCAGGCACAGCTCATGCAGCAGCAGCTTGTGAGCGCCCAGCAGGAGCTCAACGATGCGCAGATCGAGGGCTCAGCAGGCGGCGGCATGGTCACCGCCGTCGTCAACGGCTCGGGCGAGCTGCTCGAGCTCAAGATCGACCCGAGCGTGATCGACGCCGGCGACGCGCAGGACACCGCTGACACGATCGCCGACCTGGTGATCGCGGCCGTCCGCGACGCCGTGCGCGCGGCCGCCGATCTGCAGCAGGAAAAGCTCGGCCCGCTCGCCCAGGGGCTGGGCGGCGGCGGCCTCGGACAGTTGCCAGGGTTCTAGGCCATGTACGAAGGGGTCGTCCAGAATCTGATCGACGAGCTGGGGTTGTTGCCCGGTGTCGGTCCCAAGAGCGCGCAACGGATCGCGTTCCACCTGCTGGCGGCCGACCCGGCCGATGTCAAACGGCTGGCGCACGCGTTGCTGGAGGTCAAGGAGAAGGTCCGCTTCTGCCGCACGTGCGGAAACGTGGCCTCCGAGGAGGAGTGCCGCATCTGCCGCGACGCGCGCCGCGACACCCACGTGATCTGCGTGGTCGAGGAGCCCAAGGACGTCGTGGCGATCGAGAAGACGCGCGAGTTCCGCGGCACCTACCACGTGCTCGGTGGCGCGATCAGCCCGATCGACGGTGTCGGCCCCGACGACCTGCGCATTCGTGAGCTCATGACGCGCCTGGCCGACGGTCGCGTCACCGAGCTCATCCTCGCCACCGACCCCAACCTGGAGGGGGAGGCGACGGCGACCTACCTCGCCCGTCTGGTCAAGCCGATGGGTGTGAAAGTGACACGACTGGCCAGCGGTCTGCCTGTGGGCGGTGACCTCGAATATGCCGACGAGGTGACCTTGGGCCGCGCGTTCGAGGGACGGAGGCTGCTGGATGTCTGACGAGTGGAGCGCGCTGGCGCAAGAGATCTCCGGGCACGCACAAGACTACGTCGACGGGCTGACGAGGGTGGCGGGCGGCGAGGGCGGTGACGCGATCTGGTCGCTGCTGCTGGTGGAGGTCGCCCAGGTGAGCCTGGCGGGCGCCAAGCTCGGCGCCAACCGTGACGTGATCCTTTCCGGCAACTACGAGCCGCCGATGAGCGAGGACCCCGACATCGACGGCGTGCGTACGGCGCTGGCCGAGCGGCTCGAGGCGGTCGACGACTACGCCGAGGTGTTCGACCCGTACAAGGACACGGGGGTCACCCCCTACCGGCTGTCCGACGACCTGACCGCGGTCGCCGCCGACCTCATCCACGGGTTGCGCCACTATCACGCGGGCCGCCCGCACGAGGCGCTCTGGTGGTGGCAATATTCCTATTTCAACACCTGGGGCAACCACGCGGGCGCCGCCATGCGGGCGCTGCAGGCGCTGGCCGCGCACTCGCGGCTCGACGTGGCGGAGGAGACTACCACAGTGTGAAGATCATCCACATAGTGGCATGGCCCATCGGGCGCATGAGACGGCTTCAGTAGACTGGCAGCTCACAGTCCAGACCGGGAGACTTCTTGTGGCCCTCGTTGTGCAAAAGTACGGTGGTTCGTCCGTCGCCGACGCGTCCTGCATCAAGCGGGTCGCGCAACGGATCGTCGCGACGAAAAAAGCCGGCAACGACGTGGCCGTGATCGTCTCCGCGATGGGCGACACGACGGACGAGCTGCTCGATCTGGCCGAGCAGGTGTCGCCGCTGCCTCCGGGCCGCGAGCTCGACATGCTGCTGACCTCGGGCGAGCGCATCTCGATGGCCCTGCTGGCGATGGCGATCGCCAACCTCGGCCACGAGGCCCGCTCGTTCACCGGCTCACAGGCGGGTCTGATCACCAATTCCGCCCACGGCAAGGCGCGCATCATCGACGTGACGCCGAGCCGCATCAGTGAGGCGATCGACCAGGGCCACATCGCGATCGTGGCGGGCTTCCAGGGTGTCTCGCAGGACACGAAGGACATCACCACGCTGGGCCGCGGTGGCTCCGACACCACGGCGGTGGCGCTGGCGGCGGCGCTCGAGGCCGACGTGTGCGAGATCTACACCGACGTCGACGGCGTCTACACCGCCGATCCGCGCATCGTGCCCGCGGCGCGGCAGATCCCCAGGATCTCCTACGAAGAGATGATGGAGATGGCCGCCTGCGGGGCCAAGATCCTGCACCTGCGCTGCGTCGAGTATGCTCGCCGCTTCAGCCTGCCGATTCACGTACGCAGCTCGTTCAGCACCAAGGAAGGCACGTGGGTCGTCTCCGACCCTTACAACGAAGGAACCGAGATGGAGCAGCCGATCATCTCCGGCGTCGCGCACGACCGGAGCGAGGCCAAGATCACTGTTGTCGGGGTGCCCGACAAGGTCGGCGAGGCTGCCTCGATCTTCAAAACGCTGGCCGACGCCGAGATCAACATCGACATGATCGTGCAGAACGTCTCGGCCGCGGCCACCGGTCGCACCGACATCTCCTTCACGCTGCCCACGGCCGACAGCCAGGCCGCGCTGACGGCGCTGAAGAAGATCCAGGAGCGGATCGGTTACGAGTCGCTGCTCTTCGACGACCAGATCGGAAAGGTTTCGCTGATCGGAGCGGGCATGCGCTCGCACCCCGGCGTCACGGCGACGTTCTTCGCGGCCCTCGCCGACGCGGGGGTCAACATCGAGATGATCTCCACGTCGGAGATCCGCATCTCTGTGGTGGTCGGGCAGGACGGTGTCGACGCGGCCGTGGCGGCCGCCCACCGTGCGTTCGATCTCGACGCCGACCAGGTCGAAGCCGTGGTGTATGGAGGTTCAGGACGATGAGCAGCAGGCCCAACCTGGCCCTGATCGGCGCGACCGGCGCTGTGGGCACCGTGATGCGCGACATCGTGTCGACGCGTGAGGACATCTGGGGCGAGATCCGTCTCGTCGCCTCGGCCCGTTCCGCGGGCAAGGTCCTGCGCGTACGCGGCGAGGACGTCGTGGTCCAGGCGCTCGCGCCCGAGGTCTTCGACGGCATCGACGTGGCCATCTTCGACGTGCCCGACGAGGTGTCGGCCGAGTGGGTGCCGATCGCGGCCGCGCGCGGCCCTGTGGTGATCGACAAGTCGGGCACGTTCCGCATGGAGCCCGACGTGCCGCTGGTGGTGCCCGAGGTCAATCCGCTCGACGCGCGCAACCGGCCGCGCAACATCATCTCCACGCCCAACTGCACGACGTTGTCGATGATGGCGGCCATGGGCGCGCTGCACGCCGAGTTCACGCTCACCGAGCTGGTCGTCGCCTCCTACCAGGCGGTGTCGGGCGCCGGCGTGGCCGGTTCCGCGCGGCTCTACGACGAGGTCGAGGCCCTGGCGGGCGACCGCAGCCTCGGTCAGGTGGCCGGCGACGTGAGCGGGGTGCTGGCCGACAAGCTGCCCGGCGAGTCACCGTTCCCGGCGCCGATCGCGTTCAACGTGGTTCCGTGGGCCGGTTCCTACAAGGACGGCGGCTGGGCCTCCGAGGAGCTCAAGCTCCGCAACGAGTCCCGCAAGATCCTCGGCATCCCGGAGCTCAAGGTCTCCGCGACCTGCGTGCGCGTCCCCGTGGTCACGACTCACTCGCTGGCCGTGCACGCGCGGTTCGAGCGCGAGATCACGGTGGCCGACGCGCATCGTGTGCTGGAGGCGGCGCCGACGGTGGTCCTCATGGACGACCCGGCCAACGGGGTGTTTCCGACGCCGCTCGACGTGGTGGGCAACGACCCGACCTATGTCGGCCGTGTCCGCCAGGCGGTCGACTTCCCCAATACGCTCGACCTGTTCGTGTGCGGCGACAACCTGCGCAAGGGGGCGGCGCTGAACGCGGCGGAGATCGCCGAGCTGGTCGCGTCCGAGAAGTGACCGGATGATGTGGTGTGACGCCGTGGGTGCCGCACGGCGTCCGCCGCAGGGCACGTCACCGGAAAAGGATGTCCCAGTGGTCGCCTTCGTCGGCGAAGACGGTGCCTGATCCGGATCGGTAGAGCCGGGCGCCGTCGCTGCGGACTCCGACCCGGTCGCCGACCTTCTTGATGTGCCGGTCGATGCAAGAATTGTGTGAAATATCCAGCTTGTAGCCGTTGCCGTGGCTGTACTGGCCCGGCGCGTGGCCGGTCTCCGTGCCGCCCGTGACCATGATCGGGCAGCCGCTCTCGCGCTTCAGCTGGATGATGCCGGCGACGGTCCCGGCGCGCACGGAGTCGAACGAGGTGCAGTGGTGCCGGTGCTTGCTCGTGCAGTTGCCGGTCGACTTCGTACGCAGGCCCGAGCTCCGCAGCCAGCCGGCGGCGGTGGCGTGGGTCAGCTGCGCGGCCGCCTGCCGGGGCATCACGCGTGCCAGGTCCACGCTGGCGCGCTTGTGAGCCTTGTGCTGCCGTGTGTGGCGCTTCTTGGCCACCTTGGTGCGTTTTCGTGCCTTGGCGGCCTGTGGCCGGCGTTCGGCGGGCGACAGGTTCGCCCGCGGCTGGGCCGGCCACGGCTGCGCGTACGTCGTGTCCGGCACGTGCCTGCCTTCCGTGAGCCACCGCAGGTCGTCCAGCGGCCAGTTTCGCAAGGCCGCCAGATCGTCACGGTTCATCATGTTCTCGCGCGCCCAGAGTCCGGCGGGGAGCGGCCAGTTCTCGGAGGCGCTGGACTGCGTCTCCGCCATGGCCGCCCGCAGCGGTTGCGGGAGGGGATCCTCCCACCCGCCGGGCCCGGCCTCGTTGGGCCCGCTTCCTGTCCGCTCCCCATCGGGGTGGGAAGCGGCGGAGGCGGCCGAGGCCAGCGCGATGATGGTGATCTCTATGCCGAGGAGCGCGACTACCATGAGGCGCACTGTTCCACGTATCCACATGTCGATGCCTTTTCGCGGAAATAGCCCTTCCGCCTGAAACGACAATCCCACCATTCACAGGAGATAACTCATGCCGCGGATGCAACTTTGCCGTGGATCGGCGATCACCGTGCGGCTCCATGACCTAACCAGGTTTCCCGACGTACAGTGACGAACGTGTCCGAAGTCCGAAACCGCGGATCGGAGAGCACCCGGGAGCTCATCGTCGAGACGGCGTTGCGGCTGTTCAGGGAGCGCGGCTTCGACGCGACCACCATGCGCGCCATCGCCGCGGAGGCCGGGGTGTCCGTGGGCAACGCCTACTACTACTTCGAGAGCAAGGAGGCGTTGATCCAGGCGTACTACGACCGCGCCCAGGCCGAGCACGAGGAGGCCTGCATGGAGTTCCTGGCGACCGAGGAGGCGTTCGCGGCCCGGTTGAGCGGGGTGCTGCGCGAGTGGGTACGCGTTTCCGAGCCCTACCACGAGTTCGCCGTGAAGTTCTTCAAGCACGCGGCCGAGCCGACCAACCCGCTGAGCCCGTTCAGCGAGCAGTCGTCCCCGGCGCGGGAGGCGTCCATCGCGATCTACCGCCAGGTCGTCGAGGGGTCGCGCGACCGCATGAACGCCGAGCTGCGTGAGGAGCTGCCCGAGCTGCTGTGGTTGTTGTCCATGGGGATGGTGCTGTTCTGGGTGCACGACACCTCGCCGGGGTGCGCCCGTACGTACCGGCTGATCGAGGTCACGGTGCCGCTGGTGGACCGGTTGGTCGGGCTGTCGCACCTGCCGGGGCTGCGGGGGATCACGAAGGACTTCATCGCGGCGGTCCACGAACTCCGCGCCTAGCTCCCATACCGAGCGGTTGGTACGGTTGACGCGTCCAGCGTCCAACCGCAGGCGGAACCGAGCCGGAGGCCGTGCATGACGCAGAAGTGGGGCATGACCATTCCCTTCTACGACCGCTCGCTCGCGCGGTCGCGGGAGCTGATCGCGCAGCTGCCCGGGCTCGGCTACACCGACGCCTGGTCGGCCGAGGTCAACGGCGTCGACGGGTTCACGCCGCTGGCGCTGGCCGCGCAGTGGGCGCCGGGGATCAGGCTGGGCAGCGCCATCGTGCCCGTCTCGACGCGCGGCCCGGGGCTGCTGGCCATGTCCGCGGCCACGCTGGCCGATCTGGCGCCCGAACGGTTCGTGCTGGGCATCGGGGCGTCCTCCCCGGCCATCGTCGAGCGGTGGAACGCCGGCACCTTCGCCAAGCCGTACGCGCGCACCCGCGACACCCTGCGGTTCCTCAAGAGGGCGCTGGCCGGCGAGAAGGTCTCGGAGGCGTACGAGACGTTCGAGGTCAAGGGGTTCCGGCTGGAGCGGGCTCCGAAGGCGCCGCCGAAGATCGTGCTGGCGGCGCTGCGGCCGGGCATGTTGCGGCTGGCCGCCGCCGAGGCCGACGGCGCCATCACCAACTGGCTCTCCCCGCAGGACGTACGCCGCGTGCGCGCCGAGATCGGCCCCGGCACCGAGCTGATCGCCCGCCTGTTCGTCTGCGTGAGCGAGGACGCCGCCCAGGTGCGCGAGATGGCCAGGCGAATGCTGGCCGGCTACCTGACCGTCCCGGTCTACGCCGCCTTCCACGACTGGCTGGGGCGCGGCGAGACGTTGCGGCCGATGCACGAGGCCTGGGCGGCGGGCGACCGGCAGGCGGCGCTGAAGGCCATCCCCGACGAGGTGGTCGACGACCTCGTCGTGCACGGCGACGCGGCCACCTGCCGCGCCAGGATCCAGCAGTACGTGGACAACGGGCTCGACACGCCCGTCCTCGCCCCCATCCCCGGCGGCGAGGTCTCCATCGACCAGGCGGTGCGCGACCTGGCTCCCCAGGCGTAGGAGGCGACGTGGACGACGTACTGAGGCTGGACGCGGTCGCCCAGGCGCGGGCGGTCAGGGAGGGACAGGTCTCGGCGTGCGAGCTTGCAGAGGCCGCGATCGCCCGCATCGAGGACCGCGACGGCGAGCTGAACGCGGTCATCCACCGCCGTTTCGAACGCGCGCTGGCCGAGATCGACGCCATCCCTGTGGACGCGCCCTTCAGAGGGGTGCCGATCCTGCTCAAGGACCTGGGCTGGCGGCAGGCGGGGGAGCCGTACAGCGCGGGCTCCTCGGTGCGTGACGGCGTCGTGGACGCCCCCGACGGGTACGGCGTCGTCAGCCTGCGCGAGGCAGGGTTCGTCGTGCTCGGGCGGACCAACACCCCGGAGTTCGGCTCCACGATCACCACGGAGCCGCTGGCGTTCGGGCCCACGCGCAACCCGTACGATCCGGCGTACTCCGCGGGCGGGTCGAGCGGCGGCTCGGCGGCGGCGGTGGCGGCCGGGATGGTGGCGCTGGCCACCGCCAGCGACGGAGGCGGCTCGATCCGCATCCCCGCGTCCATGTGCGGCCTGGTGGGGCTCAAACCGACGCGCGGGCGGGTCAGCATGGGCCCGGCCATGGGAGAGGGGTGGAGCGGGTTCTCGTGCCCGGGCTTCGTCAGCAGGAGCGTGCGGGACACGGCGGCGGCGCTCGACGTCGTCGCGGGCATGCGCCCCGGCGACCCGTACGACGCCCCGGCGTTGCCCGGCCCGCTGGCCGCGGAGGTGGGGGCGGATCCCGGGCGGTTGCGGATCGGGTTCCTCGCCACGCATCCCAGGGGCGACGTGCCGGAGGCACCCGAGGTCGCCGAGGCCGTCACGAGGGCCGCGCAGCTGCTGGAGTCGCTGGGCCACGACGTCGCGCCAGGAGGCCCCGAGGCGCTCGCGGAGCCGGACTTCACCCGGCACTTCGGCGCCATCGTGGCCGACCACCTGGCCGCGCAGGTCGCGGGCCTGGGCGCGGCGCGCGGCAAGCCCGTGGACGTGGAGGAGCTGGAGCCGCGAAACGCCGCCATGGTCGGCGCGGCCCAGGGGCACAGCGCGGCCGACCACATCCTGGCCACGCAGTGGATCGACGGCTTCCGCCGGCGCATGTCCGCCTGGTGGGCCGCCGGGCACGATCTGCTGCTGATGCCGTCGCTGGGGGTCGCGCCGTTCCCGCTGGGCTGGATCCCGCCGGACGACCTCAGCGTGAGCCTCGGCAGGACGATGCACGCCGTGTCCTACACCTCGCCGGTCAACGCGACCGGGCAGCCCGCCGTCTCGCTGCCCCTGCACAGGACCGCGGCGGGGCTGCCGGTGGGCGTGCAGCTGGTGGCGGCGGCCGGCCGGGAGGATCTGCTGGTCAGGGTGGCCGCGCAGGTCGAGCGGGCTCGCCCGTTCGAGCATGCGGCGCTGGCCTGATCGGCAGGAACTCGTGGCCGCGGCGACGCGTTATGTCGTGAAGAGCCACGGGTAGGGGGTTGTCATGATGGCTAAGGCAGCACGCACGGCGGCGGCGTGGCGGACCTACCGCGAGGTGACCAAACCCGGGTCGCCCGCGTTGATGACCAGGGTCCGGGCGATCCCGCGGATGATCGGCGCGGTCATGCGCGGTCAGTACGACGGCATGGGCAAGGGCAAGCTGGGCCTGCTCGCGCTCGGCGTGGTCTACATCCTGTCGCCGGTCGACGTCCTGCCCGACTTCCTCATGCTGATCGGCGTCGCCGACGACTTCGGCGTCTTCCTGTGGCTGATCGCCTCCTTGCTGGGCGAGAGCGGGCGCTACGTCCAGCACGAGCGCAGCGTCATCCAGGGCCGCGTCGAGGGCCTCGAACAGGCCTAGATCTCCTCCATCCGCAACCAGGCGCGCGACGGCAGCGGGTGGCCGAAGAGGCGGGCCGCGTTGCCGTACGCGACCCGCGCGATGTCGGCGGGCGGCAGCGTGCCGAGGTTGTGCGCCACCGACTTCTGGGTGTCGGGCCAGGTCGAGTCGGAGTGGGGGTAGCCGCTCTCCTGGAGCACGTGGTCGAGGCCGACGGCGAGCCGCACCCCCGACAGCGCGTGGTCGTCGCGCGTGCCGAAGAAGAAGTTGCGGCGCAGCACCTCGCTGGGCTTGAGCCCGCCCTCCCATGACGCCTCACCGGCGACCGGGTGGTCGAGGGCGTAGTCGGCGCGCTCGGCCAGCATCGGCAGCCAGCCGACGCCGCCCTCCACGATGAGGATGCGCAGCGCGGGGAAGCGCAGCGGCAGCCCCGACCAGAGCCAGTCGGCGCAGGCGAACATGGCGCTGGTCGGCATCAGCGTGGTGATGGCCTCAAGAGGCGTGTCGGGGGAGGGCACGGGCGACCACGACGCGTCGCCCGTGTGCAGGGCGACGACGGTGCCGGTCTCCTCGCAGGCCGCGAAGAACGGATCCCAGTGGCCGGAGTGGATCGACGGCAACCGCAGCCGGGTCGGGAACTCGGGGAACACCACGGCCTTGAAGCCCTTGGCGGCGTTGGCGCGGATCTCCTTGGCGGCGAGGTCGGGATCGGGCAGCCACGGGAGTTGCAGGCCGATGACGCGCTCGGGGTAGGTGCCGGCCCAGACGTCGATGTGCCACTCGTTCCACGCCTTGACCAGGGCCAGGCCCAGCTCCTGGTCGCGGGTCCTGGCGAACGGCATGCCCGACTGGCCGGCCAGCATGCCGGGGAAGCAGAGCGCGGCCCAGATGCCCGCGACGTCCATGTCCTTGATGCGTGCCTCGATGTCGTGGCAGCCCGGGCGCATGTTGTCGAACCTGACGGGGTCGAGGGTCCACTGCTCGCGCGGCAGCCCCGCGCCGACGTCGATGCCGGCGCACGGGTAGGTGGCCCCGCCGTAGCGCCAGACCTGGTGACCCGCCTCCGTCTCCACGACCTTGGGCGCGACCTCGGCGTATTTCTCCGGCAACCGGTCATCGAACAGGTCGGGAGGCTCGATCAGGTGATCGTCGGCGGAGATGATCACGTAGTCGCGCCGCCTCGGGTCTGGGTCGGGGAGCAGCGGCGTAGTCACGCACGTAACCGTACGACGAGGGGATAACGTCGAACAAGCTGCGACGTATCCGTTGGGTCTCCGAGATCAACACATCGGGAGCCGACTCGTGTCAAGGCGCCTCCGTCAACAGGTGGTGGCGCAGCTCGTCGACGGCGTCCTGAGCCAGGCCGAGCACCTGGTCGGCGTACGCCTCGACCGAGCCGTGCCGGTGTACGAGGTCGGTCAGGAAGAGCCGCATGGTCTCGGCGGGGGCCAGACCGAACCCGGGCCACGGAGAAGTGTCCGGGTGTCTCCTGTTCCAGTCGGCGACGAAGCGGTCGGTGGCCAGCCCGGTGAGCGCGTAGTCGGCCACGATGTCGTCCTCGCCGACCCCCGCCAGCGACAGGACCAGCGCGGTGAGCACGCCGGTGCGATCCTTGCCGGCGGCGCAGTGGATGACGGTGGGGGCGTTGTCGGCCCGCGCGATGGTCTCCAGCGCGGTCCTGAGGTTCGCCACGCCGTCCTCGGTCACCTCCAGGTAGCGGTCGGCGAGGTAACGCTCGATGCCGATCTCCTCGTTGTAGGTGGTGGCGGTGTCCCAGCGGCGGCCCTCGATGGGCAGGTTCTGGTAGAGCAGGCCGTCGGACTCGGGCACGCGGCCGTACTTCTCGATCTCGAACGCGTGCCGCAGGTCGATGACGGCGCGTACGCCCAGGTCGCGGAAGGTCGTGAGGTCGTCGCCCGCCAGCCAGCCGAGGGAGTCGGCCCGGTAGAGCCGCTGCCACCGGACGACGCGCCCATCTTTCGTGAAATATCCGCCTACGTCGCGGAAATTGCAGAGGTTGGTGAACTTGATGTGCCGCACTTCACCACCTTAGCGGGGTGCGTTCTCCGCTTCCCCGGCCTGCGACGCCCTTTCCGGCTCCTCCGAGCCCTCCGAGGCCGCCGCCTTCCGCTCGGCCACCTCGCGGCGGATCAGCAGGATCCACCCGCCGACGGCGATGCCGATGAACAACCACCACTGGACGCCGTAGGCCAGGTTGAGCCCGCCGCCGGCGCCCACGTCGGGCTCCGGCACCGGGGCGGGCGCCGCGGCCGGCCGCGGCTGCTGCTCGGTCAGCTCCACGTAGCCGCCCACCAGCGTGTACGGGAGCCCTTTCCCGATCCTGTCGACGTCGATCAGCAGCACCTGGCCGGGAGGCAGCCCTGAGCGCTCGCGGATGCCGCTGGACTCCTCGGTCTCGCCGGGACGCAGCCGGCCGGTGACGGTCACCTGCCCGGCAGGGGGCGGCGGGACCTCGGGCGGGGTGTCGGCGGTGGCGCCCGCCTTGACCCAGCCCCTGTTGACGATCACGGCCGTGCCGGGGCCGGTGACGAGCGGGGTCAGGACGTAGTAGCCGGGCCTGCCCTCCTGGGGGCGCCGGCGGACGAGCAGGGCGTGGGACGGGTCGTACGTGCCCGCCACCGTCACCTTCCTGAACCGGTCGTCCTCGCGGACCGGCCGCCCGGGGGCCGCCAGCCGCTCGAGCGGCACCGGCGCGGCCTCGATGTTGGCGGTGACCCGCTCGCTGTTGGCGGACCGTTCTTCGAACCGCCCGAACTGCCACCGCCCGAGGAACACGAAGGCGGGGATGACCAGCAGCACCACCACGTGGAGCGCGAGCCACCGAGGCGTCAGAAGGAACCGGTACACGCTCTCAAGACTAGGCGCAAGGAGGGGTGCCACCTGCGGCGGGCCGCTCACGCGCTCCTGAGCTCGGCTCCCTCGCCGGGGATGGGCGTGACCTCCCGCGGGCCGCTCACCTCGTGGCCGTCGGCGCAGCGGAACTGCAGCTCGACGGGGGCGCCGCACCCGCGGTGGGTGAGCTGGACGGGCGGCCCTTCGTCGTCCGTCAGGTATTTGTCGCCCCAGTGCATGAGCGCGACCATCAGCGGATAGAGGTCGCGGCCCTTGTCGGTGAGCCGGTATTCGTCGCGCTGGCGCTGCCCCGGCTCGCGGTAGGGCTCTTTGCGCAGCAGGCCCTCGTCGACCAGCCGGGCCAGGCGGGCGCTGAGCACCTGGCGAGGGGCGCCGGTGATGGCCTGCATGTCGGCGAAGCGCCGCACGCCGCTGAACGCCTCGCGCAGCACGAGGAAGGTCCACTTCTCCCCGACGATGTCCAGGGTGCGCTCGATCGAGCAGTTGTCCGCTCGGAAATTCATGCGAGACGGCACGTTCATCTCCCTATCATACCTGAGTTCAATTGACATACTCAGGTGCGACAGGGCAGGCTGAGTTCATGCATGGAACTCAGATCCGCCAGGCCTGCTCTGATGACGAGGAGCGGATCAGGCGCTTCCTGGCGGATTTGTCGCTGCACACGCAGACGCTCCGCTTCTTCACCGGCGTCACCAGCCCCGCCGCCGGGCTGGTGCGCACGCTGCTCACGGTGGACGAACGCCGCGACGCCCTCATCGCCACCGCCGAGGGCGGGGAGATCGTCGGCCACGCCATGAGCTATCAGGGCGAGTGCAGCGACGTGGAGATCGCCGTGGTGGTGGCCGACCGGTGGCAGGGGTTCGGGCTCGGGCCGCGGCTGGTCGACATGTTGCTGATGCGGGCCGCCGTACGCGGGGCGAAGACCGTGGGGATGGACGTCCTGGGCGAGAACCGGCGGGTGCTCAGGCTCATCCGCAGGCTCTGGCCGGACGCCGAGATGACCGTCGCCTCCGGGTCCGTGGCGGTGACCGCTATGATCAATCAGGCCGGGCTATTTGCGGAATAACGTTCTGGTGGCACACCATTGACAGCGTGAAGAGTGTCAAGAACGGACGCGACGGCCGGACGCGCATCATCGAGGGTGCCCTCCGCCGGTTCAGCCAGGACGGGGTCTCCGCCACCACGCTGGCCAGCCTCCGCGAGGAAAGCGGCGTGAGCGTCGGCAGCTTCTACCACCACTTCGCCAGCAAAGAACATGTCTTCGGCGTGCTGTACGCCGAGATCCTCACGGCCTACCAGAGCGCCTTTCTCGCCGAGCTGGTCAGCCACGAGGACGCCCGCGACGGCATCGAGGCCGTGGTGGCCTTCCACATGCGCTGGGCGGGCGAGCACCCCGAGCGGGCCAGGCTGCTGGTCAGCGAGCGACCGCCCCGCAAGAACGAGCCTGGCGGCGCCGAGGTGGCCGAGGAGCGCCGCGCGTTCTTCCGCAAGGTCTCCGACTGGTGGCGCCCGCACATGAAGAACGGGCTGCTCCAGCCCGTCCATCCGACCATGTGCTACGTGTTGTGGCTGGGGCCCGCACAGGAGATGTGCCGCCTGTGGTTCGCGGGCGCCCACACGCCGACCGACGAGGAGATCAAGGGCCTGGGCGAGGCGGCCTGGCAGAGCCTGCGCCAGCGACCCGAATAGCGGGCACCCGCCAGCTGACCCTGCCGAGCGAGATGTCGAGCCGCAGGTCGCCGCGCTGCCTGCGCAGGCCCGGCACGCGTACGCGGGCGAGCACGGCATACCTGCCCCGATGTGGGTAGCCGAACCCGAGCTCGCCCGGCAGCACGCGCAGGTCGTCGCGGTTGCCGCAGCGCGGGCAGGTCCAGGAGACCAGGTCCATGCCGCGGTGGTAGCTGGAGCAGGCGCGGAAGTAATCGTCGGGAACAAACCGGGAATCGCAGGCCAAACAGGGGATCAGCATGAGTCCGCTCCTCCGGATGACGCGCTGGCCTCTCTAGACATATCGCGTCCCGGATGCCCGGCGCAGGCAGAATGCCGGGGCGGATCGGTAACACTATGAACACTCTCGGTATCGGATCATGCGTTGGAGTCCGCGATGAAAGGATGGACTTGTGGAACAACTGCGTGATCATCTCCTGGAGACCGGTTACACGATCGACGGCGTACGCGAGCGCCTCGGCGCGATGGCCGCCTCCGCGCTGTCCCGGGAGGAGCTGGTGCCGGCGCTGCGCGCCACCGCCGACGGTGACCCGCTGGCGATGCTGATCAGGTTGTGGTGGCTCGGCGTTCCCGTGCCGGCGAGCGCGCTCCCGCCGGCCGTCACGCGGTCCGGGCTGGTCGAGACCGACGGCGACGAGGTCCGCGCGACCGTCCACCTGCAACCCTGGGAGACCGGCGGCTACCTCGTCTCCGACCGCAAGGTCCGGCCGGGCGATCCCGCGCTGCGGCCCGACCACGTCGTGGGGGCCGGCGGCGCCTCCGCCAACCTGGCCCAGCTCGTCACCCGCCGCCCGGTCGGGCGCGCGCTCGACCTCGGCACCGGGTGCGGGGTGCAGGTGCTGCACCTGGACGGACGGGCCGAGCACATCGTGGCCACCGACCTCAACCCGCGCGCCCTTGAGCTGGCCAGGCTGAGCTGGGAGTTGTCCGGCGTCTCCGGGGTGGAAGCGCGCACCGGGTCGATGTTCGAGCCGGTCGAGGACGAGTTGTTCGACCTCGTCGTGAGCAACCCGCCGTTCGTGATCGCCCCGGAGGGGAGGCTGACCTACCGCGAGTCGGGCGCCGAGGGCGACGGCTTCTGCCGCGACCTCCTCCGGGGCACGCCCCGCCATCTGAGCCCCGGCGGCCAGGCCCACTTCCTGGCCAACTGGCTGCACGTCGAGGGCGAGGACTGGCACGACCGCGTCGGCGGCTGGCTGCGCGAGACCGGCTGCGACGCCTGGGTGGCGCAGCGCGACGTGCAGGACCCCGCCGAATACGTCGAGCTCTGGCTCAGGGACGCCGCCGAGCAGGGCACCAGGCGCTACACAGAGCACTACGACCGCTGGTTGTCCTGGTTCGAGGAGCGCAAGGTCGAGGCCATCGGATTCGGCTGGATCACGATGCGCAACTCGGGCACGCTCGACCCGGTCGTGCGCGTGGAGCATCTCACCCATCAGGTCAGCCTTCCGGTCGGCGACTACGTCGACTCGGTGCTCGACGCCGTCGCGGCCGCCCACCGGGCCGGCGACCTCGACGCCGCGCGGCCTCGTACCGTCGAAGGCCTGCTCGACGAGCGGATCGGCCTGCCGGGCGCGGAAGACCCGATCCGCATCGTGCTGCGGCAGACGCAGGGGCTGCGCCGCTCCAGGGAGGTCGGCACGGTGGAGGCCGCGCTGGCCGGCGTCTGCGACGGCGAGCTGGCGCTCGGGCCGCTGCTCAACGTGATCGCCGAGCTGGTCGGCGACGGCGAGATCCCCAACGCCGACGCGGTCAGGCCCCTCATCGCCGAGGGATACTTCCTGCTTTGATCCGGCATTGATCGGACGTTGACACCGCGGGTGGAGGCTCAAGGCCAGGACACGGCCTGGGGGGTTCGAGGGCCGTGTCAGGTCCGGCCGGTCGTCTATGTGAGGCGGCTGCCGCCTCGCGGAGCATCCCGATGACCGGGCCCCCTAGCGATGCGTGGCGGCGAAGGATGACCGGCCGGGCCGAACTTCAGTCGATCACGAGCACATCGTGACTCACGAAGGACAGCCTTGATCAACCATGTGTGGATGACACGTCTGGACGACGAGCTGTACTCAGGACTCGACGACGCTCTCGCCGTCGGTCCCGGCGACGGGCTCGCCAGTGGGGGCGCCAGTGGAGATGCCGGCGGGCTCATCGACGGGGACGCCGTCGAGCAGGACCTTGAGATCGCCGGCCTCGGGAGCGCCGAGCCGGGAGAAGATCTCGAAGGCCTGCTGTAGGCAGTCGAGACTCCTCCCCACGCTGCCGGGTCCGTGATCGAGACCGCGCAGCGCCTTGCCGAGGACGGTGAGCGAGAGCGCCTCGCCGTAGGGGTGGCCGATCTCGCGGGAGACCACGAGGGCCTGTTCGGCGTGGCGTACGGCCTCGGGGTAACGCTCGGCGGCGATGAAGGTCTCGGCCAGCCTGGAGCACACGCGCTGCTCCCAGACCCGTTGCCTGCTGGCCCGGAAGAAGGCCAGGCACTCGGCGTGGTGGTGCACGGCCTCGGTGAGCCGGCCGACGCGGGAGAGCACGATGCCGAGGTGGTAGCGGGCTCGTGCGGTGCCGGCGCCGCTGCCGATCTCGGTGAAGATGGCCAGGCCCTTCTCCGCGGCGGCGATCGCGTCGTCAGGGCGGCCCAGGCCCAGGTGGTCGCGGGCCGAGTAGCTGAGCACCAGAGCCTCGCCGGCCGGCACGCCGTTCTCGCGGTAGAAGCGCATCGCGGAGTCGAACAGGGACAGCGCCTCGGTGTGGCGGCGCTGCCTGCCGACCACGACGGCCAGGGCGTTCAGCACCTCGCCGGTGACGACCATCTCGCCGCGCTCGCGCGACAGCTCGTCCACGCGCCGGAAGTGCTCCTCGGCCTCCCTCAGCCGGTTGCCCGCGAACAACACCCGGCCGAGCACGTAACGGGCGCGCAGCTCGCCCGCGGTGTCGCCCAGGGCCAGCGCGGCCGCCAGCACCGCCCGCGTGCTCTGGTCGAACTCGCGCGTGTGCGTGCCCGACTCCAGCAGCGGCTCCATCGCCACCAGCAGGTCGGCGGCGGGCAGGAGGTGCTCGGCGGCACGCGCGGACGCGGCGGCCTGGTTGATGGCGTCGAACAACGAGTCGCCTTCGGCGATCAGCCACGCCACGGCCTCGTCCACAGTCGTGAACGTGCGCCCGCTCCCCACCACGACCAGGTTGTCCGAGATCATGCTGCCCTCGTACGCCAGCCGGTGCGCGGACTGGGCGGAGGCCAGGTAGAAGCCGAGCAGCCGGCGCAGCGTCATCGTCCTGGCCTGGGGGCGTTCCGTCTTCTCCAGCTCCCGCCTGGCGAACAGCTTGAGCAGGTCGTGGAAGCGGTAGCGGCCCGGCGCGGGCGCCTCCAGCAGGCTGGCGTCCACGAGCGACTCCAGCACCTCCTCGGCCTCGAACGCGCTCATCGACAACACGGCCGCCGCGGCCCCCGACGAGATGTCGGGGCCGTTGGGCAGCGCGAGCAGCCGGAACGCGCGGGCCTGCGGGGCGTCCAGCTGCCCGTAGCCGAGCGCGAACGTCGCCTCGACGGCCAGGTTGCCCACCCGCAGCTCGTCGAGGCGGCGCTGCTCGTCGGCCAGCCTGGGCACCAGCGAGGCGACCGTCCACGACGGGCGCGCGGCCAGCCTGGCGGCCACGATCCGCACCGCCAGCGGCAGGAACCCGCAGGCGGCCACCACGTCCATGGCCGCGCCGCGCTCGGCCGAGACGCGCTCGGCCCCGGCCACGGCGGTGAACAACGACAGGGCCTCGTCCGGCTCCATCACGTCGAGGTCGATCAGCCGCGCCGACGGCAGGTCGGCCAGCTTGCCCCGGCTGGTGACGACGGCCGCGCACCCGGCGGAGCCGGGCAGCAGCGGGCTGACCTGCTCGGCGTCGCGGGCGTTGTCGAGCAGCACGAGGATGCGGCGCTCGGCGAGGATCGACCGGTAGAGGGCGGAGCGTTCCGCGAGGCCCTCGGGAATGACGTCCGGCGGGATGCCGAGCGCGCGCAGGAAAGCTCCGAGCGCCGACTCGGGCGCCGTGGCCTCGCCGGAGTAGCCACGCAGGTCGGCGTAGAGCTGGCCGTCGGGGAAGACCTCGTCGACCTGGTGGGCGACGTGCACGGCCAGCGCGGTCTTGCCGACCCCGCCGATGCCGGAGATCGCGACCACCGGCACGCCCTCGGGCGACGACTGCGCGGGCGAGCCGGCCGACACCATCGTGCGCAGGCGTACCGCGATCTCCCTGCGGCCGGTGAAGTCGCTGACGGCGGCGGGCAGTTGCGCGGGGCGTGGCAGGTCGAGCGCCTGCGGATCCTCTTCCTCCTGCGGCTCTCCGGCGGACGCCTCGTCGTCGGGGACGGGCGCGGCGGCCAGCGTGGGGTCGGCGGCCAGGATGCGCTGGTGCAGCGCGGTCAGCTCGGGGCCGGGCTCGATGCCCAGCTCGTCGACGAGCGCCTCGCGCGTCTCGGTGAACACGTTGAGCGCGTCACCCTGCCGGCCGCAGCGGTAGTAGGCGAGCATGAGCTGGGCCCGCAGCCGCTCGCGCAGCGGGTGGTCGGCGGTCAGCGCGATCAGCTCGGAGACGACCTTCGCGTGGTTGCCCAGCTCCAGGTCGACGTCCATGAGCGTCTCGACCACGCTGATGCGGCGCTCGATCAGCCGGTCGCGTTGGTGCTCGGCGTACGGCCCGACGGCCCCGGCCAGCGGCTCGCCCTCGAACAACGACAGCGCCGCCCGCAGCGCCCTGGCGGCCTCGGACAGCCTGCCCGCCCTGCGCGCGGACTCGGCCTCGCGGATGCCGCGTTCGAAGCGGGTCAGGTCGAGCGCGTCGCCGGCCAGCCGCAGCGCGTAGCCCCTGCCGATCGACGTCAGCAGCTCCGGGCGGGAGCGGGCGGGCCGGTCGGGTTCGAGCACCGTACGGAGCCTGGAGACGTAGGTGCGTAGAGCGCCCAGGGCCCGCGGCGGCGCGTCCTCACCCCAGACCGCGTCGATCATCTCGTTGGGGGTGACCGCGTGCCCTTCCCGCAGCAGCAGCATGCCGAGAATGGAACGCTGAAGCGGGGTGCCGAGGTCGAGTTCCCGGCCATCACGCCACGCGCGGACAGGACCGAGCACGGCGAACCGCAGCTCGCCTGGAACGCTCTGACCAGCCATGCCGTCTGTCTCCAAGCCAATGGAACGATTTGCTACCAAATGATAGATCCATCGTTGCTCGTCACCTAGATGCCGGCTGATCGTTCACCGAGCCGTTGATCCGCCGTTAATCAGGCGTTGAGCTCGCCCCTGGATGCTGGTGGTCGGCTGGGTATGACAGATCGGCACCGAGCACACCGCGGGGGCGTGTCATACAGAGCGCCGGCAGGCAGGCGAAAATACCGGCCCCGCCCAGAAAGTTCGGGCGGGGCCGTGACGGACGGATGATCAGGTCGCCTCGGCCGCTGCCGGCCTCATGGCGATCCGCCAGGAGCCCGGAGCGGGCATGGGCACATGATGAGCGTGTGTTCATGCGCGGGGAAGCTCTTTCGCCGGTGGCTGCGGACGGGGTGTCTCCGCAGGTTGACGACCCTTTGTGGGGGGGTGGGGCAACCGGCTTACGGGACGTACGGGGTTGTCGGGAAAGGTTCGCCTAACCGCTGCAGGGGGCGGGGACGAGCGCGGGCGCCTGCGCGGCGGCCGCGCCGTGCCGTACGAGCGAGAGCTCTTTGAGGCCCATCGACAGGTGGTTGAGGCTGGCCGCGATCCATGGGAGCTGGAGCGGGTCGGGGCTGGTCAGAGCGGTCAGCCGCTCCTGTGCGGACTCGCCGTAGAGCAGGCTCACCGCCACCCTCACCCGGGCCGCGGCGGGATCGTCGCCGAAGGCGTGCCCCGGCAGGACGCCGATGCCGTGGTTCTCCAGCAGAAGTTTGGTGATCTCGGCGGAGCCGCCGAGTCTCAGGTGGCTGAGGTCAGGGTAGAGGTAGAAGCCGCCCTGCGGGGCGGGCACGTCGGCGCCGACCTCCAGGAACCTGTCACGCACGGCCCGCGCGACCAGGCCGTGCAGCCGGCGGCTGCGGGTGATGCGCTCGGTCAGTTCGCGTGGATCGCTGAAGGCGTAGGCCGCGGCCTCCTGTACGGGTGCGGCGGGCGCCGACCAGATCTCGCTGGCCACCGCGAGCAGGCGGGCCCGCAGCGCGTGACCGTCGTCGGGGAGCCGGGCGACGCCGATCCGCCAGCCGCCCAGGGCCAGGCTCTTGCTGAGGCCCGTGGTGACGATCGTGCGCTCTGGTGCGAGGTCGGCCGGGGAGGTGTACGGCAGGACGGGGTCGTGCAGCAGGTCGCGGTAGATCTCGTCCGAGATGATCATCAGGTCGAGCTCGCGGGCGACCTCGACCAGGCGGCCCACGGTCGCCGGCGTGGCCAGCCGTCCCGTCGGGTTGTCGGGCAGCGTGACCAGCACCGAGCTCACCGTCCTGCCCTGTGCCCTGGCCAGCCGAACCCTGGCGGCCACCAGGTCGGGGTCGGGCACTCCGCCCTCTCCTGGAGGTGCGGGCACCAGGATGGGGCGTGAGCCCACGAGATCGGCCTGCGCGGCGTAGCTGACCCAGCTGGGCATGGGCAAGACGATGTCTCCGCCGATCGCCAGGAGCAGGCCGTACAGCAGTGACTTGCTGCCAGGTCCGCAGACGACCAGTTCGGGGTCGGTGATGAGCCCCCGTCGTGTCCAGTAGCCCGCCGCCGCGACCCGCAGTCCGGACGCCCCCGCGACCGGTCCGTAGCCGTTGTGCTCCGATGCGGCGGCCAGCCTCTCGCGCAGCGCCGGGTGGACGGGCAGACCTGCCTCACCGAAGGCCAGGTGCAGCACACGTTCCCCGGCGCGTCGTCTTCGTTCGATGTCCTCATTCGCCGCCAGAGTGGCGGACAGAGTTACCGTCATGTTTGTCACGTTCCCAGGGTGGTTGCCATGAGGCATAAGGACAAGCGAGGCTTTTCGTGGGTAGGCATAAGGAAGTCTGATGCTGGAATTGCGGCGTTTGGTGCTGATCTGCGAGTTTGCGCGTCGAGGAAGCATCTCGGCGACTGCCGAGTCGCTGGGGTACAGTCCTTCGGCCGTCTCGCAACAACTCGTCGCGCTCGAACGCGAGACCGGCACGGCGCTGATCGACAGGACCGCGCGCAGCGCCGAGCTCACCGACGCGGGCCGCCGGCTCGTCATGCACGCGGAGCGCATCCTGTCCATGGTCGAGGAGGCCGAGTCCGACCTGTCCGCGCACGCGGGCAAACCGGCGGGACGGGTGGTCGTCACCGCGTTCCCGACGGCGGCGGTGGCGTTCGCGCCCGCGCTCGCGCGCTCGCTGCGCCGCCACACGGAGCTCACGCTGCGGCTGGGGCAGAGCCGGTCGGGGCGCGGGCTGCGCGAGGTGCAGTCGGGCGAGGTGGACATCGCGCTCGTGGACGACTGGTACGGCCGGGTGCGTGACAGCGACAGCCTGCGAGTCTTCCCCCTGCTGCGCGACCCCCTGGTGCTCGTCGTGCCGCGCAAGCACCGCCTGGCCGACCCCGAGGTGCCGCTGGACCTGCGCGAGCTGCGGGACGAGGCGTGGATGGCCACGCCCGACGGCGAGCCGTCGCGGCTGGCCGTGGACCGCCTCCTGGTGGACGTGGGCGGCACCCGGCCGACGCCGTGGGAGTTCGAAGGGCTGGGGACCATCCTGTCGCTCGTCGCCAAGGGCATCGGCATCGCCGCCGTGCCCGCGCTGGCGCTGGCCGCCGGGGTGCGGGGGCTGGCCGTGCGGCAGTTCCCCGGCAACCCGGTGGGACGCGACGTGCACGCCGTCGCCAGAAGCTCCAGCGTCAACCGGCCGTCGGTGTCGGTGACGCTGCGGGCCATCCACGTGGCCGCCCGCTACATCGCGGCCGACCTCGAGCCGGTACGCCCGGCGGAGCGGCGGCGCCCCGAGGACGACATGCTCGCCGACTGGCCCGACGGGCCGCTCCGCTCGACCAAGGACGTGGTGGGCCGGTCGTTCGGCGAGTGAGGCACCTGGCCTCGGCCACGACGGCGCACCGGCCGGTCGTTCGGCGAGTGAGACGTCGTTCGGCCACGACCCGCCCTCCGGCCGGTCGTGGAGGCGATAGCGTCTGCGTCCATGGCGCCGACGTACGACATCGAGCACCTCCTGCTCTCCCAGCACAGCGTCCGCACGGTGGCGGGGGTCGACGAGGTGGGCAGGGGCGCGTGGGCGGGACCGGTCACCGTCTGCGCCGTGGTCACCGACCTCTCCGAGCCGCCGGCGGGCCTGACGGACTCCAAGCAGGTCTCCGCCGCCAGACGTCCGCCGCTCGCCGCCGAGCTGGCCGCGTGGGCGGCCGGCGTCGGCTACGGCGAGGCCACCCACGAGGAGATCGACACGCTCGGCATGACGCAGGCCCTGCGCAGGGCCGCCCGCCGGGCGCTGGAGGCACTGCCCGTACGCCCCGACGCGGTGATCCTCGACGGCAAGCACGACTACATCGGCCCGCCCTGGCCGGTGCGGCTGGAGATCAAGGGGGACGCCGCGAGCATCTCGGTCGCGGCGGCGTCCGTGCTGGCCAAGGTGCGGCGCGACGCCTACATGGGGACGATCGGCTGCGACGAGTACGGCTTCGCCGAGAACGCCGGCTACCCGTCGCCGCTGCACCAGGAGGCCCTCGCCCGGCTGGGGCCCACCCCGCACCATCGTCTGTCGTGGTCCTACCTGGACGATCTGCCGCAGTGGCGGCATCTGAAGCAGCACCGGGATCCGCTGGCGGGCGAAGGGCAGGCGACGCTCTTCGGCTGACAGGAGGCTCTGGGCGGCGAGGCTTTCCGGGTTTCCTGATGACCGCCATGATGGATCAGGTGCGAATCGGCATTTTTCTGATCGCGGCGCAGTTTCCCGGCCAGGAAGCCGGGCGCGTGTTGTCCGACGCCGTCGAGCTGATCGTGGCGGCGGAGGAGGCGGGGTTCGACGACGCGTGGATCGCCGAGCACCATTTCATGTCCTATGGCGTGTGCCCGTCGGCGATCACCCTGGCGGCGGTCGCCGTCGGCAGGACCACGCGCATCGGGCTGGGCACGGCCGTGAGCGTGTTGTCCACGCACCATCCGGTGGCGCTGGCCGAGCAGGCGGCGATGTTGCACCACCTTTCCCGCGGGCGGTTCACGCTGGGTGTGGGCCGGGGCGGGCCGTGGGTGGACCTGGAGGTGTTCGGCACGGGGGCCGAACGGTTCGAGCGGGGCTTCGGGGAGTCGCTCGACGTGCTGCTCGACGCCCTTTCCGGAGGCCGGGTGGCGGCCGGCGGGGAGTTCTTCCGGTTCAGGGAGGTCGGGGTGGTGCCGGAGGCGGCGATGCGGCCGGTCGTCGCGTGCACCTCGGAGCCGACGGTGGGGCTGGCGGCGGCGCGCGGCCTGCCCATGTTGCTCGGCATGCACATCGGGGACGCGGAGAAGGCGGCGCTGGTCGCGGACTACGCGGCGCGCGGGGGGACGGCGGCCGGGCACGTGGCGGCGGGGGTCGCGTACGTGGCGGACTCGACGGCCCGGGCGGTGCGGGAGCTCAAGGAGTCGTTGTCGCGGTGGCTGGGGCCGGGGCTGGCGGGTTATGTGCCGGTGGACGACCGGCCGCGCCCCTCACGAAACATCCCGGCATATGCGGATCTGCTGACGCGCATCCATCCGGTCGGGTCGGCCGGGCACTGTGCGGAGACCCTGCTGCGCACCGCGGAGAAGACCGGGATCGAGCACTTCATCCTGATGGTCGAAGGCCTGGGAGAGCATCGCCGGACGCTGGAGAACATCAGGCGCCTCGGCGACGAGGTGCTGCCGCTGCTGCCCCGGTGACCCGGCGGGGTGCCGGGTCACCGGGAGGGATCAGCAGTCCACCAGCTCCGGCTTCTGGTTGAGGATCTGGGCGCGCGGAGTGACGAACTCGTGCAGGGCCTTCGTGGCCGTCGGGTCGAAGACGGCGACCCGATGGCAGTTCTGGAAGGCCAGGCGGACCCCGAAGTGGCGCTCCAGCGCACCGCGCATCGCGTCGCTCGCCAGGCAGCGCAGGAGCTGGCCGCGGGCCTCCTCGGACGGCGGTGGCACCGTGTTGTCCGCGAACTCGGCCCCGGTCTGCTCGCGCCGGCTCGCCAGGTCGCTGATCAGCGACCACGCGTACGGCAGCGAGTCGCGGACGCACGCGACGAACGCCGCGTCGTCCACGTCACCGGCCCTGGCCTGGTCGAGCAGATCGTTCGGAACGGTCAGCGACATGCTGTCTCCTCTCGAAAGGGATCAAATGTGACGCTAGGCGGGGATGGGGAGAGCCTCCAGATGCCTGGAGGGGGACAGTCGTGTGATCAGGGCCCGTAGACGAAGCCCGGATCTATCTGCTCGGCCAGGTCGGTGCCGGTGCGCTCGTTGCCCCACGCGCGGGCGTTGCGCAGGTGGAACTCCACGGTCTGCCGACCGAAGCGCTCCCAGTCTTTCTCCTGCTCATCGAGGGTCTTGCGGAGCAGGGCGAGCGCGTCGGCGTTGGCCGGCTCGAGGTCGTCGAGCGTGAAGTGGCGGCCCTGCTCCATGGCGCGGACGGCTGCGGAGTGCTCCATCCAGGTGAGCAGATCGTCACCCACGTGCTCACGCAGGAAGTCGACGTCGGACTCGCCGTGCACCTTGTTGCCGACCACGGCGAGCGCCACGTCGTACTGGGCGGCGTAGTCGCGGTATTGCCGGTAGACGCTCACGCCCTGCCTGGTCGGCTCGGCCACGAGGAACGTCAGGTCGAACCGGGTGAACAGGCCGGAGGCGAAGGAGTCGGCGCCGGCGGTCATGTCGACCACGACGTAGGAGCCGGCGCCGTCGACCAGGTGGTTGAGCAGCAGCTCGACCGCGCCGACCTTCGAGTGGTAGCAGGCCACGCCGAGGTCGTCCTCGCTGAACGGGCCGGTCGCGAGCAGGCGCAGGCCGTCGGGCGTGGTGAGCCCGAGCGGGTCGGCGGCGAGGTCGTCGAAGCTCAGCAGCGTGGAGCCGCGGCCTGGCGGGGTGGTCTTGACCATGGACTGCGCCGAGGGGATGCGCGGGTTGGCGCCGCGCAGGCGGTCCTTGATCTCGGTGAGGTGGGCGCCGAGCGGCTCGGGCTGCCGGTCGAGGCCGAGCACGAGGGCGAGGTGCTGGTTGATGTCGGCGTCGATGGCGACCACGGGGCCGCCCTGGCTTGCCACATGCCTCGCGAACAGCGCCGACATCGTCGTCTTGCCGCTGCCGCCCTTTCCGACGAACGCCACTCTCACGGCGCCTCCTTGTGGGGATGAAAATCGTTACCGTTTCTGTCGAGCCTCATCATGCCACACTCGGTGCATGCGGAACGACGATTTGGCACGCGCCGTACGCCTGCGTGAGGAAGGCCAGGGCGAGCAGGCCCGGCAGCTCCTCGTCGAGCTGGCCCGGCGGCACCCTGACGACGCCGAGGTGGCCTACCAGGCGGCATGGTCGCACGACGCGCTCGGCCTCGAGGCCGAGGCGGTCCCCTACTACGAACGCGCGCTGGCGGGCGAGGGGCTGAGCGACGCCGACCGGCTGGGGGCCTTCACGGGGTACGGCAGCACCCTGCGGGTGCTCGGCAGGCCCGCCGAGGCGCTGGAGACGTTCGAGCGAGGGCTGAAGGAATTCCCCGGCGACGGGGCGTTGCGCTCGTTCATGGCGATGGCGCTGCACAACGCCGGGCGCTCCGCCGAGGCGGTCACGACGCTGCTTCAGGTGGTCGCCGAGTCAGACCGGGCCGGCGGGTACGCACGCGCCATCGCCTACTACGCCGACCACCTGGACGAGACGGTCTAACCGCAGGTGGCGTCGAGGTTGATCGGACTGTCCGGCTTCGGCGTCGCGGGCGGCTTCTCGCGCGTCGGCACGGTCTTGGTGGACGGGCGCTCCCTCAGGGCGTCGGAGACCGTGTCGCGGATGAGGCGCCAGTCGGGGTTCGCCGTGTCGATCAGCGGCGGCACGAAGCTGAGGCTGCGGATCCTGGCGTTCTTCACCTTCTGCGACAGGTCCACGACGGCCGGCAGGAGCTCCTGGGGCAGGTCGGTGGAGATGGTCCGCTTGGCGGCCGCGGCCAGCCGCTCGAAACTGTTGATCACGGTCATCGGCTCGGCCTGCTTGACGACCGCGTTGAGCAGGCACTTCTGCCGTCCCATGCGGACATAGTCGTCGCTGTCGGTGCGCGAGCGGCCGTACCACAGGGCCTCCTCGCCGGAGAGCCTGCGCGTGCCGGGCGGCAGCAGGCCCTCGCGGTTGCGGCCGTACACGATGGGGTCCTTGATGGTGACCCGCACGCCGCCCATGGCGTCGACGAGCTCCGCGAAGCCCTTCATGTCGACCAGGACGTGATACTGCACGGGAAGGCCGATGATGCCGCTGATCGTCTGCTTGAGCAGTGTGGGGCCGCGCTCGCCCTTCGGCACGCCCGGGACCATGTCCGGGTGGACCTCGGCGTACTGGAAGATCTCGTTGAGCAGACCGGGCGTGTCGGGGCCCGCGCCGGTGAAGCCGAACGGGAAGCGGCTGCCGGCCGGGCCGTGGGGGAGCGGCACGCGCTGGAGGTTGCGCGGCAGGCCGAACAGCGTGGTCGCGCCGGTCGTGGTGTCCACGCTGGCCACGGTCATGCTGTCGGTGCGCACGCCGGGCCTGCCGGGCGCCGAGTCGCCGCCGAGGAGCAGGAACTGCACGCGCGCCGCGCCGTTCCACGGATCATGGGCCATGATGGGCGTGCTGTCGGCGCTGGACGGGAACAACGTGTTCACGACGTCCCGCGACAGGTAGGCGATCCTGGCGGCGTAGGCGGTGGGAGCCAGGATGAGAGCACAGAGGGCGACGGTCAGCGTCGTGGTCAGGAAGCGGCCGATCCGATCCGAGCGCGGGGGGCGTACGAGGACGAACGACCAGACGATCACGCCGGTCCAGGCCAGGGCGATCGTCACCAGCGCTACGGTGAGCACGGTCAGCCAGCGGGGCTGAACGGCCAGAGACAGGAGGTTGGCGCTGTACGCGGTGAAGACGGTGAGCACGCCGGCCAGCATCAGCACGTATGCCACCATGAGCGCCAGACCGGATCGGCGGCGCTCGACCGCCAGGTGTGCCACTCCCCACAACATCGCCGCTCCCATGGTCAGGGCGATGCTCGCTCCCAGGCCAAAACCTCGTTCTCTCTCCGTCATGCCTGGTCAAACCCCCAATGTGTGCCCATCCAGGTCACCCTAGTAATGAGCAATGCGCTGTGATGGTGCGTCAGGGCGGGGTTCGGTCAATTCCCGGTCAAGACCATCTTGAGATATAACGTGAATGTGGGCAAGCGACACGGTAGATACGGGTTCGACGCACCCTGGGCGCTGGCGGGTCTGCTCCTCGGAGTGATCATGCTGGCGGCGCTCACGGTGTTGTCGTTCGCGTACGACGTCCCTGAGGCGGGGGTCGCCTTCCTGCTCGGCGGCACCTACACGCTGGCCAGCGCGGGCAGCCACCTCTACACCACGCGGCGCGGCAAGCCGGCCGTCTGGGCGGCGGAGCTGGACCGCCTGGAGGGCGGCGAGCGCCTGCTGGACCTGGGCTGCGGGCGGGGCGCCGTCCTCACGCTGGCCGCACGGCGGCTGGACGAGGGCCACGTGACCGGCCTCGACCAGCGCTCCAAGGAAGCGCCGCGGGCCAGGGCGAACGCCGAGCGGGAGGGCGTCGCCGACCGGGTGTCGCTGGTGGTGGGCGACCTGCGTGACCTGCCGTTCGAGGACGGCGCGTTCGACGTGGTCGTCACCGACCAGGCCATCCACACCATCGCGCGCCCCGGCGGGAGGGAACAGGCCGTGCGCGAGGCGCTGCGGGTGTTGCGGCCCGGCGGGCTGATGTTGATCGCCGACCCGCACCACACCCGCGCGTACGAGGACACGCTGCGCTCGCTCGGCGTCGTCGACGTACGGCGGCGCGACGCCGGCTGGCGGTTCTGGTACGGCGGGCCGTGGTCCCGCACGGAGATCCTCGAGGCCAGAAGCCCTGCCGCATGACGGGATGTAGCGGTCGTGATCATCGGGAGGGCCGCCGCCACACCTCGACGAGATCGTCCGGCCCCCAGACCTGGTCGAGCGCCAGCCCAGGCGCTGTGCCCGCCTTTGATACGGCGACCTTCGGGGTGTCGGCTGTGACGCCGGGGACGAAGGTGGCGCCCCGGGCGAGCTCGTCGTAGTCATGACGGTCGAACGGGCGGTTGTCGAGCCACTTGATCGATCCGGTGAAGTGCACGCGCCCGGCGACGGGTCTCTTGTCCGCGCCGACAAGGTCGATCTCCGGGTTGTTCTGGCGGTTCCACCAGCCGCCGATCTCCTCGGTGCAGGGCCAGGTGTCATCCGGCAGCGCTTTGGCGAGGGTCTCCCGGATGAGGGGTTCGACCGCACGCCCGCGCCAGGACGTCCACGACCTGTCGATGCGGCGCAGCGCGATGTCAGGACGGCCACGCTCGCTGTCATGGATCGCGCGCTGGAGGAAGGGCAGCCAGAAGCGCAGGTAGTGGTCGGCGATGCGGTAACGCTTGTTCTTCGTGTCGTGTGACGTGGACAACGGGAGATCGGCCGCGATGACCTGTTTCGCCACCAGCGTGGCCAGGATGGGGGCCAGGGTGCCCGACGGCAACGGTGACGTGCCTCCCGTCCTGGCGGCGATGTTGGCGAAGGAGCGTTCGCCCGCTCCTATCGCCTCCAGCACCGATCTGGTGTGGCCCCCTGCGGGGAACTCCGCCAGGAGGGTGAGCTCGCCGGCCACGAGGAGGGGCGACAGCGGCGAGTCGACACTCCGGCGGAGAAAATCGGTGCGGGACGAACCCGGTTCCCAGGAGCGCACGATCTCCGGGAAGCCACCGGTGATGAGCAGGGCATCGATGGCGTCGGCGGCGGGAAGCCGGGTCATCTCGGCGACGTCGGCCAGGTGCAGCGGTCTGATCGTCATGCGGGCGGCCCGTCCGAAGAACGGCCTGCCGTACTCCTGCAGCGCTTCCATCATGGTGAGGTCGCTGCCCACGAGGATCAGCAGGATCGGCCTGGCCGACAGAAGCCTGTCCCAGACGGTTTGGAGGGCTCCCTCGAACTCGCCGTCCTGCTCCACCAGCCAGGGCACCTCGTCGAGAACGATGATGCAGGGAGTGTCACCCGCGGCCGCCGCGAGAGCTCTCAGCGCTTCGTTCCAGTCGGCGGGGCGATTTCCCCGCACCAGCTCGGCCTGCGGGAATCCGGCGCAGTCGATGCTCTGCACGAGGTCATGGCGTTCCGCGGCTGGAGAACGCCCGCGCGTGGCCTGGAAAACAAGGTACGGAAGATTCGAGCGCTCGCAGAACTCCTGCACCAACCGGGATTTCCCGACCCGCCGCCGGCCGGTCATGATCAGCGCCCGGCCCCTGGTCGTCAGCTTCTGCTCCAGCACCAGGCTCAGCTGCTCCTGGAGAAGCCGGAGATCCTGCGCTCGTCCTGAGAACTCCATCACCATCGAGCGGCTCCAAAGTCAGTTGCTATCTTAGTAAGACTGCATCTTACTAAGATCCGACCTTACTCGATGGTTGCGCCTGACATGGTGTCAGGCGGTATGCCTGATGTGCCGACTGTCAGGAGGAAACTGTGGCGATGGCTGAGCGGGTCGATGAGGTCCTGCGCGCGGGCAAGGCGCCCAACTTCCACGGTCTCGTGGTGATGCGGGGCGGGGAGGTCGTCCTCGAACGTTACGGAGCCGGGCCGGATCACCGGCTCGGCGAGGACCTGGGGCACGTCGTGTTCGACCGGGACACGCTGCACGACGTGCGGTCGGTGTCCAAGAGCGTCGTCGGGCTGCTGTACGGGATCGCGCTGGGTGAAGGACTGGTGCCGGAGCCCGGTGAGGGGCTGGTGCGGCAGTTCGCCGAATACCCGGATCTGGTGGCCGATCCGGAGCGGGCGCACCTCACCATCGAGCACGCGCTCACCATGACCCTCGGCCTCGAATGGAACGAGGACGCCCCCTACACGTCCCCGGCCAACAGCGAGATCGCCATGGAGCTGGCACCCGACCGGCATCGCTACGTGCTTGAGCGGCCCGTCGTCGAGGAGGCCGGGAGGCGGTGGCTGTACTGCGGGGGCGCGACGGCGCTGCTCGGGGGCGTCATCGCGCGCGGCACGGGCAAGCCGCTGGAGGAGTACGCCGAGACCGCGCTGTTCCGGCCGCTCGGCATCGGCGACTTCCACTGGTCCAAGGGCGACGACGGGCTGGCCATGGCCGCGGCCGGGCTGCGGTTGCGCCCGCTCGACCTGGCCGCCATCGGCCGGCTGGTGCTCGACGGCGGCCGCGACATCGTGCCCGGCCAGTGGATCACGGAAATGCTCACGCCCCGGGTCGTGATCGAGGGCGAGTTCCGCTACGGCTACCAGTGGTACGTCGGTACCGGCGAGCGCCGGCAGTACGAAGGCATCGGCAACGGCGGCCAGCGACTGCTCGCGGTGCCGGAGGAGGACCTGGTCGTGGCGGTGACGGCCGGCGAGTACGACCGGGACATGGTCAGCGCCACGACCGTGCTCGACGCCGTGCTCGGCAGGTGAGGATCCCGGGCTTGAGGAGCGGGCGTCAGAGGGGCAGGTGGGTGACGGCCGTGCGGAAGGCAAAGACGGCCGCTCTGACCGCCGGGTGCCCGCCGTACCCTCGCCTGAAGGCCGCCAGCGTGCGGCGGCTCAGCGGCAGGCGGGTGAGCGACACCTCAGGTGGCGGGTCGATGGCCGCCAGGCGGGGCACGAGCGCCACCCCCTGGCCGGCCGCCACGAAGGCGAGCACGGTGTCGAAGTCGTCGATGTGGTGGCGCACCATCGGCTCGAACCCGGCCGCCTGGCAGGCCCTGATCGCCATCGTGTGGCAGAGGGTGCCCGGTTTGTTGGTGATCCACGCGTCGGCGCGGGCGGCGGCGATCGAGGGGCGGTCGGTGAGGTAGATCGGCTCGCTGAACAGCGGCTCGGTCTCGATGGACGCGTCCGTGACCGGCGGCACGAAGTCGTATTCGTGCACGAGCGCCACGTCCAGCTCGCCCGCCCGCAGCGCGGCCGAGACGTCGGCCGGGTCGATCTCCGAGACCCTCGGCTCGAGACCCGGGTGGGCGCCGGTCAGGGCGGCGAGCGCGGGCGGCAGGAGCACGCGGGCCGCCGTGGGGAACGCGCCGACGCGCAACGGCCCCGAGGGCCCGGCGCGGGCGGCGGCGAGCGCGGCCGACGCGCGTTCGAGCTGCTCGAGCACGGCCTGCGCGTGCTCGACGAGGAGATGGCCCGCGGGCGTCAGCGTCACCGTGCGGCCCGTGCGTTCGAGCAGCGGCACGCCCGCCTCCCGTTCCAGTGCCGAGAGCTGCTGGGAGACGGCCGAGGGCGTGAACGTCACGGCCTGCGCCACCGCGGCGATCGTGCCGCGCCTGGCGAGCTCGCGGAGCAGGAGGAGCTTGCGCGGGTCGAGCATAAGTTCAGCTTAACCTCTGGCCAAGAAATCAGTGCTGGACCTAACGGGTTCGCACGGGTCACCCTCGAAGCATGCTGAGAGGAATCCACGTACCGCTGATCACTCCGTTCACCTCCTCGGGGGAGGTGGCCGCGGACGCGGTCGAGAAGCTCGCGGGCCACGTGCTCGACCAGGGCGCGGCCGGCCTGGTCGCGCTGGGCACCACCGGAGAGGTGGCCGCGCTCGACCTGGAGGAGCGGGCGCTGGTGATCGACGTCTGCGCGCGGGTCTGCGCCGAGCGGCAGGCGCTGCTGACGGTGGGGGTGACGGGGAACGACACTCGATCGACGGCCGGGGCGCTGCGGCGCCTCCCGGAGGGGGTGGGGGCGGCGCTGGTGACCGTGCCGTACTTCCTGCGGCCGGGGGAGCGTGGCGTGGTCGCGCACTTCGAGACGCTGGCGGAGGAGACGCCGGTGCCGCTGGTGATCTACCACATCCCCTACAGGACCGGGCAGGCGGTCGGTGCCGCCACGCTGCGCCGCCTGGGCGCTCATCCGATGATCGCCGGCGTGAAGTACGCGGCGGGACTCGACCAGGACGCCGTGGCGCTGCTCGGGGACCTGCCCGCCGGGTTCGAGGTGCTCGGCGGCGACGACGCGTTCATCTCGCCGCTGCTGGCGCTGGGCGCGGCCGGCGGGATCCTGGCCTCCGCGCATCTGGAGACCGCGAGCTTCGCCGAGCTGGCCGGCGCCTGGCACGCCGGGGACGTCACCCGGGCCAGGACGCTCGGGCACCGGCTGGCCCGGCTCTCGGCGACGCTCTTCGCCGAGCCCAACCCCACCGTGCTCAAGGGCGTGCTGCACGCCCAGGGCGTGATCCCGACCCCGGACGTGCGGTTGCCGCTCGTGCCCGCGAGCGCCGGCGCGGTGTCACAGGCTCGGCTCGTAGCGGTACATCCAGGCGAGTGATTCCTGGCTCGCGCCCTTCTTCAGGAAGACCGGCAACATCAGGTCGCGATCTGCTGCAACGCCTCGGGCCCCTGACGGCGGGGGAGCTCGCGCAGCACACCGGGCTGGCGCCGGCGTCGATCAGCGGGCTGATCGACCGGCTGGAGTCCAGGTGGCTGGTGCGGCGGGTGCGCGACACCAAGGACCGGCGCCGGGTCATCGTCGAGATCAACTCCGAGCAGCTGGCCGGGTTCGCGGAGCTGTTCGCGCCGTTCGTCGCGGCGCTGGCGCACCTGTACGAGCGGTACACCGACGACGAGCTGAAGCTGATCCTCGACTACCTGAAACGGTCGACGGCCCTGCAGCGGGAGGCGACGGAGGCGCTCACCGGATGACCCGGAGCGGCCCCCCGCGGGCGCCGGTCAGCGTCCGGACTCCCTGATGGCCGTGCCGACGTCGCCGACGCGGTCGGCCAGCAGCCCGATCGCGCCGACGGCCCTGGTCATCGGGTCGTCCTCGGCTCCCCCGAGCGCCTTGGCCCTGAGGTAGGCCGCCTTGATCGCCGCCCACCGTTCGGCCTGGGCGGGGGTCAGACGGCCACGAAGCTCGGCCAGCTTGAGCAGGTTGGCCTCCGCGTCCGAGGTCAGGGTCTGGGCCTCGCCCAGATAGTGGTCGTCGATCAGCGCTTCGAGCTCGTCGTCGTTCATCGCGGGCACGATGCGCTCGGCCAGCTTGTTCATGTTCCGGTACGACCCCTGCAGCCGGTACGGCGGCTCGGTGCGGGCGGCGTCGGACTGGGCGGCCGAGGCGATGTAGGCCTGGTTGTTGGCCAGGACCACCTCCTGCACCCGCACCAGCTTGGTCAGCACGCTGAGGATCTGGTCGAGCTCCGGCTTGGTGTACGGGTGACTGAGCTGGTCGGGCCGTACCGTCGAGTCGCCCCTGGCCAGCCGCACCAGCAACTCCACGTCCGCACGGTCACGGCCGGCGAGCGGCGCGAGCACGGGGTTGGAGGTGAGGGCGTTGTCGATGTAGCTGAGCGCGAACAGGTGGTCCTTGCCGGACAACACGTCGCCCAGGTTCCACACGTCGGCCCGGTTGGCCAGCATGTCGGGGATGCGGAACCGCTGGCCCGACTCGGTGTACGGGTTGCCCGCCATGCACACCGCGAACCGCTTGCCGCGCAGGTCGTACGTGCGGGTGCGGCCGTTCCACACGCCCTCGATGCGGCGCTGGGCGTCGCAGAGCGAGATGAACTTCTGCAGCAGCTCCGGCGAGGTGTGCTGGATGTCGTCGAGGTAGAGCAGCGTGTTGTTGCCCGTCTCCAGCGCGAACGAGATCTTCTCCACCTCCTGCCTGGCCGTGGCGTCGGGCGCGTCGGCCGGGTCGAGCGAGGTGACCTCGTGGCCCAGCGCCGGGCCGTTGACCTTGACGAACACCAGGCCGAGCCGGCTGGCGACGTACTCCATGAGGGTGGTCTTGCCGTAGCCGGGCGGCGAGATGAGCAGCAGCAGGCCCATCTGGTCGGTGCGCTTGCCCGCGCCGGTGGCGCCGAGCTGCTTGGCCAGGTTGTCGCCGATCAGTGGGAGGTACACCTCGTCCAGCAGGCGGTTGCGGACGAAGGCGCTCATGACCTTGGGGCGGTACTCGTCCAGGCGCAGCCGCCGCCGTTCCGCCTCGACCAGCTCGCTCCTGCGGCGCTGGAAGGCGCGGTAGGCGGGCACCCGCTCCTGCCGGAACCGGCGCGCCCTGGTGAGCAGCTCGTCGAGCCTGATCTCCAGCTTGCGCCCGGCGACGCGGGGGTGGGATCCCAGCAGCCCGTCCACGGTCTCGGTCGTGGCGGCGCTCGAGTCGTGGCGGGGCAGGTCGCACAGCTGTACGGCGATGGCCTCGGTGACCTCGGGGCCCTCGCGGAAGGCGGACATCCACGCCTGCGCGAGCTGGAGGCGTTCGGGCAGGGCGAGCGCCTGGAGGTCCTCCTCGAACTCGCGCGCCTTGACCGGGCCCAGCTCGTGGCGGAACGCGTCGAGCAGGTCACGCGCGCCCTTGCTGGTCACGAACCCGGCCTGGCCGCTGCCCAGCTCCTCGACGAGGTATTCGCCGGCCAGCCCCGCGTCCGGAGCGGCGCCCGTACCGAGAGCGGCTAGGCCCGCGTCCGGTGCGGCGCCCGTACGGAGACCGGTCATGAACTCCGCGATCGCGGCGCCCAGCTCGGCGGCCAGCGCGCCCAGGGCGGAGGTGTCGCCGAAAACCGTGCGCGCCCGCACCAGCGACAGCGCCCGGGTCGTCGATGTTTTACGTGAAACCTCGTCCAGCCCGAACGCCCAGAACAGCTGGGCGGCCGCGCGGACGCCGGCCGGGTAGCGCAGCAGCCCGGCTCCCTCGCGCAGCCGTACGAGCGCGTCCAGGATGATCGTGGCGTCGTGGTCGTGCACGCCCCGCTCGTAACCCTCGTCGTACCGCGACTCGGCCGCCTGCCTGACCAGGTCGGCCAGGGGCGCGCCGGCCGTGACGGAGTCGAGCAGCGATGCGGCCAGGTGCTCGGCCCGGTAGACGTCGGGCGTCTCCGAGACCAGCAACTGATCCCAGAAGGGCCGGGTGTCGGCGAACGACTCGGGCACGGGCGCGCGGTAGTCGGTGCCGGTGATCGCGAAGTACATGGAGGTGCGGTCATCGCCGCGCTCCACGTGCGGCACCAGCGTCAGGTCGATCGGCTGGGTGTTGACGGCGAACCGGTGGTGGCCGAGGCGCAGGGTCTCGCCGCCGTCCGAGAACAGGTCGAGGCGGTCCCGCAGGGAACGCGCGGCCTCCTGCTGCGCCGACTTGACCCGCCCGTCCAGCTCCTCCGCGCGTACGGCGTCCCCGAGCGCGCGCAGCTCGTCGGCGACCGAGCGGATCTTGGCCACCATCGGGTCGGTCGCGAAGTAGGTGTTCACCTCGTCGAGCGACGACAACGAGCCGAGGCGGCGGGTGACGCTGGCCAGGACACGCTCGGCGGAGGCGAAGATGCGGTCGGCGCGCCGGGCCAGCTCGTCCAGCTGCGTCTGCTTGCGGGAGGAGAACGCCTCGTAGACGTCGTCCCGCTTGGCCGACAGCTGCGCGGCGAAGTCGTCGAACTCGCCGAAGCGCGACTCCAGGTTCTCCAGCTGGAGCATCAGCCGGCCGAGCTGCTCGTCGCACTTCTCGGGGCTGTCGGCGATCGCCAGCGCACCCGTGATGGCCTGCCCCAGCAGGGCGAACTCGGCGGCGAACGCGGCCCGCCCCTCGGCCCCCAGCAGCTCGCGGCGGCGGCCGTCCAGCACGGCCCTGGCGCGGTTGACGCCGCCGAGGACCTCGGCGATGCGGCTCAGGATGGAGGTGCGCACGGTGGCGTCGGCGATCTCCAGCGAGCCGACGACCTCCGTCACCACCTCCAGCCCCTCCGACTGCTCGGCCAGCCGGTCGGCGACGGGCTCGGCCTCGGCGGCCGTGGTGATCGCGGCGGCTTCGGCGGCCAGCTGCCCGACGGCGGCGTGGTAGGCGGTGAACGCGTCCGCGCCCTCCAGGAACTCGACCGCCCGCCGGCCCACCGAGTCCAGTTCCTCCGCAACCGACGCGGCCAGCGCGTCGAGCGCGGCCAGGTCGATGTAGCGGACCTCGCGCAGCGTCACCAGGTGGCCTTGGGCCCTGCGCAGCGTGGCCAGCAGACTCACCCAGGCGTCAGCGGTGACCGGGTCGTCGGCCTGGGCGCGGCGGACCAGGCGGGTGGTCTCCTCCGTCGCCGTGGCGAGCGTCTGCTCGGCCTGCCTGGTGAGCTGCTCGACGTTCTCGTACTCGTCGAGGACCTGCTCGGCGGTGGCGCGTACGTCGGAGAGCGGGCCGCGCAGGCCGTGGTCGCCGAGCCAGTGGTAGGAGTCGAACGCCCGCGTGCACGCGGCGATGAGCCCCTCGAACGTCCCGGCGGACGGCGCCATCTCCTCGACCATGCGGGACACCGACAGGCAGTCGGAGATGCCGCGCACCAACTCGGCGTTGCCGATGCGCTCCAGCGGGCCGGTGCCGGCGGGCTGGGCGGCGGCGTAGGTGTCGGAGACGTACGGGGTCTGCCAGACCTGCATCGGGTGGACCCGGGTCGGCTCCTCGGAGGTGGCGCGGAAGACGACCATCGTGCCGTCCTCGAACAACGAGTATCCGTGGCAGACGATGGGCGTGGCCACCTCCTTCCTGATCACGTTGTACGGCAGCAGCAGCGAGCGCCCGTCGCCCATGGCGTGGAAGACGTACAGGACGTCCTCGCCGTTGGGGGAGCGGACCACCCGCTCGAACTCCAGGTCGGTCACGTCCGTGTCGAACGTCTTGCTGACCCCGGTCGCCAGGTAGTAGCCGCCGGGGAAGATCAGCCCCTGGTCCTCGGGCAGCCGCTGGCAGGCCTGCCCGATGCCGTCGAGCCGCACGACGGACCTGGTGCGCACGTTGAAGACCAGGTGCCGCCAGTCGGCCTCCTTGTACGGCTTGATCCGCATGAGGATGAGCGGCCCGACCCGGGCGTACTCGACGTCGGCGTCGGCGAGGCTCTGCAGGGGTTCGGTGACCGGCTCGGAGTAGATGCCCGCGCCGGTCTCCGTGTTGTCCTCGATCTTGATGGTGAGGTCGCCGCCGACGGTCTCGACGAAGACCTCGCCGTCGATGGAGATGTGCGGGTGGCGGCCGAGCACGTGGTCGTCGCGGGTGGTGGGGGTCCACTCGAAGTCGTGGGACGGGGGGAAGACGTGGTCACGCTCGCCCCTGTTATCCAGATATTTCGGGACTCCGCCGGTGCTGACCGCCCACCGGAGCACCCGCAGATCCGCAGGACCCGTCTGGAACACCGCCAGCAGCTTGCCCTCCACCCGCCGGAGCTGCTGCAGCCGCGTCTCCTTGTAGTAGCGGTAGAGCTCGGCGAAGTCCTTCCTGAACGCCGGATCCTCCAGCGCCTCCAGCTTGTCGGCGTCGAACCGGAAGGCGTCGCCGTCCCTGGAGAACCGGTGCACCGCGAACACGTCGGCCACCGTCGTCTCCGGCTTGAGCCCGATGAAGACGTTGTAGCCGAACAACATCACGTCACCCAGGGAGACGATGTCCCTGGGGACGCAGTTGTTCTCCGTACGGATCCGCTCGGTGCCCAGCAGGCGCAGCTCCGCGCCGCCGAACACGCGCAGCCGCTCCTGGTTGACCGCCTCGGCCGTCGCCGCGAGGGCCTGGGCCTGGGCCTGGAGCCGGTTCCTGAGGACTTCGTACGTCCCCGCCTCCAGCCCGGGCCCGGCTTCGAGCGCAGTCACAGACGGTCAGCCCCTCGCCCCGGCGAGCGCGGCCACCGGCGAGTCGGCCACCCCCAGCCGGCGGGCCGTCTCCAGCAACTCGCCGAGCGCCGACGACTGCGGGCCGCCGTTGTTGATGAGCTGCATGAGCAGGGCGGACACGGTCAGGTTCTTCAGATCCTCGGTACGCACGCCGCTCACCACGCCGGCGAGGTCGGCCGCCAGGCTGGCCGTGCCGTTGACGTACGGCTCGGCCAGGGCACCCGCGACCTGGGAGTGCCCGATGAACCCGTCGACCGCCTTGCCCGCGGTGATCGAGCCGACCACCTTGTCGAAGAACATCGTGTCGCCGCCGACGATGTCGATGTTCGCCTTGGCCAGCCCGGCGGCCAGGACGCTCGCCTGCGACTCGGCCACGTGCCGCGACACGTCGATGTGCTTGAGACGGATCTCCTTGTCGGCCTCCAGGCGCAGGCGGTACTCCTCGTGCTCCCTGCTGGCCTCGTCGAGCGCGGCCATCGCGGCCGCCTTCTCGGTGAGACCCTCGGCCTCGGCCTTGAGCTTCTCGCCGACCGCCGCGGCGCCGGCCAGCGCCATCGCCTGCTCGCCCTCGGCCTGCGCCTTGAGCCGGTCGCCCTCCACCAGCGCCATGGCCCTGGCGCCGTCGGCCTCGGCGGCCAGCTTCTCCTTCAGCGCCAGCGCCTCCGCACGGCCGATCTTCTCGATGGCGTCCGCGTCGCGCTCCTTGACCTGGACCTGCGCGAGGCCGTCGGCGGCGGACTCGGCCTGGATGCCCTCGGCCAGCCGGATCTTGGCCCGCGCGTCCAGATCGGCGGCCTGCTGCCTGGCCTCGGCGAGCACGAGCTCCTCGCGGGCCTTGAACTTGCTGGCGGCCTCCGCGGCCTCGGCGGCCTTGATGTCCTTGACCAGGTTCTCCTGCGCCTCGGCCTCGGCGGCGATGATCACCTGCTGGCGGGTGCGCTCGGCCTCCTCGACCACGCGCAGCCTCTTGATGCTCTCCTCCTGCTCGGCCACGGTCTTGTCGACCACGATGCGCTCGCGGATGACCTCGGCGATCGAGCGCTTCTCGGTCTCGACCTCCTTGTCCTTCGCGATGCGCGAGAGCTCGGTCTCACGCTCCTTGGCGATGACCTCCAGCAGGCGGTCCTTCTCGATCCGCTCGGACTCGATGGCGATCACGCGCTCGCGGTTCTTCTCGGCGACCGCGATCTCGCGGTGCTGGTTCTCCCGCTGCACGCCGATCTGCTCGTCGGTCTTGATGCCGGCGGTCTGGGCGCGCAGCCGCTCCTCGGCCTGCACGCGGGCGATCTCCGCCTCCTCGCGGGCCTTGACGGTCTCGATCTCGCGGCGCTGCTTGAGCTCGGCGTCGGCCTGGCGGCGCTCCAGTTCGAGGATGGCCTCGCGGGCGTCCACGTTCTGGCGGGTGATCTCCTTCTCCTCGTTGCGCCGGAACTCGTTCGTGCGCACGTGCTCGAGGGCCGTCAGCTCGGTGATCTTGCGGATGCCCTGCGCGTCGAGGATGTTGCTCTTGTCGAGCTGGGCCAGGGAGGTCTGCTCCAGGTAGTCGATGGCGGCGTCTTCGAGGCTGTAGCCGTTGAGGTCCGTGCCGATGAGCCGGATGATCTCGTCGCGGAACTCGTCGCGCTTGGTGTAGAGGTCGACGAAGTCCAGGTGCTTGCCGGCCGTCTTCAGCGCTTCGGAGAACTTCGCGTTGAACAGCTCCTGCAGCGTCTGCTCGTCGCTGGCCCTCGCCGTGCCGATGGCCTGGGCGACCTTGATGACGTCTTCCGTGGTCTTGTTCACGCGTACGAAGAACGTGATCTTGATGTCGGCCCTGATGTTGTCGCGGCAGATCAGGCCCTCGCGACCGGTGCGGTGGATCTCGATCGTCTTCACCGAGATGTCCATGACCTCGGCCTTGTGGACGACGGGCAGGACGATCTTGCCGGTGAACGTCACGTCGACTTTGTTGATCTTCGAAACGATCAGCGCCTTGCCCTGTTCGACCTTACGGAAAAGGCGGCCGATGAGGACAAGGAGCCCGACGGCAATGATCGCGATAACCGCTATGAGTATGCCGAGTCCGGTAGAGATGACGTCCATCAATGCTCACTTTCGTACGGCATGACCAAGAAGAATTCGCCGTCTTTGTCGTAGTCGAAGATGAGTGCGGTGGCGCCGCGGTCCAGGCGGTCCAGCCCGGTCGTGCGCACCTGCACGATCGCGGACGCGCCGTCCGCGGCGCTGACTTCGGCCTGGCCGAAGTCGGGCGTGGCCTCGCCGGTGCGGATCACGCACATCTGGCCGATGAAGTCCTTCCGCGAGGACCGGTCCCCTTCGCGGAAGAGCGGCCGCAGCGGAAGCAGCAGGCCACGGGCGGCGAACCAGCCGCCGGCCACGGCGACGACCGGCACGGCGACCAGCAGGTCGCCGCTCACCATCTGGCTGCCGATCAAGCACAGCGTCCATGCCACCGCGATCAGCACCGAGAGCGTGATCCCTGCGGGAACTCCCCCGAGCCCCAGCCAGGCCGCGTCGTCATCCACCTGGAACAGGCCGGTGATGACAGCCAGCCAATACCCCACGACCACGATGAGAAGGATGCTGAAAATGACAGTTGGAAAGCTGAATGCGGCGTCTGTGAACTCGGTCATCCCACCTAGGTGCCCCGTCCCCGTGTGTGTCCCCTGTCGCACTATATCTAGATAAAGACCGAGTAAAAGGAAAAGTTCCCATAACAGTATGTGACTTGACCTCAACTTTGGTTGAGGTAGCAGGCTCTGTCCCATGACCGGCCACGGCCGCGGAAGGTCGTGCTGCCCCGGTGAGTCACTGCCGGTGCCGTACGGCCTCGGCCACCGCGAGCTGGATGCGCATCCACTCGCTCTCGGCATGGGTGCCGTCCTCGACCTCCCAGAGCATGTTCTGCAGCGCCCGGCCCAGCGTCCAGCCCGCCGCCCGCTGGGGGTCGAGCCCGAGCCGGTCGACCATCAGGTCGAAGCGCCTGAGCACCGTCCGCGTCACGTCACCCGACGCGACCACGTCGTCCCACCGGTTGTCCAGGGCGGGCATCAGGTCGAACCCCGGGTCGCCGGCCAGCGGCTTGGGGTCGATGCTCAGCCACGGCTCCCGCCCGGCCGCCAGCACGTTGTCGTAGTGCAGGTCCCAGTGCAGCAGGCGGTCGCCTGGCTCGTGGACGAGCTCGGCGACCGCCGAGGCGCACCACGTCATCCAGTGGCGGTGGTGCTCGTCCGTCAGCCGCTTGAGCGCCTTGTCCACGTCGTCGAGCATGGCCTGCGCGATGTCGCCCAGCCGGCGCATCCCCGCGGGGGCGGGATGGGCCACCAGGCGGGCCAGCAGGTCGGTGAGGATGCCCAGCGCCTCCGTGTCGTCCGGCACGGCGGACAACGACCGGTCGGCCTCCAGCCGTTCGAGCAGCATGGTGCCGCTCGCCGGGTCCGACTCGAGCAACAACACCGACGCGTCGCCCGCCCACGCGGCCAGCCCCATGGCCTCGGTGGCGTTCTCGTCGGTGACGGGCTGCAGCTTGAGCGCGGCCTTCGTGCCGTCGTCACGGACGACGGGCAGCACGAGCGACACCACGCCGTGCCTGGGCTCGCCGTCGAGCCGCAGCCCCCACTCCTTCAGGTAACGCTCGGCGAGCGCGGGCAGCCCGGCCGACCAGGCGCGCCCGGCTTCCCCGTCGTACTTCACATGGGACGCCGTCAACGCCTCCGGCACCTTGATCCTCATGCCACCAGTCTGCACAGGGGGCGGGATGCGCGGGACGGCTCAGTAGTGCCAGGGGAACGGTGACCAGTCGGGCTCGCGCTTCTGCAGGAACGAGTCGCGCCCCTCGGCCGCCTCGTCCGTCATGTAGGCCAGCCGCGTGGCCTCGCCCGCGAACACCTGCTGCCCCACCATGCCGTCGTCGATCGCGTTGAAGGCGAACTTGAGCATCCGCTGCGCCGTCGGCGACTTGCCGTTGATCTTCCGGCCCCACTCCAGGGCCGTGGCCTCCAGCTCGTCGTGCGGGACCACGGCGTTGACCATGCCCATGCGGTGGGCGTCGGCCGCGGAGTAGGTGTCGCCGAGGAAGAAGATCTCGCGGGCGAACTTCTGCCCGACCTGCCGCGCCAGGTAGGCCGAGCCGAACCCGCCGTCGAAGCTGGCCACGTCGGCGTCGGTCTGCTTGAACCGGGCGTGCTCCGCGCTGGCCAGTGTGAGATCGGCCACAACGTGCAGGCTGTGGCCACCGCCCGCGGCCCAGCCGGGCACCACGCAGATCACGACCTTGGGCATGAAGCGGATCAGCCGCTGCACCTCAAGGATGTGCAGGCGCCCGGTGGCCGGCGTGCCGTCGGCGTACTGGTAGCCGTCCTTGCCCCTGATGCGCTGGTCGCCGCCCGAGCAGAAGGCCCAGCCGCCGTCCTTGGGCGACGGGCCGTTGCCGGTGAGCAGCACGCAGCCGACGTCGGTGGTCTGCCGGGCGTGATCGAGCGCGCGGTAGAGCTCGTCGACCGTCTGAGGGCGGAAGGCGTTGCGCACCTCGGGCCGGTCGAACGCGATGCGCACGGTGCCCTGGTCGACGGCTCGGTGGTAGGTGATGTCGGTGAACTCGAATCCCTCGACCGCCTGCCACGCCTTGGGATCGAACAGCTCGGAGACCATGCCCGAAGCCTAACGGATCTGGCACTTCCGCCCGCCTTGTCGATCCCGGGGCGGCTAGGTGACCTCGGCTCTCAGCTCCGCGAGGAGCTCGCCCTGGTCGGCCAGCATGTCGGTGAGGATGCGCCGGGCGGCGCAGAGCAGGTCGGCGAGCTCTGGAGTGGCCAGGGTATAGACCACCGTGCTGCCTTCGCGGATGGCGCTCACGATCCCTGCCCGGCGCAGGACCGCGAGCTGTTGTGAGAGGCTCGAAGCCTCGATGTCGATCTGAGCCAGCAGGTCCCTGACGGGAAGTGGCCCTTCCTGGAGCAGCTCCAACACTCGGATGCGAGCGGGGTGGCCGAGCGTTCGGAAGAAGTCGGCCTTGGCCTGATGGACCTCCACGTGCATGTTGCCAGACTAATCGAGTTCAGTTGCATAATTCTTCAAGTCGTAACGTTGTTGGATAGCATGGCAGCGGGGACGAGGGAGAGTAGCCATGGGCCGAGGTAGAGCCAAGGCGAAGCAGACGAAGGTCGCTCGCCAGCTGAAGTACACCAACCATCACATCGACTACGACCGGCTCCGCGAGGAGCTGGGCGCCGACCCGCGACGCGAGGACTCTCCTACTCCGTCCGAGCAGGAGTCCGAGCGCGGGCGATGACCCGGGTCAGCCGCGCGGGCGCGAGCGTCACGTTCGCCAGCCGCCTGGCCTCCGGCGCCTGATCGGGCGCAGCGAGTTCCAGGCGGCGCAGCACCTCCCGGATGATGACGTGCATCTCCAGGAGCGCCAGCTGCGCTCCGACGCAGAAGCGCCGCCCGCCGCCGAAGGGCATCCAGCCCCTGTTCTGGTGCCCCGCCAGGAAACGTTCCGGGCGAAACTCCCCGGGCTCGGCGAAGGCGGCGGGATCACGGTGCACGAGCGGGATGTACGGTCCCGCGTACCACCCGGCAGGGATCTCGTAGTCGCCCAGCCGCAGGGGTGAGTCGAGCAGCCGTGGCGCCTCATAGACGACGGGCCGGACGCGCAGCACCTCCTTGACCACCGCGTCGAGGTAGGGCTCGTCGTCCGGCAGGCGTTCCAGCACCTCGGGCATCCGCAGGATCCGCTCGAACGCCCAGGCCAGGCCGGTCGCGGTCGTTTCATGACCGGCGATCAGCATGGTGATCAGCTCGTCGCGGATCTCCTGGTCGTCCAGCCCGGTGTCCAGCAGCCGCCCGAGCACGTCGGTGCCGCCGGAAGTGCCGCGCCGGCGGCCGATCTCGTCGAACAGGATCGTGTCCACGGCGGCGCGCAGCCGCAGGAAGCGCGCGTACGGCGTGATCGGCACCCGTGCGGCGGGGCCGCGCAACCGGTCGGGCAACATCGCCACCTGCATGGAGCCGCCGGTCTTGATCAGTGCCGGCAGCAGCGCCCGCAGCCTGCCGACACGCTCGGCGTCGCTGATCCCGAAGATCAGCCGGATGATGATCTCCAGCGTGATCTCCTGCATACGATCGCGCAGCGCGAAGGGCCTGCCCAGCGGCCACGTCGCGATCTTCTCCGCCGCGATCGCGGCGATGTCGTCGTGGTAGCCGGCGACCTGCCTGGCGCGCAGCGGCGGGTTGAGCGTCTTGCGGTGCCGCCACCACGGGTCGCCGTCCAGCGTGAGCACGGAATGCTCGCCGACCAGATGCGCGAGGAAGTCGCGGCGCGCCGCGCCGGCGTGGCCTCCGCCCTGGTCGGTCCGGTAGACCTGCTCGGCCAACTCCGCGGTGGTCACGTAGACCTCCGGGGGGAAACCGGCGTAGCGAACCGTGAAGATCGGGCCGTACCTGCGGTGATAGGCCTCGAACGCGCTCGGTGCCGCAGCCATGAAACGCGCGGTCTGCACCAGCGCGGGAACTCTCGGTCCCGGAGGGATCACTGTTCGTCCTCCATGTAGATATACGTACGTCATATACGGACGTATATCTGGATACCATGGATCGCGTGGCGCGAACAGAGGCCGGTGGATACCGGGAGAGACTGCTGGCGGGAGCCGTGAGCTGTCTGCAGGAGAAGGGCTACGCCCGCACGACCGCACGAGACCTGGTCGCCGCCTCCGGCACCAACCTGGCCTCCATCGGCTACCACTTCGGCGGCAAGGACGCGCTGCTCAACGAGGCCATCGCCGAGATCTTCGAGCAGTGGACGGAGCGGGTCGAGCGATCCATGTTCGGCACCGAGCTCGGCACCGGCAGGGAGATGCTCGAACGCGCCATGAGGGAGCTGATCGACGTCTTCGAGGAGCTGGGGCCGCAACTCGTGCTCCTCGTCGAGGGCTATCCCGCGGCGCTGCGCGAGCCCGTGCTGCGGGAGAAGCTGGCCCAGGCCTACGCCCGCGCCCGCACCGCCGGGGCCGGCATGATGCGCAGGGCCGCCGGCGAACTCGGGGTCGAGCTGCCGATGAACCCCGAGGTGTTCGTGTCGGTGGTGGTGGCGATCGCCGACGGGCTGATGCTCCAGTGGCTGCTCGACCCGTCGGCCACCCCCGACGCCCGCCAGGTCGTCGACGCCCTCGCCGCGCTCTCCACCATCATCACCTAGCCTCCGCGCCCCGCGCCGCCCGCGTCGATCAGGCGGCGCAGGAGTCGTGGGTCGCGTCGAAGCCCTTGATCGCCTCGTGGTCGTCGACGCGCAGCGGCTTGACGCCCTTCCAGTCGTCGCCGATCACCAGCACCAGCCGGTTGGTCCTGGCGGCGGGCACGTGCCTGGGCGCGGCCGTCACGAGGTCGCGGGCGAGGGTGGGCACGCGGGTCTCGCCGTTCGGGCCGTAGAGGATCGTGGTCTTCGCCTGCGGCTTGCGGGCCGTGTCGCCGATCTTGGCGATGTGGTAGCCGCGCTGTTCGAGGGAGGCGGCCACCACCCGGGCCAGCCCGCTGCGCCAGGTGCCGTTGCGGAGCTCGACCTGCACCTTCGACCTGGCCACCTTGGCCTGGCCGCCCTTGACGCCCCCCACGCTCTGGTCTTTGGCCACCACCTGGAACAGGTGGTCGGCCTGGGGCTGCATCCACTCGACCCGGCCCGGCTGGGTGACGGAGTAGTGCCACGGCGTGGTGATGAAACGGATGCGTCCGGCGTCCAGCCCGCGCAGGCTGAGCGCGAGATCCTTCATGACGGACGGGGTCAGGCCGCGGTCCGTCGTCACAGCCCTGGTGCCGGCGTCGAGGACGGCGAACAACCTGGCCGGGTCGGTCAGCGTCTCGCCGCTCATCACCTTCTTGACCATCGAGGCGATGAACATCTGCTGCCGCTGGATCCGCCCGATGTCGGAGCCGTCACCCATGCTGTAGCGGGCGCGCACGTAGCCGAGCGCCTGCTCGCCGTTGAGGGTCTGCCGGCCCGCGGGCAGGTGCAGCAGGGCCTTCTTGTCGCGCACGGGTTCGGGCAGGCAGACCTCCACGCCGCCGACGGCGTCGACCAGGCTCTTGAAGCCGGAGAAGTCGACCTTCACGAAGTGGTCGATGTGGATGCGGGTGAGCGTCTCGATCGTCTTCCAGGTGCAGCCGATGCCGCCGGAGTTGAACGACTCGTTGATCATGCCGAGGTGCGGCCGCTGCCCCGGCAGGCCGCCGGTGGCCCGGCAGGCGGGCAGTTGCACGAGCGAGTCGCGCGGGAAGCTGACGACCATCGCCTGGTCGCGCCGTGACGACACGTGGACCAGCATGATCGTGTCGGTGCGCTCACCCACGACGCGGCCGTATTTCGCGTTGGCGCCGTCGCGCTGGTCCGAGCCGACGACCAGGACGTTGAGCGCGGTGCCGGCCACCTTGGCCGGCCGGGCGGTGCCGAGGTCGTCGGCGGTCACGTCGACGTGCTTGACGTTGCCGGTCAGCCTGGCCCAGACGCCCACGACCACGCCGACCACCAGCAGGACGACCGCCGCGGTGACGGCGATCGCCCCGCGCAGCCAGGGACGGCGCCGCCGGCGGTGCGATCGTTTGCTCCGGTGGGAGGGCGGCACATCGCTCACGTGACTCCAGAAGGACGGGGCCGAGGGCCGCCGCCCATGGCCAAGAGCCTCGCCGTTCAGATCTCGGCCGGTTGGACGTGCCTGAGTGTACTCAGCCGAACACGCTCCGGGGCTCAGTCGGGAACGTTCCTTCGCGGGGTCACCAGCCCCGACTCGTAGGCGAACACCACAAGCTGGGCGCGGTCGCGGGCGCGCAACTTGGTCATCGCCCTGCTGACGTGCGTCTTGGCGGTGGTCGGGCTGATCACCATGTGGGCGGCGATCTCGTCGTTGGACAGGCCGCGGGCCACCAGGGCGGTCACCTCGCGCTCGCGGTTGGTGAGCACGCCGAGGCCCTCCGGCCGCGGCTCGGGGCGGCGGGCGACGTACTCGCCGATCAGCCGGCGGGTGATGGCGGGGGAGAGCAGGGCGTCGCCGCGGGCCGCCACCCTGACACCCTGCAGCAGGTCGGCGGGCTCGGTGTCCTTGACCAGGAAGCCGCCGGCGCCCGCCCTGAGCGCGTCGTAGACGTACTCGTCGAGGCCGTAGTTGGTGAGGATCACGACGTGGACGTCGCTCAGCCGCTCGTCGGAGGCGATCTGGCGGGTCGCCTCGATGCCGTCCATGACCGGCATCTGGATGTCGACGAGCGCGACGTCCGGCCGGTGCTCCAGGGCCAGGGCCACGGCCTGCCTGCCGTCGGCGGCCTCGGCCACCACCTCGATGTCGTCCTCCGCCTCCAGCAGAGCGCGGAAGCCGCCCCTGATGAGCGCCTGGTCGTCCACGAGCAGCACGCGGATCACGATGGTTCCCCCAGCGGTAGTTCTGCGCGTACGGTGAATCCGCCCTCGGGGCGCGGGCCTGCCCGCAGCCGGCCGCCGAGCGTCGTGACGCGCTCGCGCATGCCGCGCAGCCCCACTCCGGGCGTGGGCGGCGTGCCGGGGCCGGCCGTGCCGTCGTCGTCCACCTGCACGACCAGCTCGCCGGCGCCGTAGTCGATGCGCACCGCCGCCGCGGCCCCGCCCGCGTGCCGCGAGACGTTCGTCAGCGCCTCCTGCACGATCCGGTAGGCCGCCCTGTCGACCTCGCGGGGCAGCTCGTGCCGCTCGCCGGAGATCGTCACCGTGGTGCGCAGGCCGGTCGAGCGGGCCCGCTCCACCAGGTCGCCGAGCCGGTCGAGGCCGCTGGCCGCGGGCTCGTCGCCGGCGTCGCGCAGCACCTCCAGCGTGGCGCGCAGCTCGCGCATGGCGTCGCCGCCGGCCTCCTGGATGGCCAGCAGCGCCGCGGGTACCTCCTCGCCCCGCTTGCGCGCCAAGTGGATGGCCACGCCCGCCTGCACCTTGATGATCGAGATGCTGTGGGTGAGCGAGTCGTGCAACTCCCTGGCGATGCGCAGCCGCTCCTCGCTCGCGCGGCGGAGCGCGGCCTCCTCGCGGGTCCGCTCGGCCTCGGCGGCGCGCTCCTCCACCTGCTTCAGGTACGCCTGCCGGTGCCTGGCCACGGTCGCCGCCACCCCGGCCGCCAGGAACCAGCCGAGCAGCAGCGTTGTCGCCTGGGTGATGGCCTGGGCGTCCTGCGGGGCGGCGGTGGCCAGGTTCGCCGCCAGGCCGACGCCCAGATAGACCGCGCCGGCCAGCGCCGCGACCAGCCGGTGGCCGGCCCTGACCGCGCCGAAGACCGACACGAGCACGGGGAAGGCGGCCGAGGGCCCCGGGTCGGCGTGCTCCGAGAAGACGAGCATGCAGACCGTGGTCAGGGGCAGCGCGACCAGCGGCGCCCGCCGCCAGGCGACCAGCGCCAGCGAGCCGGTCAGGACCGCGGCCAGTTCGAGCGCGCCCGTGCCGGGGGCGACCAGCGCGGTGGGCGTCAGGATGGCGGCCACGGTCACGGCGAGCGCGCCGTCCACAGCGAGGGGGCGCCATCGGGGCACAGAGCTCACTCCTGCACAGTAGGGCCTCACCGCGGCCGGTTCGTCGGCGCCTGGTCGCACTTCGACGCTACTGCCGGCGAAGTAGGGGCGTCGATCCTGCTTCGCGGGGCGTAGCCGCAGGAGTCTTCGCGGGCCTGACGACCGATGACCAGGACGGATACCACTATGTCGAATCATGGACCTGTTTCAAGACAGGAGCCGGTGATGACTGGCTCGTTCCGTTACGTCACCCCGGTGGAGCCGCGCGGCGCGACCGGGCGGGTGGGCGAGGTCTACGCGCAACTCGCGGAGGACTTCGGCATGGCACGCATGGCGGTGTTCATGACGTTGTCGCCGTCGGCGGACGTGCTCGCCGCGACCTGGTCGCTGCTGCGCGAGTCGCTGCTGGCGGGCAACGCGCCGAGGACCGCCAAGGAGATCGTGGCGATGGGCGTGTCGCTGGCCAACCGGTGCCCGTACTGCGTGGCCGCCCACACGACCCTGCTGCACGCGACCGGCGACCACCGGCTCGCGGAGACCGTCGCCGCCGGCGGCACGCCCCGCGATGCCGAACACGCCGAGCTGCTGGCCTGGGCCAAAAACCGGGGTCCGGTGCCTTTTCCCGTCGTGCTCGCGCATGAGTACATCGGCACCGCGCTGACGTTCCACTTCGTCAACCGCGTCGCCTCGGCGCTGCTCACCGAGAACCTGCTGCCCGCGAACCTGCAGAGATCGCGCCTGGTGCGGAGTGTGGGCGGGCGGATGATGTCCGGCGCGGTACGCCGCACGCTGCCCGCGGGCGGGAGCCTGCCGCTGGTGGCGGACCTGGCCGCGGGGCCGGAGCCGGCCTGGGCGATGGGCACGCCCGTCGGCGCCGCGTACGCCGCGCTGCGCGCCGCCGCGGGGGCGGGCGGCGAACTGCTCGGCCGGGCCGCCCGCTCCGCCGTGACCAGGGCCGTCGCCGCCTGGGACGGCGAACATCCGCCGATGGACAGCGCCTGGCTGGACGGGCCGACGGCGGGTCTGCCCGCCGGGGAACGCGCCGGGGCCAGGCTCGCGCTGCTCGTCGCGCTCGCGCCGTACCGGGTGACCGACGCCGACGTCGCCGCCTGGCGCGGACCCGCGACGGACGAGGACCTGGTACGGCTCTGCGCGTTCGGCGCAATCACGGCCACGGAACGCGCCGAGACCCTCATCACCGCCACGGCCGCCGAGCGCGCCGACTCTCACAGCACCGTCACACACGCACTCCGGGGAGATCGATCATGACCGCGCAACACACCTTCGCCACCGCGCCCGTGCGGAGCTCCTGGCCCCTGCAGACGCTCCGGGCCGTGGTCATCCTGCACGTGGTCGCGCTGCTGTTCCAGGCGGTGACGGCGGGCATGCTGCTGACCTCGTCCGGTGGCCGGGCGCTGCACATGACGTCGGGGATCGCGCTGGTCGCCATCGGGATCATCCACCTCGTCGCGGCGATCCTGGTCTGGCGGCCCGGCCGCGGGCCCGCCGCCTTCGTCGCGCCGGCCGCGCTGCTGCTGGTTCTCACGGTGGTCGCGGCGATTCTCGGCGAGCTCCACATGAAGACCCTGCATCTGCCGCTCGGGGTGCTGCTGTTCGGCGCCGGCGTGCTGCAGCTCACCAGGGTCATGCCGCGGCGAACGCCATGAGACCCACCAGACGTACGGCGCTGCGGCTGCTCGGGCTCGGCGCGGCGGCGACGGCGGGGGCGTCGGGGTGCTCGCTGCTCGCCGGCACACCCCAGCCGCAGCTCCTGACCAGCGCGGCGCCCCTGCCCAAGCCGTACGCGGTGCCGCTGCCGCTCCCCGAGGTCGCGGAGCCCGTCCGCAGCTCGGCCGGGGCCGACTTCTACGAGCTGACCGAGCGGGCGGCCGAGGTGGAGGTGCTGCCCGGGCTGCGCACCCCGATCCAGGGGTACGGCGGCACGTTCCCCGGCCCCACCATCCAGGCGCGCAGCGGCCGGCGTACGGCGGTGAAGCTGATCAACCAGCTCGGCGAGCCGACCGTCCTGCACCTGCACGGCGGGCACACGCCGGCCGAGTCGGACGGTTTCCCCACCGACCTGGTGGCCCCCGGCGCCTCCCGTGAGTACGTCTTCCCGCTGGAGCAGCGGGCCGCCACCCTCTGGTACCACGACCACACCATGGACTACACCGGGCCGCGGGTGTGGCGCGGGCTGGCCGGGATGTTCCTGGTCAGGGACGCAGAGGAGGAGGCGCTGCCGCTGCCTTCCGGGGAGCGCGACGTGCCGCTGCTGATCTGCGACCGGTCGTTCGCCGCCGACGGCACGATGGTGTATCCGGCTCTCGGCGACCGGCCCGGGGTGCGGGAGGCGTACATGGGGGGCGTGCTCGGCGACGTGATCCTGGTGAACGGCGCGCCGTGGCCGGAGCTCCGGGTCGCCAGGGCCCGCTACCGGCTGCGGCTGTGCAACGCCTCCAACGCCCGCGCGTACGAGCTGGCCACCGGCGGGCCGATGGTCCGGATCGGCGGCGACGGCGGGCTGCTGGCCGCGCCGCGCACCGTCAAGCAGATCCGCCTGGCGCCCGGCGAGCGCGCGGACGTGGTGATCGACTTCTCCGCCTACCGACTGGGTCAGCGGGTCGAGCTGCGCAACCTGGCGGGGGAGGGCGCGCAGGGCAGGGTGATGCGGTTCGCGGTCGACCGCGACGAGAGCGACGACTCGGCCGTGCCGGCGCGGCTGTCCACCGTCGAGCCGCTCGACCCCGCCAGGGCGACGGTCACCAGGGACTTCGAGTTCGGCAGCGGCAGCATGCACGGGGGCGTCGGCTGGCTGATCAACGGCAGGCCGTTCGACGCCAGGCGGATGGAGGCCAGGCCCAGGCTCGGCGACATCGAGGTCTGGCGGCTGACCAGCGACGTGGCGCATCCGGTGCACGTGCACCTCGACCACTTCCAGGTGCTGTCGGTCAACGGTGAGCGCCCCCCGGGGCCGCCGGAGTGGAAGGACACCGTCGAACTGCGCGACGCTCAGACCGTCGAGATCGTCACCCGCTTCACCGACTACCGCGGCCGGTACGTGCTGCACTGCCACAACCTGGAGCACGAGGACATGGCCATGATGGCCGCGTTCGAGGTCGTATGATCGCGCGGATCTGCGAGGGTTTCGCGCGGCGGTCAGGGCGGCAGGCGGTCCGAGCGCGGCCAGACGTAGTCGAGGTCGTCGGGCTCCTCGTCGCCGAAGACGGGCCGGTAGAAGCCCGGGTCCTTGCGCAGGAGGGCGGAGCGGTGGCTGAGGTGCAGCGAGGGGTCGCCCAGCCAGGGCGGCAGCTCGCCGGCCGCGCCGAGCTCGTCCTGCCCGCGTACGGTCGTCGTGCCGCGCGACCGGGCCAGGTCGTCCAGGATCGTGGCCGCGCAGGTGTCGGACCGGCCGAGGGCGCACCAGCGCGCGCACACCTCCAGGCCGTACCTGACGAGCGCCTCCTCGTAGCCGGCCCACATCTTCACGACCGGGTGGTGGCGCCAGCCGTAGCCGGGGACGGTGAGGGCGCGCAGGATCTGGAGCGCCTCCACGCGCTGCTTGCCGAGCCGGAGTGGGTCGAGGACCGCCGCCGTTGCGGCGAAGTCCGCATAAGGCAGGAACGTTTGCATCTATACCCCCGCTGACGTGCGCCTTCTCGCGGATGGTATAGACCGTCCGGCGGGCGGCGCGCACAATCGGGGCATGGGAGACGCGTATGTCGGCGCCAGCACGCCGCGACGGGAAGACGCCAGGCTGCTCACCGGAAGAGGAAAGTACGTCGGCGCGGTTCGTCTGCCCGGCATGGCCCACGCCCACGTGATCCGCAGCCCCATCGCCCACGGCAGGCTGCTCGGCTGCGACGCCAAGGCGGCCTGGGCCGCCGACGACGTGCTCGATATCATCACTCCCGCCGACGCCCCCGATCTTCGTCTTCCCTGCGTGAGCCTGTCGCCCGGCCAGCGCCTGCTGTCCTACCGGGCGCTGGACGACACGATCCGATACGCGGGACAACCCCTCGCCGTCGTCGTCGCCCGCACTCCGGAAGCCGCCAGGGACGCCGCCGACCTCCTCGACCTGGAGCTGGACGAGCTGCCCGCGACGGTCGGGATCGAACGTGCACTGGAGGACCCCGCACCCCTGCTCTACCCCGACTGGGGCACCAACCTCCTCACCGACTTCACACTCGGCGACGATGACTGCGCCGCCGCCGTCGAGCAGGCCGAGCACGTCGTCGAGATGACCTTCAGGATGGGCCGCGTCTCGCCGTACCCGCTCGAACCGCGCGGCGTGGTCGCGGTGTACGCCGACGACGAGCTGACCGTGCACACCTCCTCCCAGGCCCCGCACCACGTGCGCGAGCACCTGGCGGACGCGTTCGGGCTCATGCACGACCAGGTGCGTGTCGTCAGCGGCGACACGGGCGGCGGGTTCGGCGGCAAGGAGCACGTCTACCCCGACGAGGCGATCGTCTGCCTGGCCGCGATGCGCCTGGGCCGCCCCGTGAGCTGGTCGGAGACGCCGGGCGACCGGGTGCTCGCCACGCTGCCCGCGCGGGCGGCCGTGCACCGGGGGCGGCTGGCGCTCGACGGCGATGGGCGGTTCGTGGCCCTCCACGTCGACGTGCTCGGCGACATCGGCGCGCACCCGTCGAACGTCGGCGCCTCGACGTTCGCGGTGACGGCCACGACGTTGCCGGGCCCCTACCGGTTCGACCGGGTCGCGGTACGCGTGCGCGGCGTCGTCACCAACACCACGCCGACCGGCTCCTACCGCGGCTTCGGCCAGCCGGAGGGCACCCTGACCAGGGAACGCCTGATCGACGAGGCCGCCCGCAGGCTGGGCATCGACCGGGTCGAGCTGCGGCTGCGCAACATGGTGGGGCCGGACGAGCTGCCGTACACGTCGCGGGTGTACCAGCCGTACGACTCCGGCGACTACCCGCTCGCCCTGACGACCCTGCGCGACCTGGTCACACCGGTGCAGAAGGACGACGGGCGGCGGCGCGGCATCGGCTTCTCCTGCCACGTCGAGACCACCGGCATGGGCCCCTCGATGGATCTCAAGGCCAGCGGCATCCAGGCGGGTGGCTACGAGACGGCGGTCCTGCGCATGGAGCAGGACGCGTCCGTCGTCGTGTCGTCGGGGGTGGTCTCGATCGGCCAGGGCATCGAGACGGCGCTGGCCCAGGTCGCCGCGGATCGGATGGGCGTGCCCATCGACCGGGTGCGGGTGGTGCTGGGCGACACGGCGGCGACACCGTACTCGTCGGTCGGGTCGGTCGGGAGCCGGTCGCTGGCGATCGGCGGCGGGGCGCTCACCCAGGCCGCCGCCCGGCTGCGCGACAAACTCGTCGCCATCGCCGCGCACCGGCTGGAGGCGGCGCCCGACGACCTGGAGCTCGCCGGCGAGGCGGTGCGCGTGAAGGGCGACCCGCAGTCGTCGGTGACGCTGCGCGAGCTGGCCACGGCGGCCTGGCGCGGCTGGGACCTGCCGGACGGCGTCACACCCGGGCTCGAGGAGCGGGTCAGCTACGACCCGAAGGCGTACACCTTCGCGTACGGCGCGCACGCCGCGGCGGTGGCCGTCGACCCCGAGACCGGGAAGGTCGAGCTGGAAGGCTACTGGGTCGTCAACGACTCCGGCGTGCTGGTCAACCCCACCCTGGTGGAGGGGCAGATCAGGGGCGGCGTGGCGCAGGGCATCGGCATGGCGCTGACCGAGGAGATCGTCTACTCCGAGGACGGCCAGCCCATCACCGACTATCTGCTGCCGACCACGCGCGAGGTGCCGGACATCGAGGTCGTGATGACGCAGACCCCGTCGCCGCTGACACCCGGCGGCATGAAGGGAGTGGGCGAGTCGGGCACGATCGGCCCGCCCGCCGCCATCGCCAACGCCGTCGCGGCCGCCCTGCCGGAGATCGCAGACAAGATCACGGACGTTCCCCTGACGCCCGCCGCTCTGTGGTCGTTGTGGTAGGCGCTGCCCCTTAGGTGAGGTCTTTCAACTCCTTGCCCGCTTCGAGAAGTGCCTGCTCCAGGGCCTTCCGGCCGGCGGGCTTGGGCGCCTCCGGCCGCGCCGCGCGCCTGTCGGGCCGCTTGGCGGCGTCGAGGCGCGGTTCGGTGTCGGTCTTCGGTGCGTTCTCGTCTGGACTGCTCATGGCACAGTCCGTACCCCGTGGCGCACGCACCGTTTCCGCGCGGGCGGAAAAGAATTCTGATTTATCGCCGAAGATTCGACCCGAACGGCCTTCTCGTGCGTACACGTTTCGACGGCGCCGTACGTCCACCCATAGGCAGGCCCTCGTGTCGAGTGAAACGTGCATTCGTTGCCCCGCCTCACCGGAAAGAGATGTCATGACCTCGCTGCGATCAGCTCGCCGGAGCCGTATGCAGTACGCGTGGCCGCTGGTCGAAGACGTGCGCACGGTCGGCCAGGCACGGTCGATCATTCGCGATGAATTAATCTCCCTGGCCCTTTCCGACGATCTTATCGACGACGCCGTTCTCATGGTGAGCGAATTGGTCACCAATGCGTTCATGTACGGCGACGGCCCCTACGAACTCGCGCTGCACGTGGACGCCAGAGAGATCATGATCGTGGTCGTGGACGGCAGCCCGTTGTTGCCCTCCCCGTCGCCGGACGACGTGTCGGCCGAGCACGGCCGCGGGCTGCGGATCGTGGCCAGGCTCTCCGACGGCTTCTACGGTTGCCACCCCCAGCGCTACATCACCCATCCCGACCTCGTCGGCAAGGCCACCTGGTTCGCGCTGCCGCGCCAGGGCACGCCCGGCAACGTCGTGCCCATCAGGTCGGGAACCTGACCGATGAGTTCCGCCGCCGGCGGCGGTCCTACCTCCGTCACTGTGCCCCTCCGAGGAAGGACCTTCGCCATGACGACCACGCACATCCTCGAGATCCCCGGCGTGCGGCTGCGTTACGAGGTGCGCGGCACGGGCCCGCTGCTGCTCCTGCTGGGTGCGCCGATGGCCGCCGCGTACTTCGCCCCGCTGGCCGACGCGCTGGCGGGCGACCACACCGTGCTCACCCACGACCCGCGCGGCATCGCGGGCAGCGTGCTCGACGACCCCGCCCAGGACTCCACCCCGGAGCTGCGCGCCGACGACGCCGCCGCCCTCATGGACGCGCTCGGCGTCGAGTCGGCCGACGTGCTCGGCAGCAGCGGCGGTGCGGTGACAGGGCTGGCCCTGGCCGCCCGGCTCCCGAAGAGGGTGCGCACCCTTGTCGCGCACGAGCCTCCCTGCCTGGAACTGCTGCCAGACGCCGCCGAGCGGCGGGCCGCGACCGAGGACATCATCGAGACCTACCACCGCGAGGGCGTCGGGCCGGCGTTCGCGAAGTTCATGGCCAGTGCCGGCTTCGACGGCGACGAGGTTCCCGACGGGGCTCCCGACGGGGCTCCCGAGGAGCCGAGCGAGCAGGACCTGGCCGACAGCGCCCGCTTCTTCGCCCACGAGTTGCGCGGCACCACCCGTTACGTGCCCGACGTCGACGCGCTCAAGGCCGGCCCGGCCCGGGTCGTGGTGGGCATCGGCGCCGACTCGGGCCGGCTGCTCACCTACCGCACGTCCGTGGCGCTGGCCGGCCTGCTGGGTACGGAGCCCGTCGTCTTCCCCGGCGAGCACGTCGGCTTCACGGACCAGCCGGAGGAGTTCGCGCGGACGCTGCGCGAGGTGCTGGCCGCCTCCTGATGGGCCGCTCGACGCGCGGACGCCCAGGCCGGCGCGGGGGCCGGGCCTGGGCGTCCCGCTCGTACGAGTCGCGCCGTCGTTCTCAGCCGACGGGCGTGAAGTCGCGCGCGGCGATGAAGTCGGGCCGGCGCGAGGACGCGGCGTACGGCTCCACGCAGGTGTTCTCGACGCTGTTGAACACGACGAAGATGTTCGAGCGCGGGAACGGCGTGATGTTGCTGTTGGAGCCGTGCATGCAGTTGCAGTCGAACATGGTCGCCGAACCGGCGGCTCCGGTGAACACCTCGATGCCGTGCTTGTCGGCGAGGACGGACAGGCTGCTGGGGTCGGGGGTGCCGATCTCCTGCTGCTGCAGCGACGCCTTGTAGTGATCGTCGGGAGTCTGCCCCACGCAGGACACGAAGCTCTTGTGCGACCCCGGCATGATCATCAGCGCGCCGTTGTGCAGGAAGTTCTCCGTCAACGCGATGGAGATGCTCACCGCGCGCATCCTGGGCATGCCGTCCTCGGCATGCCAGGTCTCGAAGTCGGAGTGCCAGTAGAAGTCCTTGCCGTTGAATCCGGGCTTGAAGTTCACCCGGCTCTGGTGCACGTAGACGTCGGAGCCGAGGATCTGCCGGGCCCGGCCCACCACGCGCGGGTTGGCCACCAGGTCGGCGAAGACCTGGCTGATCTTGTGCACCTCGAAGATCGACCGGATCTCGTTCGACCCGGGCTCGGTGATCGTGCGCTCGTCCGAGAGGATCTTCTGGTCTTCCGACAGCCGGCGCAGCTCGCCTCGGTAAAGCTCGACCTCGTCGGGCTCGAGGAGCCGGTCGACGGACAGGAAGCCGTTCTCCCCGTAGGAGTTCAGCGTCTCGGCGTCGATGGGCCCGTCGTCCGGTCCGCCGTACACCACCGGGTCCTGCCGGTACAGCAGGGCGGGCTCCTTGGCGCTCCTGGTGGGGTACGGGTCGCGCTGGGTCGGGTTGAGTGCTTCGGCCAAGGTCATGCTTCCTCCTTGATCAATGGGTAGACGCCGTTCTCGTCGTGCACTTCCCTGCCGGTGCAGGGCGGGTTGAAGACGCAGACAGTGCGTACGTCCGTGTGCGCGCGGAGGGTGTGACGCTCGTGACCATCGAGGAGGTACATGGTGCCCGGTTCGACCCGGTGCTTCTCACCGGTCTCCTCGTTGGTGAGCTCGCCCTCGCCCTCGACGCAGAAGACGGCTTCGATGTGGTTCGCGTACCACATCGAGGTTTCGGTGCCGGCGTACAGAACGGTCTCGTGCAGCGAGAAGCCGACCTTCTCCCGGGCCAGCACCAGCCGCTTGCTGCGCCAAGTCGGCGCCTCCACATCGCGTTCGGTCCCGGTGATGTCCTTCAGCGAGCGAACGATCATATTGTCTCCTTTCAGCCGGTTTCGGATTCTCAGACCAGGACGGCTTCGACCGAGTCGGCGATGATGTCCAGACCTTCCGCGAGTTCGTCGGGGGTCGAGGTGAGCGGCGGCAGGAGCTTCACCACCTCGCTCTCCGGGCCGGAGGTCTCCAGCAGGAGTTTCCGCTCGAAGGCCGCCGCGCAGACCGCGGAGGCGTGCGCGGGCTCGGTGAAGGCGATCCCCTGCGCCAGCCCGCGGCCCCGGGTGCCGCTCACGCCCTCGGGGTACGCCGCGGCGAGCCGGTCCAGCGACTCCTGCACCTGCTCGCCCTTGGCGATGGTCTCCTTCTCCATCCCCTCGTCGGCCCAGAAGTGCCGCATCGCGGCGGTCGCGGTGACGAAGGCCGGGTTCGGGCCGCGGAACGTTCCGTTGTGCTCGCCCGGGTCCCACACGTCCAGCTCGGGCTTGAGCAGCGTGACGGCGAACGGCAGCCCGTAGCCGCTCAGGGACTTCGACAGGCAGACGATGTCGGGAGTGATCCCGGCCTGCTCGAAACTGAAGAACGGCCCGGTGCGCCCGCATCCCATCTGGATGTCGTCCACGATGAGCAGGATCTCGTGCTGCTTGCAGAGCTCGGCGAGGCCGCGCAGCCACTCCGGGCTGGCCGCGTTCAGGCCGCCCTCTCCTTGCACGGTCTCGACGATGACCGCGGCCGGGGTGTCCAGCCCGCTGCCGCTGTCTTCGAGCAGCCGCTCGAAGAGCAGGAAGTCGGGCGTCCGGCCGTCGAGATAGTTGTCGAACGGCATCGTGAGGGTCTGCAGGGGGATTCCCGCGCTCTTGCGCTTCATCGAGTTGCCCGTCACCGCGAGCGCCCCGAGCGACATGCCGTGGAAGGCGTTGGTGAAGCTCACGATGGTGTTGCGGCCGGTGTATTTCCTGGCCAGCTTCAGCGCCGCCTCGACGGCGTTGGCGCCACCGGGCCCGGGGAACTGGACGCGGTAGTCGAGACCGCGAGGTTTCAGGATCACATCCCGGAACGTCTCCAGGAACTCCCGTTTGGCCACGGTGTACATGTCGAGGCTGTGGACGATGTTGTCGCCGCTCAGGTACTGCAGCAGGTCCTCTTTCAGCTGCGGGTTGTTGTGGCCGTAGTTGAGCGTGCCGGCACCCGCGAAGAAGTCGAGGAACGGACGCCCATCCTCGTCGTAGAGGTGGCTCCCCGTGGCCTTGCGGAACGTGGCGGGCCAGCCCCGGCAGTAGCTGCGGACCTCTGACTCGGTGCTTTCGAAAACGTCCATTATTTCAGCTGTCTCCTAATGGGGGCTTGCTGATCGAGGGGCCCGATTCGATAGAGCACCTCTGCTTGGTGATCCAGGGGGAACAACTCTTCGCCGAGAAGCGGCCGTCGCTCCAGATCCGCCCCTCGGTCACGGGCGAAGGCGGTGAACAACCGGTCCGAGGCGAGGTTGTCCGGCGTGACGGTGGCCTCGATGAACCGGCACCCGCTGCCGGCCAGGTAGCCGAGCATGCGGCTGGCCAAGGAGCGGCCTCGCCACCTCTCGTCCACCGCGACCTGCCACACGAAGAGCGTCTCCGGCTCCTGCGGGCGGTTGAACCCGGTGATGAAGCCCCGCACGCCGTTCTCGCCGCGCGCCACGACCGAGGTGTCCGCGAAGTCCCGGCACCACAGGACGTAGCTGTACGGGGAATTGAGGTCAAGGATCTTTGTTTCACGGGTGATGCGCCACAACTCCCGGCCGTCCTCGAGGCGGGGTGGTCCCAGTTCCTCCGTGGAAGGCGGAGAATCCGCTTGCGGTCGTGGGTGTGCTGACGACATGGACTCCGAATTTACGCGAAGTGGTAACACGGACTACCGGGCCGCCACTGCCTGACAGTTTGAGCTCCAGGTTCCGGGGTACGTCAGTTGGCTTTCCCGTTTTGGCTGGTCGGCGGGGTGGAGACGGCTCGGCCGGCGGCTCCGCCATCATCGCAACCGACCAGGGAGCGCACCCTTCCGCGCGGCTTCGTGACGAACGCCGCCGGCGCGCGCAGGAGCGCGCCGGACAACGCTTGTACCGCTTGTTCGGTGCATTTTGGGGTGAAAACTATTGAGAGATTAGTCACAGCCCAAGTTTCATCGTGATAACGGATCGCGTGCGTCCGGTTTGAAATCTCGCCATTGATGATCGTCCCCGTTCTGTGCTGCCCACACCGCGGGGACGCACACCTCACCGGTAAGCGCGTTGTCGGCGGCGCCGTCGAGCAAGGACGGTTCGAGGACCGGCTAGCGTCTGCTGGCGCTGCACTTGGCCGCGAAGGTGTCATCAACGGGGAGGCTCGATGAGATCGCGCGGAGGCGCCGCCGTGCCCGGCCCAGCGGAGGTCCTGGTGGCCGTCGGCGACGGGGTTCGTCTGCTGGACGTGGCCGGTCCCATATGGCGATGCATCCGGCGCGACCACCCTGAAACCTGCCAGGTCTCCTTTCGGGTTTCCGGCGATATGGTGTGCGAAATTCCGGGGAGGCACGGTGCATCGACGACCACATCGGCAACTCGCGTGTGGGATGCTCGCGTTCCTCGCGACGGCCTGCAGCGGGGGCGGCACCCCCGCGGAGACGGTGCCCAGCGCCCCCGTACGCACGATCGTCCCCGGCACCCCGCCACCGTCGCCCACGCCCCCGCCCGCGACCGACCCCGACTGGTCGATCACGATGGAGAACGAGGGGGAGGCCCGATGGCGGGACGCCCGGCTCTTCGCCGCGGGCGGCCGGTTCATGGTGGCCTCCGGCAACCAGTTGCGCGCGATCACGGGCAAGGGCAAGCAGGCGTGGAAGCGCACCTTCCGCAGTGACGTGGAGGTCGCGGTCGCCGACGGCGTGGTGATCGTCACCCACCGGAAAGGCGGCGCAGCCACGTGGCCGCCGCCCAATCTGGTCTTGGGCCTCGATCCCGCGAACGGCAGGACGTTGTGGAAGGCCACCTCCTCGCCGTACGAGTCGGTGGTCGGCGAGATGGTGTACACCCCGGTCTGCCGCGGAGAGCAGACCGAGCGGCACGACGACTGCCGGCTCAGCGCCAGGGACCCGCGCACCGGGCAGGTCCGCTGGACGATCCTCGCCGAGCACGTCGCCACCGTGACCGGCACGGCCGGCGGCGTGCTCACCATGACCACCCGGCCGAAGGGCTACCGGGGCAAGCACTGGCTCATGACCCTCGACGCCGCGTCGGGCGGGCGGCTCGGCGTACGCGTCGAGAAGGAGCGGTTCGGCGGAGAGCTGCTCTACCCCCGCGGCCAGCAGCGGGTCTCCGGCCCCACCTACCTCACCGGCGGGCTGTTGATCATGAGCAGCAAGGAGGACCAGGTCAAGACGTTCAAGGAGATGTGCCGGCTGGACCTGGTCGCGCTGAACGCCAGGACCGGGGCGAAGAAGTGGAAGGGACGCATCAGGCTGGCCGACGCCGAGCGGGACAGACAGTGCAGGTACGGCCTGCCCGACGTCTCGGCCGACGGCGGCGGCCTCTTCGGGGTCGACGAGCGCGGCCACCCGCGGGTCGTCGACCTGGCCAACGGCCGGGCCCGCTGGACGGGCGGCAAACCGGGCACGATCCTGACCGGCGACGCCAGGACGGTGCTGGTCAAGGAGCTGGTCGACGAGAAGGAGACGCTCACCCTCTACGACATCTCCTCGGGCAAGGCCCGCTGGAGCGACGGCGAGCCGTTCAAGGTCTGGGGCAGGCTCAGCACCGTTCTTCTCGGCGACCGGCTCGTGGTCCGTCCCGCCGACTGCTACCGCGACAACTGCTACGTCCGCGTCTACGACCTCGCCAAGGGCCCCCTCGACACCGCGCCCGCCGGTGAGTACGCCGGCGCCGGCGACGGCTGGGTCGCCACCCGGGAGACCTCCGACACGACCACGACGTTCAGCCTCAGCCGTACCGGCTGACCCTCAGCCCAGCCGGTCGACCACCCCGGCGACGATCCGCCGGAGATCGTGCTCCTGCCGCGACTGCACCTTGACGACGAAGCGGCCCTTGCGCACGAGGACGACCTCCTCGCTCCTCTGCTGCACCTCGTCGGCGCCGTAGAGACCCGCCTCGCCGTTGACCAGGCCGTCGGCCTCGGCGGCGGTCGCGGCCACCCACAACACCTCGGCGATGGCCTGCCCGTCCTTCCCGCCCGCGGAGTAGTCCACGTGGCACCGGCTCCTGGCCAGCTCCTGGGAGCCGATCCTGACCGGCCCCTCCACCATGGGCGTGCGCGCTGTCGTCCTGCCCGGCACGTCCTTCAGCAGGTCGCACGCCTGCGGCCACTCGTCCTTGGCCACGCCGCCCAGCTCCAGCGGACCGTCCGTGGGGGCGGAGGCGTACGCGACCAGGTCGTCCACCTTCGACGTGGCCACCAGCAGGTGACCGCCTGCGGTCCCGAGCCACCGCAGGGCGCCGACGTCGGAGTCGAGGCTGAGGGGCAGGGGCATCGTGGTGACCTGTTCCGTCGCCGCGTCGAGGACGTTCAGGCGGGCGGGCAGCAGGGTGCCCCCGAGTTTGGCGCTGACGCCGTACAACCGCCCGCCGGCCGTGACGGACATGGTGTCGTGGGGCGTGGTCAGGGTGCGTACCTGCCCGGCGGCCACGTCGATCACCGACAGGGCCACGTTGCGCGACTCGTCGAGATGCCTCAGCCCCAGGTCGTCTCCCACGCTCCGCAGCGAGCAGGGGGCAAGGCACCGGCCGATGCCGTTCAGGTTGGCGATCTCGCGGTCGTCGCGGCCGACCAGGGTGCGCGTGTGCTCGTCGAGTTCGATCAGCGTGGCGCCGGCGCGTACGGAGATCCCCACCCGGGAGTCGTCGGACGTGCCGGTGCGCGACCAGAGCGGCTTTCCGTCCGAGGGGTTGAAGGCGTACAGGTAGTGGTCGTCGCGGCAGGACTCCCTGAACACCAGGACGCTGCCGTCGGTGTCGGTGGCAGCAGACCGGGTGCCGACGCGACAGCCGCCCGGCGTGTGGTGCGGCCGGCGCCAGCGTTCCTCGCCCGTGGCGGCGTCGAGGGCGAGGAACTCGTCCGGCTTCTCCTCCTCGTCACGCCCGGAGGGCTCGGCTCTGACCAGGAGCGGTAGGACTCCCTCGCCCACGGCCAGGCGCCGGCCGGGCCCGTCGGTGAACGGCGTGCCCTCGTCTCCGCCGCGCTCCCACCGCAGCCGGCCGGTGCCCGCCGCCAGCCCGGTCAGGTGGCTGCCTTCTCCGGATCGCGAGGCGACGACCAGGTCATCCTCGGTGATGGCGAAGCCGGTCAGCTCGCGGCCGGGCTCGCGGTAGTGCCACCTCTTCTGGCCGGTGCCCGCGTCGTAGACGTCGAAGCCGTCGGCGCCGGTGACGAAGAGCTGGTCGCCCTCCAGTCTGATCTGGCGGTTCTCCCCTTGCCCGAGCCCCTTGACGCGCCAAACCTCCCGCATGACGCCGGGGGCCGGGCCCGCGTCGGTGAGTTGCCGGGGGCCCGCCGTGGCGAACGTCTGCTCGCGCTTGACGTCGGGGACGTCCTCGGCGTCCTCGCCGAGGAGCGAGCAGCCGGTGGTCAGCAGCAGGCCCACCGCTGCGTATATCCGCCACGATGACATACGTCGGAAGGGTAGCGGCGGGGGAGCGCCCTCAGTGCCTGTCACCTTCCGGGGAGGCGGCGAGCCGGCGAGCGATTTCGATCACCGTGTCGCGGCGGCGGGCCAGGGCGGCCTGATCGCTCTCTTCGTCAAGGATGGTGCGGCACATCCTGGGCACGGCGAAGTTCCAGGCGATCAGTCCCATGATCGTGAACAGCAGGTCCTGGGCGGCGCGGACGCGCTCCTCCTCGGGAAGGTGGGCGACCACGCCTCCTTCCACGAGGTGGTGCACCTTCTGGCGGAAACCGTCACGGCGCTCCTGCTCGTTCTCGTCGGGTTCGCCGGACGCCTCGAGCGCCTCCCACAGCAGCAGCCTGATCAGCTCCGGGTGTTCCTGATACCAGTCGAACATCTGCCCGACCGACTCGGCCACCGCGTCGGGGGTGATGAAGACGGAGACGCCGACCTCTCGCAGCTTCGCCCGCACTACGGCGGCGAACAGCTTCTCCTTGCTTCCGTAGTAGAGGTAGATGGCCTGCTTGTTGGCCCTGGCGTTCGTCGCGATCCGGTCGACCCTGGCTCCCGCCAGACCGTGCAGCGCGAACTCGGCGGCGGCGGCGGCGAAGATCCGCCGTCTGGTGTCCTCCGCGTCGTAGGCCATGGAGAAATTAAACCACCCAGTTGACTTCGTGCCGCCCGGGCGGCAGGATTGATAAAACAACTGGATGGTTTATTTACTGAAAGGCTTCGCCATGAATGCTGCGTCTCCCATCCCCGTTCGTTCGCCGCTGCCCGGCTCCCTCTCCGGCGCCACCGCCGTGCTCATCGGCGCGAGCTCGGGCATCGGGCTGGCCGCGGGCGTCCTGCTGCGTTCCGTCGGCGCCAGGGTCGTGCTGGTCGGCCGCGATCCCGACCGGCTCGAGGCCGCGGTCTCCCGAGTACGGAGCGCGAGCCGGGCCGACGCCCCCGACGACGCCGTGGTGGGCGTTCCCGGCGACGGCGCAGACGAGCAGACCCTCGCCGAGGCCTTCGACCGGGCGGGCCAGGCCGACCACGTGCTCGTCACCGCCGGCGGCATCAGCGGCGCCGGCCCTGTGACCGGGCTGACGGCCGACGCCATCCGAACGACCTTCGACTCCCGCCTCGGGGCCGCCTTCGCCGCCGCCCGCGCGGCGGCGACCTGGCTTCCCGCGGGAGGCTCGCTCACGTTCAGCTCGGGGATCCTCGTGGTCCGCCCCCTTCCCGGAATGACCGCCCCCCTGGCGGTCACCGGCGCCGTGGAGACCCTCACCCGCGCGCTCGCGGTGGAGCTCGCCCCCGCACGGGTGCGCGTGAACACCGTCCGTTTCGGCCGGATCGACACCCCGCTGCTGCGCTCGCTGCCAGGGCTGGACTCCGACGAGGCGGTCGCCGCCGCCGGGGCGACCGCTCCGCTCGGCCGCTTCGGCACCGCGGAGGAAGCCGCCGCCACAGCCCTCTTCCTCATGGCCAACAACTACGTCACCGGCCAGATCATCACCGTCGACGGAGGCGAAGTCCTCAGCTGACCCGCCGGGCCCATGCCGTGACGGCGGCCCGCGCCCAGGCCTGTTCGCGCTCCTCGAACCCCTCCGCGGGGAAGGTGCCGTCCACGGCGACGTCCTCGACGGTGACGGCTTAGCCCGCGGGCGGCGCTCCGGCCTCGGGGAACGGCGGCGCCCCGGGGAAGTCCTCGACGACGGGTTTGCGCCCGCCGTACCGGTGCGAGTTGAGCTGCCGGGCCCGCTGGGTCCTGCGATGCATCGCCTCGACCCCGTCACGCACGGTTGCGCATGCCAGGCCGGCACGGCAACCCGGTTTTCCGGCGGTCTTGCAACTCAAGCTGCTTGAGATCCCATAGTGGCGGCATGGACGACAACGAGCTGTACGCCATCGGGGACGTGGCCCGCAGGACCGGGCTGAACGTCAGCGCCATCCGCTACTACTCCGACGCCGGGATCATCGCACCCACCCGCGTCACCGAGGCGGGCCACCGGCTGTACGACATCCGCGCCATTGCCCGGCTCGAACTCGTCCGCACCCTCCGCGACCTGGGCACCGGCCTGGACGACGCCCGACGGCTGCTCGACGGCGAGACGACCCTGCACGACCTCGTGGTGACGCACCTGGAGCTCGTCGAGCGTCAGGAGCGGGATCTGCGGGCCAGGCGGGCGGTGTTGCGGACGCTGGTCAAGCAGGGTGGCACGGCCGCGCAGGCCGCTCTGATGCACAAGCTCGTCTCGATGCCCGACGAGGAGCGTGAGCGGCTCGTCGACGACTTCTGGAACGAGGTCGGCGAGGGTCTCGACGTGCCGTCCGGCTTCGTCGACCGCCTGCGCACGATGCGGCCGCGGCTGCCGGAGGACCCCACCGCCGCCCAGCTCGAAGCCTGGATCGAGCTGGCAGACCTGGTCCAGGGCGAGGAGTTCCGCCGCGCGGTCCGCTCCTACCTCCAGGACACGTACGGCACCTTCCCGGGGAGCAGCCTGGCCGCCGCGCCGGTGTGGGACTTCATCCACAAGGACGGCGCGAAGATCGGGGAGGAGCTCGTGGCGGCGTACCGATCGGGGACGGCGCCGGACTCGCCACGGGCGCGGGAGCTGGTCGTCCGCATGGCGAGCGCCGTCGCCGGGGCCATGGACGCGCAGTCCACGACCGAGCAACGTGAGCGGCTGGCCAGGGCCTTCCTCCTCGTCGAGCAACTGCGGCGCGAGGACTCCCAGGAGGAGGAGCGGTACGACGCCACCCACGGCAGATACCTGTCCCTGGTGGAGCTGATCAACGACACCCCGCCCAGCACGGGCGAGGACGATCCGGCGATCTTCACGTGGATCGCCTCGGCCCTTCGCGCCTCGGCCCGGTGACCCGCGGAGTGCGCGCGGTCCGTCGCAACCCGGGGAAGCTCTGGAAAGGGCCGCGCGCTGATCTCGGCCGGGCGGCCCTGCCCTCGTCAGTCGCCGAGCAACCTCGGGGTCCACGCGCGTACGGCCGCCACCACGTCCTCCGTCAGGTGCTGGCGCAGGCTGTCGTCGGGATCGCCTGACGGGCCGATCAGGGCACCCGTCCCGTGCGAGGGGCCGGTGCAGGCGGCGAGGACGGCGGCCGCGGCCTCCGCCACCGGGCGGGTGACCCACTCCTGCACCTGGTCCCAGAGCGGTCGCATCTGAGGCGGCAGGATGTCGATCGTCATCTGCGCCGCGTTGGGCGTCGCGGCGGGTCCCGGGTCGACGGCCACGACCTGCGTGCTCTGGCCGTCCAGCCGCTTGGCGAGGTCCATCGTGTAGGCGAGGTGGGCGAGCTTCGCCCGGCCCGTCGCGGCCATGCCGTAGTAGGGCCCCGGCGGCTCCGCCTCCTCGAACACCGGCACCGCGGCCATGATGGCAGAGGAGGTCACGTTCACGATGCGGCTGGGCGCGCCGGCCTTGAGCGCGTCCAGAAGGGCTTCGGTCAGCACGTACGGCGACAGGTGGTTGAGCATCAGGCTCGCCTCGATGCCGTCGGCGCCCTCCCAGCGCCGGGTCCACATGCCGCCCACGTTGTTGACCAGCAGGTGCAGGGGCCCTTCCGCGGCCAGCCGATCCGCGAGCGCGCGGGTGCCGGACAGGGAGGAGAGGTCGGCGCGCAGGAAACGGCCCGCGGGGCGCCCTGCGACCTCCTCCAGCCGGGCCGTCGCGGCGGCGCCGCGGTCGGCGTCGCGGCCCACCACGGTGACGTCCCAGTCCCGTGCCGCCAGCCCCGCGGCCGTCTCCAGGCCGATCCCGCCGGTTCCCGCGGTCACGATCGCCTTGCGGGCATGCTCAGACATGCGTCATCCAATCAAGAGGGTGAGGGTGAACGAGCGCCACGATCGAGGTCGCGGGCCGTAAGGGCTCCGCGCCGCGGCGCCTGTCCAGGACACACCAGCCGCCGGGGGAAAGGAAGGTCCGATGTGGCAGGCCGCCATGTCGCAGCGGCATAGTCGCACGTGAGAGACTGCGCGGGTGGCCGACGTGGAGATTCGCCAGATGCGTTACTTCATCGCGGTGGCCGAGGAACGCAACTTCACCAGAGCCGCCGCCCGGCTCGCCATGACCCAGCCCGCGCTCTCACGCGCCATCCGCGCCCTGGAGCGGGACGTCGGAGCCCCACTGCTCGTCCGAGCCCCCGGTGACGTGAGCCTGACCTCCGCGGGGGAGGTCCTGCTGGGCGAGGCCAGGGGCCTGGTCTCCCAGGCCGGGCACGCCATGTCACGGGCGCGCAGGGCGGCGGGGACGCAGTCTCCGCTGACGGTGACAGGGCCCGGCTGCGACGCCTGGCTGCTCAACGAGCTCGTGCACGCGTACAACGAGACCCGGCCGCTGATGCCCGGACGTGTGGTGGTCGGCAACGCGGACGACCAGTTCGACCAGTTGCGCTCCGGCGCGGCGGACCTGGCGCTGCTGCGCGCGTCGCTCGACGACGAGACGCTGGAGAACGTGGTCCTGCTCATGGAACAGGTGCACGTGCTGCTCGCGGCGTCACATCCGCTGGCGGGCAGGGAATCGATCGCCACGGCGGACCTGGCGGACGAGCAGGTGGTGCGCTGGCGGGGAAACGACCTCCAGCGCATGGCCGCCGAGCTCTGGCCGGACGGGCTGCCGGGGCGTCCGGGGCCGGTGGTGAGCGACGGCATGCAGATGCTGGCGGTCGTCCGCCTGGGGCAGGCCGTCGTCCTGTGCACGCCCCGCGCGGCGGCGGCGACGGGATCGGCGGACGTCAGGGCCGTCCCGCTCAGCGACGGGCCGCCGGTGCCGCTACGCCTGGCCTGGCTCCGCGACCACTCCCAGGTGCGGTCCGTACGCCGGTTCGCCCACCACAGCCTGGCCGTCTGCGCGCAGCCGGGACGGGCAGGCGGCTAGGGCTCGGGCGCGATGGCCGCCAGGCGGGGGGCGAGCCGCCCGGCCATGAGGCGGTATCCGTCGGCGCTGGGATGCAGGCCGTCGGGGAGCAGGAGCTGAGCGTCGCCGGCTCCGAAGACGCCGGGCCCGTCGACGAGGTGGAGGTCGCTCTCGCCGCATCGGCGCAGCGTGGTCACGGCGTCCGTGACGGCGCCGCGGACATCGTCCAGGGTCATCATCGCCTGGTTGGGCAGCCGCTCACGACTCGGCGAGACGATCGGCGAGATCACGGCGACGGGCGCCCGCGGATGCGCGTCGCGAACCGCCTGGATGAACCCCGACACCTGGCCGGTGAGCGTCCGCGGGCCGAGACCGGCGCTGCCGTAGACGTTGATGCCAAGACACAGCGAGATCAGGTCCGCGGGCGTACGCGCGATGGCCCTGGCGGCGATGGGATCGAGGTGGCACTCCCCGGCGAAGCCGAGGCAGGTGAGGTCCCAGCCGAGGCGCCGGGCGACGAGAGCCGGCCACGTCTCGCCGGGGCCGGCGGCCGAGCGGCACTGCGTGATCGAGCTTCCGTACGTGACCCAGCGCAACCCCTTGTCGGCGGCGGTGGCGTACGTCGCGCCGTGCAGGACGAGGGGCCCGGTCCGGATCTCGCCGAACTGGGGCAACCACACCTCGACGGCCTTGGGCCCGGGCGGCAACGCGACGTGGCTCGTCGCCGCCCCCGCCGTCAGCGCCGTCCGCCGCCACAGCGCGCCGTCCACGACGACGTCCAGCGACGTCACATCGTCGTCCACCGCGTGGGTACGCAGTTCCAGAGCGGTCGCGTCGGTACGGACGACCGCGCGGACGCCGGCGGGCATCCGCGCACGCGTGACCAGGCCTGGAGCGTGGGCGGTGGCGATCCGGTCCGGTGGCAGCCGCCACGGTTGCCATGAGCCGCCCTCCTCGGTCCAGGCCAGGCAGCCCCGCCAGACGTCCGGCCGGGCGTCGGGAGCGAGCCGGATCGCCTCCACGCGAGCCGGGTCAGACCTCGGCGCCGAGCACGACGTTCCGCCAGGATTCACCGTCGGAGAGTGCGAGGCCGCGCTTGCCGGTCTTGGGATCGCGGATCATGATGATTCCTCCGGTGTGGCCGGCCGCGTCCGGCAGCGTGTCGGGCGCGTGCTCGGCCAGGGCCACCTGGTGCGCGTACACGGTTCGCATCCGCCGGTCCGCGCTGCCCAGATCGCGTGCGTTGTCGGCGGGCGGGACCAGCCCGGTGGCGCTGGAGGTCATGGAGACCAGCCCGTTGGTGTTCGTGGTCGAGCAGAGCAACTCGGTGGCGGCCGATCCCGACTGGTTGACCGGGACCACCCGCAGCCCGCCCTTGACGCCCGGGTTGGCGTTGTTGCCCTCCACGACGAACGAGCCGTAGTGGTCCTCGCCCACCGTGGGCTTCTCGGTCGAGGTGCTGACCACCTTCGCCGCCGCTCCCAGCGGCTGGGCGACCTCCATCCGGTTGAACCGGCCCGGTTCGGCCTGCACGAACGAGTCGGCCGCCACCGGGCCCGCGACCAGCGGCACGTGCGCAGAGGCGTTGCCGATGACGTGTGACTCGTGCAGCCCGCCCGTGGTCATGATCGGCGGGCGGTCGGCGGGGTCGGCCGAGATGACGTTGCCGATGACGCTGAACGCGCTCGCCTTCCCGGCCACCCTGATCGCGGCGGCATCGGATTTGCCGTCGAGGTTCCAGTGGTCGAACGAGTTGTTCGCGATGGTGATCTTGCTGGCGTCGTTCTCGAACCGGATCGGGGAGTGGTTGAGCCAGTTGAAGGTGTTCCCGCTGATGGTGACGTTCTGCGCCTTGACGCCGCTGGAGAACTGGATGGCGCTCGGGCCGTCGTTCAGCGGCGGTTCGAGCCCGCCGAGGACGTTGTCGGCGATGGTCAGGTTGTGGCCCCCGCTGGTGATCTCGATGATCGGCCCGTTGTCGCCCTTCTCCACCATGTTGCCGCTGATGGTGGAGTTGGTGAGGCTGCCGATCAGCAGGCGCCGGCCGATGTCGAGCAGGTTGCCCTGGATGATCGCGCCGCGGAAGTCGGCGTCCTCGGCTCCCTCGGTGACGATGGCCTGGAACGGGCTGTGGAAGTGGTTGTTGGTGATGAGCCACTTGCGCAACCCGTACGGCGGGACGTGCACGCCGCCGCCGTCGACGCCCTCGGTGGGCCAGGCGAGGCTGATGCCGGTGGTGCAGAGGGCGACGAGGTTGTGCGAGAAGTACAGCCCGCGGCCGACGTGCTCGACGGCGAGCTTGAACGAGATGAACGTGCACTGCAGGATGGCGGCGTCGGTGTCGTCGGTGTTGACTTCGCCGGCGAAGCGCAGCGCCCGGTTGTTCTCGGTCTTGGCGGGGGCGACGAAGGCAAGGCCGTGAATCGCGGCGAGCGAGCACCGCACGTCGATGCCCACGCCGTCGTGCTCCACCTGGATGATGGACGCGCGGTTCGTCATGGTGCTGTAACCGCGCAGCTGGATGCGGTTGTAGTTCTCGCCGGGCTGGTCGGGGATGACGATGGTCCGGGTGATCCGGTAGGTGCCCGGCGGGAAGACGACGATCCGGTACTGCGTGCGCTGGGCGTTGATGGCCTGCTCGATGGCCTCGGTGTCGTCGTGCTTCCCGTCGGCCAGCGCGCCGAACTGCTGGGGCGTGACGATCTCCGGCGGGTCCGCGGTCGTGGCGGCCACGGGGGAGGCCCTCCATGACGCGGTGGCCGCGGCCGCGCCCAGTGCCGCACCGCCGATCCGTAAAAGCGCTCGACGATCGGTGCCCTCGGGCATGGCCTCTACCTCCTGTGATGTGAGTTGATACGTATAGATCGTGGATCGTACAGACGTCATATGCGGCTTACAAGAGGCGGAAGATGCCCGTTCTACGCCTGCTTTGCGACACCTCGACGTAATCTTGGGGAAATTTGCCCCTTGTGTGCACCCCCTCCGGGTCCCTAGAGTGCCTTGGAGTCGTTACGTATTAGTCAAGTGGATCGCCATGCGCAAACGAGCGGGGCCCCGTCGCCCCACCCAAGTCGAGATCGCCCAGCGGGCCGGAGTCTCCCAGGCCACGGTCTCCCTCGTGCTCAACGGGGGCCCGGGCGGGCCCGTGGCCGAGGAGACCCGCCGACGGGTCCAGCAGGCGATCGAAGAGCTGGGGTACGCCGTCAACCCCGCGGCCCGCGCACTGCGCGGGATGACCGTCAAGACCATCGGGCTCTACACGTTCGAATCGGTGTTCCCGGTCGACCAGCGAGACTTCTACCACCCGTTCCTGCTCGGAGTGGAGGAGGAGGCGGCGCGGCTCGGCTACGACCTGCTGCTGTTCACCTCGGCCAACACCGCCCAGGGCGGGGTCTACGCCAGAGGACGCAACGCGCTGCTGAAGGCCGACGGCTGCGTCCTGCTGGGCCGGCACATCTCACGTGACGACCTGGCGAACCTGGCCAAGGAGAACTTCCCGTTCGTCTTCATCGGCCGGCGCGACATAGAGGGGACGGAGCTGTCCTACGTCGCCCCCGACTACGTCACCCCGACCGCGGCCCTCGTGGAGGAGCTGGCCGCCCTCGGACACCAGCGGATCCTGCTCCTGCGGCAGACCGACGGCGCCGAACCGGGCGACGATCGCGAGCTCGGCCTGCGGCAGGGGGCGCAGGCCGCGGGCCTGCGCCCCGATGACCTCGTCGTCGAGTTCTCCTCTGGCGCCGAGGACATCGGCACGGACCGGGTCGCCGGCTGGGTCCGGGAGGGGATCACGGCGGTCGTGGTCGAGCCCTCCGAGGACAACGCCACCGGCCTCGCCCTGGCCGACGTCGCCGAGGCGGCCGGCCTGCGCATCCCGGACCACCTGTCGGTCGCCTTCCTCGGCTCCGCACCGCCGCCGACCGCGACCAGGATCTGGACGTCGTTCGAGATACCACGGGTGGAGATCGGCCGGGCCGCGGTGCAGCTGCTGGTCAACCTGCTCGAAGGCGCGGAGCAGCCGCCCCTCCAGCTGGTCGTGCCGTGCACGGACGTGCGCGGCAACTCGATCAGCCGGGTGGTGCGGCGATGACCAGGTACGCGTTGCGCACGGCGGCGACCGGCGTCCTGATCATCTTCGGGGCCGCCACCCTGGTGTTCTTCATCATGCGGGCCGCCCCCGGGGACCAGGCTCTAGTGCTGCTCGGACCGGATGCCACGGCGGCCGAGGTGGCGGCCGCCCGGACCCGGCTCGGCCTGGACCAGCCGCTGCCGATCCAGTACTGGCACTACCTGACCCAGCTGGCGACGCTCGACTTCGGAGAGTCCTACCGCTTCGGGCGGCCGGCGGTCGAGCTGGTGCTGTCCCGGCTGCCCGCCTCGGTGGAGCTCACCCTGACCGCGACCGTCATAGCGATGGCGGGCGTCGTGCTCGGCGCCCTGGCCGGCGCCCATCGCGGCCGGTGGATCGACCGCGGGATCTCCGGTTTCGCCCTGACCCTCTACTCCATGCCGCCGTTCTGGATCGGGATCATGCTGATCCTGGTGATGGCGTTGCAGCTCCGGCTGCTCCCCAGCGCCGGCGTCGGCACCCCGGCGCACATCGTGCTCCCGGCGCTCACGCTCGCGGCCCCCTTCACCGCGCTCCTCACCCGGATCACCCGGAGCAGCGTCGCCGACACCATGGCGGAGCCCTACGTGCAGCGGGCGTACGCCAAAGGCCTCAGCACACGCGAAGTGGTGACCGGACACGTGGTACGCAACGCGGCGACCCCCGTGGTGACCGTGGGGGCGCTGCACGTGAGCACGCTGCTGGGCGGCGCGGTGATCGTGGAGAGCGTCTTCACCTGGCCCGGCCTCGGCTCGTTGCTGGTGACGGCGGTCACCAACCGCGACTACTCGATCGTGCAGGCCGCCGTGCTCCTCATCGCGGTCATCGTGGTCTGCTGCAACGTCGCGGCGGACCTGATCGCCGCCCGGCTCGATCCGCGAGTACGGCTGGGGGCACGCGCATGAGTGCGATAACCGTCCGGCCGCGGTTGTGGCCCGTCCGCCTGAGGTCCACGCCGACTGTCGCCACGATCGCCACCGTCGTGCTCGCCGGCTACCTGCTCGTCGGCCTGATCGGCCCGTTGCTGATCGCGTACGACCCGGTGGCGACCAGCGTGGCGGACCGGCTGCTGCCGATCGGGGCGGCGCGAGCGGATGGCACGGTCGCCCTGCTGGGCACCGACGGCGCCGGCCGCGACATGCTCGGCCAGCTCGTCTACGGCGCCAGGACGTCGATCATCATCGGGATCTCCGTGGTGGCCGCCTGCCTGGCGGTGGGGCTGGTCTTCGGGACGCTCGCCGGTTACCTCGCCGGCTGGACCGACGTCGCGATCTCCCGGCTGATCGACGTCCTGATGGCCTTCCCCGGCATCCTGCTGGCGATCGTGATCGCCGGCCTCTTCGAGCGCGGCATGCTCGTCGTGGTCCTGGCGTTGTCGGTGGCCGGCTGGGTCGGCTTCGCCAGGCTCGCCCGTGGCCTCACCCTCTCGCTGCGCGAACGGCCCTATGTCGACGCGGCGCGGCTGATCGGGGTCGCCACCCCGGTCGTGATCATCCGGCACGTCATCCCGTTCGTCATCGGCCCGGTGACCGCGTTGGCGACCACGGAGTTCGCCGGCGCGGTGCTGTCCGAGGCCGGACTCAGCTTCCTGGGCCTCGGCCTGCCCTCGGCCACGGTCTCCTGGGGCCAGGTCATCGCTCATGGCAAGGACTATCTGGACACCGCCTGGTGGATCTCCGCGCTACCGGGGCTGGCGCTGACCGGCCTCGTGGTGAGCACGGGCCTGCTCGGCGACCATCTCACCCAGCGTCTCGGCGCCAGCCGCTGACGGCTCAGCCAATGTCAGGAAGGATTCCCATGAGGCCCGTTCGGCTTCGTCGTGCGGTGGCCCTCGCCGCCGCGACAGCATCCATCGTCGGGCTGGTGGCTTGCAGCACCACCACCGGCGGCTCGCCGACCGGTGGCGCCGTGCAGCAGGAGCTGGCCGTCGCCGTCTGGACGCCGATCGAGAATCTCGACCCGCACGGCGCGTCCGCGATGGACAACGGCACCCAGGTGGCGGCCAAGGCGATCTTCAGCGCGCTGGTCCGCACGGCGGGGAAGGGCTCGTTCGAGGGCGTGCTCGCCGAGTCGTGGCAGGCCAACGAGGACGCCACGGAATGGACGTTCACGTTGCGGAACAACGTCAAGTTCTCCGACGGCACGCCGGTCACCAGCGCCGACGTCGTCGCCTCCTTCGAGCGGCTGCTGGCGCTCAAGGGCGCGATGGCCAGTAACTATGCCGGCCACAAGGCCAAGGAGAGCGGTGCGAACAAGGTCGTCATCACGGCCAAGGAGCCTGATCCCGCGCTGCTCGGCAAGCTCATCACCTTCTACGTCACCCCCGCCGCGCACCAGGACGGCGATTGGGCCAAGCCGATCGGCTCCGGCCCGTTCGTCGTCGAGAAGTTCACGCCGGGCCAGAGCCTGGTGCTCGCCCCCAACCCCGGCCACTGGCGCGGCAAGCCGGCGCTGAACCGCCTGGAACTGCGCAGCATCCAGGAGATGGCGGCGCGGATGACCGCGCTGAAGACCGGCGAGGTGGATCTGACATGGGCGGTCCCCGACGATCAGTTGCCCGGTCTGAAGGGCGACTCCGATCTCGTGGTCGAGAAGGACTCGGGCAGCGGCGTCATCACCATGTGGATGAACGGCTCGGAGAAGGGCCTCAAGGAGGCCGCTGTCCGGCGCGCGCTGTGGCAGGCGGTCGACTTCGCCACCATCATCAAGTCGCTCTTCCCCGAGACGGGTTCGCCGGCGAACTCCGTGGTGACCCCCAACGTGCTCGGCTACGCGCCGCAGACTCCGGTGACGTACGACCCGGCCGCGGCCAAGAAGGCGCTGGACGACGCCGGCTGGGACTACGACCAGACGATTCAGATGCAGTTCTCCCAGCCGCAGTTCCAGCAGTTCGCCGACGCGGTGGCGAGCGACCTCGCGAAGATCGGGGTCAAGGCCGAGCCCACCCAGAAGGAGGCGGCGGTCTTCCTGCAGGATCTGCTGGCGCTGAAGTGGGATCTGAACATCCAGCAGCTCGGCACCGCCGGCTTCGACGCGGCGACCAGCCTCGGCCGGTTGTACACCTGCGCGGCCAAGCGCACGGGCTACTGCAACCCCGACCTCGACAAGCTGCTGGCCCAGGCGGGCTCGACCAGCGACACCGCCAAGCGCCAGGAGTTGTACGCGCAGGCCAACAAGGTCATCTGGGATGACGCGGTCGGTATGTACCCCATGTTCGTGCGAAACCTGTACGTCCGGAACAAGTCCGTGCAGGGCCTCGCCATTCCCCCGGACCTCACGCCGGACTTCTCCACCGTCCGGATCGGCAACGGCGCATCATGAACCGCTCCTCGAACGTCACCGATCCGGTGCCGGCGGAGCTCGACCCGGAGCAGGCGCCGCTGCTCCAGGTCGAGCACGTGTCCATCGACCTGCCCGGCCCGTCCGGGCCGGTCCGCGTGGTGGACGACGTCTCGTTCACCGTCGCCGCGGGCCGGACCACCGGCCTGATCGGCGAGTCGGGCAGCGGCAAGACGATGACGGCGAGCGCGATCATCGGCCTGCTGCCGGCCGGCGCGGCGGTCTCCGGTCGGCTGCTGTGGCACGGCGAGGACATGGCCGCCATGGCGGAGCAGGACCGCCGCCGGCTGCGCGGGCGCGGCATCGCCATGATCTTCCAGGACCCCCAGGCGGCGCTGGACCCGACGCAGACGATCGGCCGGCAGATCGGCGAGATCCTGCGGCGCGGCGGGATGCCCGCGAAGGAGGTGCGCAGAACCGTGATCGACCTGCTCGACCGGGTGGGCGTCCCGGACCCGGAGAAGCGGCACGCGCAATATCCCCACCAGTATTCGGGCGGGCTGCGACAGCGGGCCATGGTGGCGACGGCGCTCGCCGGCTCGCCGGAGCTCATCCTCGCCGACGAACCGACGACGGCGCTCGACGTCACCGTGCAGGCCCGCATCCTCGCCCTGCTGAGGCGCGTCCGCGACGAGGAGGGCATGGCCATGCTGCTGGTCAGCCACGACCTGCGGGTGATGGCACACGTGGCGGACGAGGTCGTCGTCATGTACGCCGGCCGCATCTGCGAGGTCGGCAGCGGCCGGGAAGTGCTCAACAGCCCGGCGCACCCGTACACGCGGGCGCTCGTGGTGAGCGTCCCCGCCGTACGCAGCAAGACGGCCATCGCCGAGCCGCTGCCGGGCAGCCCGGCGAGCCCGGCGGAACGCCCGAGCGGATGCCCCTTCCACCCGCGGTGCGCCAAGGCGCAGGCCCGGTGCGCGAGCGAGGTGCCGCTGATGCGGCAGGTCGCCGCCGGCCGGCAGGTCGCCTGTCACTTCCCGGAGGAGACGTGAGCGCATCGGCTCTGGTCGAGGTCAGCGACCTCGTGGTCAACTTCCACACCCGGCGAGAGCGCAGGCGCGGCACCGCGCCGAACGCCGTCGACGGCGTCTCCTTCGCCCTCCGCCCTGACGAGACCCTGGCGATCGTCGGGGAGTCCGGCTCGGGCAAGACCACGGTCGCCCGCTGCGTCGTCGGGCTCCAGGCACACCAGGAAGGCGCGGTCCTGTTCGACGGGGCTCCGGTCGGCCCGGTGGCGAAGCGGTCACCGGCGACCCGGCGGGCGATCCAGATGGTCTTCCAGGACCCGGCCGCCTCGCTCAATCCCCGGATGAGCGTCCGGTCCATCATCGCCGAGACCTGGCGGACCCACCCTTCGGCCGCTCCGGACGGCCGCTCATGGGATGCCGCGATCGGCGAGCTGCTCGCGGACGTCGGCCTCGACGCCGACGTCGCCACCCGGCGGCCCACGGCCCTGTCCGGCGGGCAGTGCCAGCGGGTCAGCATCGCCCGCGCGCTCGCCCTGCGTCCTCGGCTGCTCGTCTGCGACGAAGCCGTCTCGGCGCTCGACGTCTCGGTGCAGTCGCAGATCCTGCGGCTGCTGGCCGGCCTGCGCGCCGCCCGCGGGCTCGCCATCCTCTTCATCACCCACGACCTCGGGGTGGTCCGGCAGATCGCGGACCGGGTGGCGGTCATGCACCAGGGCAGCCTGGTCGAGACGGCGACCGCCGACGACCTGTTCGAGCGGCCCGGCCATCCGTACACCAGGAAACTTCTCGACGCCGCCCTTGACCTCGAGGGCGCCTGAATTCACATGCAACCAGGGGGAACGTTGGAATCGCGGATCACTGATGCGGATCTGGCCATCATCGGCGGTGGCGTCGGCGGAGTCGCCGCCGCGCTCGCAGCTCTGCGCCGCGGGCTGCGGGTGGTGCTGACCGAGGAGGGCGACCGCATCGGCGGGCAGTTCACCAGCCAGGGCGTGCCCCCGGACGAGCACCGGTGGATCGAGCAGTTCGGCTGCACCGCCTCCTACCGCCGGTACCGCAACGCGGTCCGCGATCACTACCGGACGTGGTACCCCCTCACCGTGGCCGCCAGAAGCCAGCCACACCTCAACCCCGGCCTGGGCCGGGTCGGTGCACTGTGCCACGAGCCGCGGGTCAGCGGTGCGGTGCTGCGCGCGCTCGTCGACCCCTACCTGAGCAGCGGCCGGCTGCGCGTCCTGCTCCGTGCGCGGCCGGTCGCGGCGGAGACCGACGGCGACCGGGTCAGCAGCGTGACAGTGGACCGCGCGGACGCCGGCCTGGTGCACATCGCGAGCCCGTACTATCTGGACGCCACCGAGCTCGGTGACCTGCTGCCGCTCGCGGGTGCGGAACACGTCACCGGGTTCGAGTCCAGACACGAGACCGGTGAGCCGAGCGCGCCGGAGGCGGCGCAGCCCGGCAACATGCAGGCGTTCTCCTGGGTGTTCGCCGTCGATCACCGCGAGGGCGAGGACCACGTGATCGACCGGCCGGCGAACTACGACCACTGGCGCGCGTACCGTCCCGACTACTGGCCGGGACCGCAGGTCGGGCTGACCGCGCCGGACCCGCGGACGAGGGAGCCGCTGACGCGGACGTTCACCCCGAACATCCGCTCGGGGCCCGTGCTCGCCGACCAGAGCCAGGACCCGGGGGATCGCGAGCTGTGGGAGTTCCGCCGGGCCGTCGCCCGCGAGCTGTACGAGCCCGGCTTCGTGACCAGCGACGTCACCCTGGTGAACTGGCCCATGATCGACTACGTGGCGGGGGCCCTCATCGGCGTGAGCGAGGAGGAGAAGGCCCGCCACCTCGCCGGAGCGCGTGAGCTCTCCGCGAGCATGCTCTACTGGCTGCAGACCGAGGCACCACGGCCGGACGGCGGCCGCGGCTGGCCTGGACTACGGCTGCGGCCGGACGTCATGGACACCCCCGACGGCTTCGCCGCCGCCCCCTACATCCGCGAGTCCCGGCGGATCAGGGCCGAGTACACCGTCGTCGAACAGGACGTGTCCCTCGCCGTACGCGGAGAGGCGGGCGCGAAGCCGTACGACGACACGGTCGGCATCGGCATGTACCGGATCGACCTGCACCCCTCGACGGGCGGCGACAACTACATCGACGTTCCCAGCTGCCCGTTCCAGATCCCGCTCGGCGCCCTGCTGCCCGTCCGCGTGCGGAACGTGTTGCCGGCCGGTAAGAACATCGGCAGCACGCACATCACCAACGGCTGCTACCGGCTGCACCCCGTGGAGTGGAACATCGGCGAGGCCGCCGCCTCACTGGTGGCCTACTGCCTGGGGGAGACGGTGGAGCCGCACGATGTCCGGCGCAAGGAAGGACACCTGCGAGCGTTCCAGGGCGCGCTGAAGGCCGACGGCGTCGAGCTGTCCTGGCCGGAGATCCGGGGGTACTGATGCCGGTGTCAGGTGTGATCGTCCCCGCCGTGACCCCGATCGGCGAGAGCGGGCGTCCGGACCTCGAGGCCGGCCTGGGATATTTCGGCGCGCTCGCCGCCGCGGGCATCACGAAGATCATGCTCCTGGGCACGAACGGCGAAGGGCCGCTGCACCAGACGGCGGAGATCGGCGCGTTCCTCGCCGATGCCGTCGGCCGCTGGCGGTGGCTGGTGCCGGGCGGCACCGTCGTCGTCAACGTCTCCGCCGCCGGCACCCGCGAATCGCTCAGGCGGGCCGAGCTCGCCGCGGAGGCCGGGTGCGACGCGGTCGCCCTCAGCCCGCCCTGCTACTTCCACCATGACGAGCACGACATCGTCGAGCACTACCGGGCGAGCCGTGCCGCGGCCGTGCCGGTGATCGCGTACAACATCCCGCGGTACGCGCCGCCGTTCTCGGCGGGCTCGATCGCAGCCGTCGCCGACATGGAGCACGTCGCCGGCGTCAAGGACAGCTCCGGCGACTCGGACATCCTGCGGCAGTGGCTCGACGTCAAGCGCCACCGGCCGGACTTCGGCGTGAGCCAGGGAGCGGAGGGCAAGATGCTCGACGCGCTGTCCGCGGGCACGGACGGGATCACCCCCGGAATCGCCAACCTCGCCCCGCGCGTCGCGCTCGAACTCGTCGCCGCGCACCACGCAGGCGATCAGGAGCGTGCCGCCCTGGCCCAGAAACGGGTCGTCTCGTTGCTCGGGGTGCACGGGATCCGGGCCGGAGTCCCGGTCGTCAAGGCGAGCCTGGCCATGCGAGGCCTGTGCGCCCCCACGGTCGCCCCACCGCTGCGGACCCTCGACGACGGCGAACTGGCGGCACTGCGCGAGTTCCTGACGGAATTCGAGCCTGATCTGATCGGAGCCGCCGATGGCTGACGTCGAGTGGTGGCGTACCGCGGTGATCTACCAGATCTACATCCGGTCCTTCGCGGACGGCGACGGCGACGGGATCGGCGACATCGCCGGGGTCCGCAGCCGCCTGGGCTACCTGGCCGGGCTCGGTGTCGACGCCATCTGGATCACGCCGTGGTACGAGTCGCCGAACAACGACGGGGGCTACGACGTGGCCGACTACCGTGCCATCGCCCGCGAGTACGGCGACGTGCGCGGGGCCGAGCAACTCGTCGCGGAGGCGCACCGGCATGGCCTCAAGGTGATCCTGGACATCGTGCCGAACCACACGTCCACCGATCACCCCTGGTTCCAGGCCGCGCTCGCCGCCCCGCCCGGCTCCCCGGAACGCGCCCGGTACCACTTCATGGACGGGCACGTCGTCCCCAACGACTGGCGCAGCACGTTCGGCGGCCCGGCCTGGACCCGGGTGCCCGACGGGCAGTGGTACCTGCACCTCTTCGATCCCACCCAGGCCGACCTCAACTGGTCCCATCCCGAGGTCCGCGCGGAGTTCCTGGACCTGCTGCGCTTCTGGTTCGACCGCGGGGTCGACGGGTTCCGCATCGACGTCGCCACCGGCCTGATCAAGCACCCCGGTTACCCCGATCTCGGCTACCGGGAGGAGGACCTGCTCGTTCTCACCGACGTGCCCGACCATCCGCACCGGGACCGAGACGAGGTGCACGCCGTCTACCGGGAGTGGCGCGAGGTGGCCGACGCCTACGACCCGCCGAGGATCTTCGTGGCCGAGGCGTGGGTGGCGGACCCCGAGCGGCTGGCCAGGTACGTGGCGCCGGACCAGCTCCACACCGCCTTCAACTTCCCCTTCCTGCAGTCCGCGTGGGACGCCGGCGACCTCTTCACGGTGATCGACTCCACGCTCCGCACGATGTCTCTCTCCGGGTCCCCCTCCGGCGCGCCGCCCACCTGGGTGCTGTCCAACCACGACGTCGAACGCACGGTGACCCGTTACGGCCGTGCCGACACCCGCAAGCACCAGGGGAGATCCGGTCACGAGCTGGGCCCGGTCGACGAGGATCTGGGTCGCCGTCGCGCCAGGGCCGCGCTGCTGCTGATGCTGGCGCTGCCCGGCGTCGCCTACCTCTACCAGGGCGAGGAACTCGGGCTGCCCGACCACATGGACATCCCCGACGATCGTCTCCGGGACCCGATCTGGACCCGTTCGGGCGGGCGCCGCCGAGGACGCGACGGTTGCCGCGTACCGCTGCCCTGGACGCCGGCGCCGGACGGCGCCGGGTTCGGTTCGGCGGCCCCGTGGCTTCCGCAACCTCCCGGATGGGGGCGGCTCTCGGTGGCGAACCAGGTGGACGACCCGGCCTCCACCTACCACCTCGTGGCGCGGGCGCTGCGGATCCGGCGGGAGCTGGACGTTCCCCAGGAGCTCGAGTGGGTGGACCGAGCCGGCTCGGTCCTGCGCTTCCGTCGCGGACCGGACTTCGAGTGCGTCGTCAATCTCGGTGACACGGAGGTGCCGCTGCCCGCCGGCACGGTCACCCTCCTGCGCAGCGACGCCCACGCCGCCGCGGGCGACCCGCTCGGACCGGACACCGCCGCCTGGCTGCGGGTGCGGGGCGACGGTACGACATGAGCCGACCCAACATCGTGCTGATCCTCGCCGACGACCTGGGCTACTCGGACATCGGCTGTTACGGCGGCGAGATCCGCACGCCGAATCTCGACCGGATCGGGCGGGCCGGGGTGCGGCTGTCGCAGTTCGCCAACACGGCACGGTGCAGCCCGTCGCGCGCGTCCCTGCTGACCGGGCTGCATCCGCACCAGACAGGTGTCGGTGTCCTGGCCGGCAACGGCGCACCCGGAGGCTATCCGGGCAGCCTCGACGACCGCTGCGTGACCGTCGCCGAGCTGCTCGGAGCCGCCGGGTACGCCACCGCCATGTCGGGCAAATGGCACCTGAGCGGGCCGTTGTGGGAGCCGGTCGGCTCGTGGCCCACCCGGCGAGGATTCGGCGACTTCTTCGGAACCCTCAGCGGATGCGGGAGCTACTACGACCCGGCGACTCTGTACCGGGGCGAGGCGGACGCGAGCGCCGAAACCCGCGATCCGCGGTTCTTCTACACCGATGCGATCACCGACCACGCGGTGGAGTTCATCGGCCGGGAGGCCGCCGCCGGCCGTCCGTTCTTCGCGTACGTGGCCTACACCGCGCCGCACTGGCCGCTGCACGCGCCCGAGGAGGATGTCGCCGGGTACGACGGCGTCTACACCGCGGGCTGGGACGAACTGCGCGCCCGCCGGCTCGACCGGCTGCGCGCCGAGGGCCTGCTCGGCGCCGAGTCGGCACTGTCCCAGCCCGACCCGGCGCAACCACCGTGGGCGGCGGCACCGGACCAGGCGTGGGAGGCCCGCCGCATGCAGGTGTACGCCGCCCAGGTGGAGCGGATGGACCGGGGCATCGGCCGGATCCTCGACCAGCTGGCGACCTCCGGGGTCTACGACGACACCGTCGTGGTGTTCCTGTCGGACAACGGCGGCTGCGCCGAGATCCTGCCGCTCGGCGACCCGGAGGAATTCCGGGCCAGGCGGCACATCGTGCCGGCGGCCACCCGGGAGGGCGCCGAGTTGCGTGTCGGCAACCTCCCGGGTGTCGATCCCGGCCCGGAGGACACCTACGCGAGTTACGGCCCCGCGTGGGCCAACCTGTCCAACACCCCGTTCCGTCTCTACAAGCGGTGGGTCCACGAGGGAGGCATCGCCACCCCGTTCATCGTGCACTGGCCCGCGGGAGGCCTGGCCGCGGGCCGGATCGTCCGGACCCCCTTCCAGCTCACCGACGTGCTGCCCACCCTGCTCGCCGCCGCCGGCGTCGAGTACCCGCGCGAGCTCCAGGGGCGGGATACGCCGCCCCTGGAGGGGCGCAGCATGGTGCCCGCCCTGCGCGGAGAGCCGGTCCCGGACACGTGGCTGTTCTGGGAGCACCTGGGCAACGCCGCCGTACGCCGGGGGCGGTGGAAGCTGGTCCGCGAGCACGCGGGGCCATGGGAGCTCTACGACATGGACACCGACCGCTCCGAGCTGGCCGATCTCGCCGGACGCCACCCCGGCCGCGTTGCCGAGCTGGCCGCCGCGTACCGCCGCTGGGCGCGGCGGGTCGGCGTCATACCCCGCGAAGGGGCGGGTTGACGGGTGTGCTCAGGTCTGATTCGTACCGGTGACGCGTCTCGAAGTTGCTGAGACGCTCGTCTCGGCGCCCTGACCGGGGGCGCGTACGCGACCGATAGAGTCAGCCAGGATCGCACCGATGCGAAAGGGAACAACCTGCCGTGAACGTAGGCGTCGTCGAACAGGCGGCGGGGTTGTTCGCGGTCACGGACATCGACGACATCCTGATCCTGGCATTGTTCTTCGCGCGGGGCGCCGGGCACCGGGGTGTGCTGCCGTACCTGGGAGTGCTCCCGCTCGTCCTCGGACTCAGGGCCGCCTGGCAGGCGTGGAAGGACCACCGCGACGGTGGTGAGGACGAGCGCGCGGAAGGGCGTGCCGGTGGTCCGAAGGTTGAGCCGGTGGGGTCACCTCCTGTTGCCGATCGTGCTGATCGGCCTCGGGGTGCTCATTCTCGTGGAGGGCGGCGCCTTCGGCCTGTAGGCGTCAGCTGACGCGCGTGCTCGTGGTGGACGCCCGCACTAGCCGGCGACCTGCGTGGTGACGCGCTGGATGGCCTTGACGGCGACGTCGGGCTGGTCGACGTAGATGTAGTGCCCGCTCTTGGCGGCCGTGCTCGGCCTGCTGTCGCTGGAGATCTCGAGCCACTTGCGCTGGCCGGCGCTCCACGCCTTCTCCAGCTGCTTGCCGTACGTGGGGATGGCCGCCAGGTACGGCTGCCCGTGCTGGATCACCTCGACCGGGATGTCCCCGGCCGAACGGACCTTCCCATCGGGCATGACGAGCTGCTCCGGGTTCTGCCCCTTGAAGATCGCCAGGTTCTGCGCGCGCACCTCGGCCGCCGGACCCTTGGCCGAGGCCGGGATCACCTTGGCGACGTCACCGGCCATGGTCGAGGGGGTGGCGTCCATCAGCACTAGCCCCTTGACACGGTCCTGGTGGTCGGGGGCGTAGCGGGCGGCGATCAGCCCGCCCAGCGAGTGCCCGGCCAGCACCACGGGACGGTCACCGGCGATCCGGTCCAGCACCCCGGTCAAGATCTTGCCGGTGCTCTCGAAGTCCTGAGAACCCTGCGGCTTGTCACTGCCGCCCGCGCCGAGCCGGTCGTAGGAGCAGACCCGGTTCTTCCCGCTCAGCGTCTTCTGCAGCGCGGCCATCTTGCTCAGGTCGTCGCCCCCGCCGTGCATCAGCACGATGACCGGCTCACCGTCCGCCGCGTCACCCGCACACGACACGTTCACCGACGTTCCGGCGACCTTGATCTTCTTGGTTCCGGAGATCAGGTCGGCCTCGACCTGCTGCTCCGCGGAGGCGACGGGGTCCCAGTTCTCCAGCGCGTCGCCGTTGCAACCGGCCACTCCCGCGCCGATCACGGTGCTGCACAGCGCGGCCAGAACGGTTGCCTTGATCTTGCGGGGCATGGGGGTCCTCCGGTGATTCACAGGGTGGTGTGGTGGGAAAGCGGCGGAGCGCCGTGACCACGCCCCAACGTTATGGATCGGGCCGCCCCCGAAGCGTCCCCGCACGGTGGACATTCGCCGGTAGCTCGCACGGGGGACAAGCGCGCCCGCCGTCGCGTCATCGCCGATCGCGGCCGGTCAGCGATTCGACCGTCCCGCGGCCCAGCGCCGCACCGCGTAGAGCAGGCCCGAGACGCCGAAGAGCACCAGGGTGATCGACAACCACCGCGCGAGGTAGGGGGAGGTGCTCAGCCCGACCGCTGCCTGGTAGTTGCGCTCGGCGCCGCGCAGGATGAGCGGGAACCACACCAGCAGCAGCAGGCAGGACAGCCCGGCCGGCACCCGTACGTGATTGACCACAGCGGGCTGCCGTCCGGCCGGCCGCGCCCGGCCGAGGCGTGCGGGAAGCTTCGGCAGGGATCGGATCGCGGTGTCGGCCGCCGAGTACAGCGGCCACAACACCAGGTCGTGGAAGACGACGGCGCCGAGGAACCACACGGCGAACCCCATCCAGATGCCGGCCTCCACCACCCGGGTGGCGGCGTAACCGGCGACCGCGAAGCAGGTCGCCAGCCCGAGAAGGTGCCACGGTCCGGCGCCGTAGGCGCTCGCCCACCGGCTCCCGCCACGACCGCGGCGGTTCACCGTCCCTCCCGGCGGAACTCGAGTTCGCGCACCCACTTGGTGTTGTGCACGCCCGGGGCGTTCGGCACGATGATCCGCGCCGGGAACCCGTGGTCGAGGGAGAGGTCGGCGCCGTTGACCCGCAGCGCCAGCAGCGAACGCGGGTCGGCCGCCTGCCCGGCGCTGAGCGAGGCCTGGCCGAAATAGCCCCCGCGTTGCAGCGATCTGGCCGTGACCGCCGCCGCGCCGGGCGGGACGCCGGCCAGGCGGGCCAGGTCCGCCAGCCGCACACCCGTCCAGACCTGCTCGGTCGACCACCCCTCCACGCAGGCGATCGGCAGCGCGTAGGTGTGCAGCGGCATCGCCAGCAAGTCCGCACGGGACAGGAGCGCCGGGCTTGCCCCGACGACCGCCAGCCGCCACCCGTCGCCCGTCTCCGCCGCGGTGACGCCGAGGCTCGCCGCCGTCTTGTTGACCTGGAAGTCGTTGGGCCCCGTCCCGTACTCGCGCCCGTGCGGCGCCAACAAGGCCGTACGGCGCAGCGGCCCGTCCAGCGTCTGGCCGGCCGAAAGGCCGAACATCAGCGCCGAGCCACCGCCGACGAACGCCAGCAGGCCGCGCCGGGACATGGTGGGCGGCGCCGGATCCGCCGGGACCAGGCCGTCGGGGTCGGGAGGTTCCGGTCGCGTGTCGGCCAGGCGCGTACGCAGTTCGCGCCGCAGGTCCCGGGACCGCACCGCGCGGATCGCCCGCGGCAGCCGCATGGCGACGTGGACGGCCAGCGCCGCCAGAAAGATCCACGCACCGTACAGATGCGCCGGATAGAAGGAGAAGGGAAAGACGTAGAAGAGCTGGATGTTGAGGATCCCGGTGGCGAACTGGAACCCCGCGCCGCCGACCAGCAACACCAGGCTGGCACGGTCGACGGCCTGCGCGATCGAGCGCACCGGCGGCCACTGGAACAGCTTGGGGATCACCGACCACAACTTGGCCAGCAGCACGGGAACCAGCGTCAACCCCAGGACGACATGGGTGCCCTGGGTGACCCGGTACAGCCAGGCCGGGTGCGTCGGCCAGTCGAAGAGGTAGAAGCCCAGCAGGCCCTTGCCCGGCGTCGTGTCGTTTCCCGGCAAGCGGGGCTCATAGGCGGCGTACGACAACAACCCGGTGACCGCGACGACGGCGAGCCCGACGAGCAGGACGAGACCGAACACCGACGTGAGCCAGGGACCGCGCAGCGGGCTCCGCCAGAAACCCGGGCGGAACGGCCCGCAGGGCACGGTCGCCCTCAGCCGTCCGGCCCGGCGACTTCCCGCAGCGGACACGTTCCGGGCATGGGCGCGCCCGTGCGGCGTATCCGGCACTGATCCCCCCCGAAGCCGTAGTCGGATGCTGAGGTCCTTACCGGGAGTGCCGCCTTCAACGCAGGACAACGGTAAACATCCCGTCATGCCGCGACCGCCTTGTCCGGGTCCCCGCGTTCTCTACGGTCCCACGACGGACGTCCTGCCGATCATGACCGCCGACTCCGGCGGAACCGCACGATCCACGCGCTTTCGTATCCCCTGTCACATCTGTCACATGGAGCAATTCCGTCAATTAGGACCCAATATTCCCGATCTTGACCTAATCTTGTGCAGTCTATGAACGTTTCTCACAGATTCGCAGCGCTCGCATCCACCGGTGTGGCCCTCACGATGGCCGTGACCTCGCAGGTGTTCGTCTCGCCCGGCGTGGCTTCGGCGGCCGTGGCATCCAGCAATCAGATCCAGCAGGCCGCCCACCCGCTCGCGGGGGCCGCGGTGAGCACGCAGAGCCGGAGTGCCAGTGCGAACAAGTCGCTGGCCACCAAGAACCGGATCTACCGGACCGGCCGCCTCACCGATGTGAACTGCAGGCCGGGCGCGCTGCCGTCTGGGAGCACGAGTGCGTACAAGCGCTTCCTGACCCGCGTGACCAACTGCCTGAACAAGGCGTGGGGCGCGCAGTTCCGCAAGGCGCGGATGCCCTTCTCCAAGCCGCGGCTGCGCATCATCACCAGGAAGGTGAACACGCCCTGCGGCAGGTGGAGCACCGGCGCCGACGGCTACTACTGCTCCTCCAACCGCACGATGTACATGCTGATCACCAAGAAGCAGCTCCGCCAGCCGTTCCCGCTGGGCATCGCGCGGCTCATGGCTCACGAGTACGGCCACCACGTGCAGCAGACCTCGAGGATCTGGAGCTACTACTGGACGGCCCGCAACCAGGCCGGCAGGTCCCAGCGCCTGGCGCTGTCGCGCAGGTCCGAGCTCCAGGCCGAGTGCTTCTCCGGCGCCTTCATGTCGACGCTGCGGGACGGATCGCAGTTCTCGGACCGGCAGTGGGACTACACGGTGGACTGGTTCAGGAAGAACGGCGCCAAGGCGTGGCCGCAGAACGACCACGGCAGGGGGCCCACGCAGGCGACCTGGATGACGCGCGGCTACAACAGCGGCGCCCCCGGAGCGTGCAACACCTGGGCCGCGTCGGCTCGCAGCACCACCTGAGGTCACGCCACCCTCGGTGATCGTGCTTCGAGCGGGCTGACACCGCGTTCAAGGCGATCTCCGCGCTGTCCATCACGTTCTCATAGGGAAGGGCCGGGCCCGTCACGGGTCCGGCCCTTCCCTTGTGTCATCACGGTCCTCGGCTGGGGACGCACCGCGGGTCCCGGCTCCGCGACACGTCCCGGACGCACGGTCAAGAAGGTCTGCATCCGGTGGTAACGACATTCGTGAGTCGGCCACGCGGTGAGCAGGACGGGCGACTACGTCGCTCCGCCAGACTCACCATGAACTGACGACCGACGACGTCTACAGGTCGTCGGCCAAGGGCTAAGGGCTGTTCGACCACGGCGTCGCCGGCAATCTCGACAGGCGATTCGTAAACCGGCCGGCTTGTGAAACAAACCTCTGCTGGGCAGAATGCACCCGAGGAATCCGTCGGCGAAAGGGCGCCAATGAGACGGCGCCCGGTCACGGTGCAGACCTGGGCGCCGGCGGCCACGGGTGAGGCGTCGCGCCTCTCCCGGCGAGGAGGAGCGCGTGACGGAGTGGCGCCCCCGTCTGCGGGAAAGCGTGATCGTCCAGGCGGAGGGCCACGAACTGCTTTTCCTGTGTACTGCGGACAGAACCGTGAAGAGATTCGCCGCCGACGATTTCGTGAAACACGTGATAACGCTCCTTGACGGCACCCGCACGTATGCCGAGATCGAAGGTTCCGTCGGTGACGCGCAGTTGCTTGGTGAGGTGCTGCAGATTCTCACGGAGGAAAGGCTGCTGAGTCGCGTCGGTGATCTGGAGTCGTCCTTTTCGAAGCTCGGCGAGGAGCGTGCCGAATTCTATGATCGCCAGTTGCGGCTGCTCCAGGATTTCTGCGACCAGGGTCGTGTCGACGTGGTCTGCGGCGTGCGGTTGCAGGAGCGCGTCGATCGCTCGACGGCGGTGGTGTGCGGCGTCGGAGGGCTCGGTGGTTGGGTCGCGCTCTGCTTGGCGAACGCGGGTGTGGGCAGGATCCGCCTGTGCGACTTCGACCGGGTGGAGTCGTCCAATCTGACCCGGCAGGCGTTGTTCGCGCTCGCCGATGTGGGGGCGCTCAAGGTGGAGGCGGCGGCTGCCAGGTTGCGGGCGGCTAATCCCTTTGTGACGGTCGAGACCTTCGAGCGGCGTGTCACGTCGTCCGCCGACCTGACGGACCTGGTGGACGGGGCGGGCATCGTGATCAATGTGATGGACCTGCCCACGCCCAACGACACGGCCACGTGGGTGAGCGAGGCCTGCTGGCCGGATGTGCCGCACATTCTGGGCACGGGTTACGCGTACCACATCGGGGTGCTCGGCGCGACGGTCCTTCCCGGCAGAACGGCCTGCTGGGCGTGTGTGCGGGCCGAGACCTTCGCCGATCACGGGCGTCACCGGATGGAGTCGCTGGTCGGCAAGAGGCGGAAGGCGGGCGCCATCGGGGCGCTGTGCGGGCTGGTCGGCACCATTTTGGGCTGGGAGGCGATCCGGGTCCTGGCGGGGCTGGAGCCGGCGCTGAGCGGCCGGTGGAGCGAGGTGGACTTCTGGCCGCTGGAGATCCGTTCGCGTCCCGTCCCGCGGCGACCCGACTGCCCGCTCTGCGGTCCCTGACGACACACCGCCGGAAGGGTTCCGCGCGTTGTGCGCCTGTGCCCGGTCGTTTCTGGAACGCTGGGGTGGCGGAGGACGCTGCGGGCGAGGTGGTTCGGAGGCGACATGAACGAGGCGACCGCGCATCTGCTGTTCGATGCGGTGGAGCGCTTGGAGAAGAACATCGTGGCCCGGGAGTGCCCGGCCATCGTCGCCATGGAGGGCACGGACAAGGTCGTCATGAGCGAGTACGACTACCTGCGCGATCCCGTGACGGCGGAGGCGTTCGAGATCAGGGCGGCGGAGAAGGCCCTGGAGATCGACGTCGTCCGCTGGGTGCTGGGCGTTCCGCAGGTGTGGTTGTTCAAGCCTCCGAGCACGATCGCCGTGCGGGCCGTCTCCTCCCATCCGCTCCTGGAGGGCGAGCAGGAGGCCATCACCTGGATGAGCTTCGACCGCGACGACGGCGTGGACTACGGGCGGGTCGCGTACGTGCGCCGCCCGAACGGGGAGCCGGTGTTCGAGGACCCGGAGATCTTCGACGTCGCCATCCGGCCGGCACAGACCATGCCAGGGTTCGTGCTGCTGCAGCGGTGCCTGGCCGAAGACTGAGGGCCGGCCCGACGAACCGGCCCTCGACCCGCCGCGGCCCGGTCAGCGGTAGCCGTTCTCCTTCAGCTCGATGACCCAGGCACGACGCTCGGCGATCAGGCCGTCGCGCATGACGAACACCTCCGCCATGGACATGCGCATCTCGCCGCCCGCGACTCGCTTCACCGTCCCGGTGAGTTCCGCCATGACGACATCGCCCTGCTCGACCATGCGCACGACCTCCAGGTGAGGAGGGTCGACGAGCTCGGGCGGGCCGTCGATGGCCCGGTCGTAGGCGTCCTTGCCGGTCAGGTGGAACGCGCCGAAGACGGTCCACTCGATGTCGTCTGTCAGGCAGGACAGGATCTGCTCGTGATCGTTCTTGCGGAAACCGTCCAGGTAGGTGTTGACGGTCTCGATATTCCGTGACATGTCTGCTCCTTCGCTTCGAAAATCGCCGTTCAAGGGGCGTATCGCCGTCCTCACCAGGCAGGTCGGAGCAGCCGGAGCGTTCTTGACATCACCCCGACAACCGATGTCCGGCAGCACACCGACGTCGCCGGGGATCGAAGAGTTCGCAACCGTTTCTTCACCCAGTGGACCGCCGGAACGGTCCGTGCAGGTTTAAAGTGCGTCCATCCAAGGGAGCACGATGAGGTTTGGGATATTAGGTCCACTGACGGTGTGGCGGGAGGGTGAGCCGCTCGATCTCGGCACGCCCAAGGCGCGGGTGCTGTTGGCGGTTCTGCTGTGCCAAGCGGGCACCCCTGTTTCGGAAGATCAACTCGTTGTGGCGCTGTGGGGGAGCACCCCTCCGAAGAGCGCCACCAAGAATGTGCAGACCTACGTCCACCGGCTCCGGCGGCACCTGGACGACCCGGCTCGCGTCGTACGGCAGGGCTACGGCTATCTGGTGACGGTCTTCAGGGACGAGCTGGATGCGGCGAAGTTCGAGAACCTGGCGGGCTCGGGGCAGGCGTCGGAGGCCGCCGGGGAGCCGGAGGTGGCGACCCACCTCCTGCACGAGGCGCTGAGTCTCTGGCGCGGGCCCGCGTTCGCCGACATGGCCGATGTCCCGATGCTGGCCACGGAGGCCGCGCGGCTGGACGAGGTGCGCATGTCGGTCCTGCAGTCGCGGATAGCCGTGGACCTGATGCTGGGACGCCACGCCGCGCTGCTGGGCGAGCTGACCGCGCTCACCGGCGAGTACCCCCTGCGGGAGCGGCTGCGCGCGCAGCTGATGCTGGCGCTGTACCGCTGCGGCCGGCGGGCGGACGCGCTCGCCGAATACACGCGTGCCCGCAGGACCCTGGTCGAGGAGACCGGCCTGGACCCGGCGGAAGAGCTGCACGACATGCACCAGAGGATCCTCACGGAGGACCCGTCACTCGACCTCGTTGCTCGCGCCCAGGTGAAGATCACGCGCTCGCCTGGAAGGCCGGGCCCGTACAGGCCGGCGGAGGCCCGGCCCCACCGTGAACGTGCCGCGCGCCGGCCGGACGAAATGAGCACCGAGCCGGGCCAGAAGGCGCGGCACGCGCCCAGGCGTGCCCTGTCCGCCTACCGTCCCGCCCATGCCACGGCCCTGACGTCCGAGCTTCGAACGGCCCCCACCCCCGCCGAGCTGCCGCCGGACATCGCGGAGTTCACGGGCAGGGACGGCGAGGTGGCGGAGCTCACAGAAACCCTCACCAAGCCGCGGCCGGGCACCGTCGCCATGGTCGGCATCGCGGGTATGGGAGGCCTGGGTAAGACCACGCTCGCCGTGCACGTCGCGCACCGGATCGCGGGTCGCTTTCCCGACGGTCAGCTCTATGCGGACCTGCGCGGCGCCTCCGCCGACCCCGCCCGCCCGGAGGACGTGCTCAGCCGCTTCCTGTTCGCCCTGGGCATCAGTGCCACCGGCATACCCGAGTCCCTGGAAGAACGCGTGGCGCTCTACCGGAGCTGCCTGGCCGGACGGAGAACTCTCATCCTGCTGGACAACGTCGCCGGGGAGGAGCAGGTGCGGCCGCTCCTGCCCGGGGCCCCCGGCACGGCCGTGCTGCTCACCGGGCGTGTCCGGCTGGTGGGTCTCGAGGGCGCGAGCCTGCTGGAACTCGACGTCCTGCCGTCGGCCCAGGCCATGGACCTGCTGAGAAGGATCATCGGTGACGAACGCGTCCGGGACGATCCGGACGCGGCTCTGGAGATCACCCGGCTGTGCGGCCGGGTCCCGCTGGCGGTCCGCATCTCGGCGGCCAGGCTCCTCGGCAGAAGGCAGTGGAGCCTGGCCCACCTCGCCGGCGTTCTCGGGGAGGAACGCCACCGGCTGGACGAACTCGTGGCGGGCGACCTCGACATCCGCGCGGGATTCGAGATGACCTACCGTACGCTTCCCGCGGGCGCGCAGCGGGCCTTCCGGCTCGCCGGGCTGCTCGACGCGCCCGATTTCGCCTCCTGGGCGGTGGCCGCCCTCCTGGACGTACCGGTACGGCAGGCGGAACGCGAGATCGAGACCCTGGTCGACGCCCATCTGCTGAACCTCACGGGGACGGACGAGACGGGCAGGCTCAGGTACCGCTTCCACGACCTGATCCGGTTGTACGCGCGCGAGCGGGCGCAGCGCGAGGATTCCGAACCCGAGCGCCAGGCCGCGCTCCGTCGGGCACTGGGCGCGTGGCTGGCCCTGGCGGAGGTCGCGGCGGAGCACGTCCCGGGCCCCTGCTTCGCACCCATGCACAGCAGCGCGCCACGCTGGCGGCTGCCCGCGGCGGTCTCGGGCCCGCTGCTGGCCGACCCGATGGCCTGGTTCGGCGCGGAGCACGCCGCGCTGATGGCGGGGGTCGCCCAGGCGTGCGAGGCGCGCCTGACCCGACTCGCGTGGGACCTCGCGGGGTCCACCGAGACGTACCTCAACGTGCGCGGCCTGTACGACGGCTGGCAGCGCATGCACGAGCAGGCGCTCGCGCTCTGCCGTGAGACCGGCGACAGGCGCGGCGAGGCCGTGCTGATGCGCGGCCTCCTGGAGGTCACCACCTGGAACTCGCCGGCGGGCCCGGGACCGGCGATGACGCGGATGCGGGCCGGCGCTTCGCAACTCCTCGAGCTGTTCACCATGCTGGGCGATCCGGTGGGAATGGCCGACGCCCTGGCGACCCTGGCCTGGAGCATGACGGCCGACGGGAACGGCGGTGCGCAAGCGCTCGCCCTGGCGGAGCACGCCCTGCGGACGGCCGCCGACGCGGGCTACCTCGGCGGCCAGGCGCGGGCCTACCACGTGATGGCGATCATCTACGGCGAGGACGACCCGCGGGCGGCGCACGCGGTCCTGGAGCAGGCGACGAAGGTCGCCGAGGCGCTCGGCAACGCTCACTACACCACGACGGTCACGCAGTTCCTCGGGGCGGCGAAATCGTTCTGCGGTGACTTCACGGGTGGCCAGGAACTGCTGGAGAGTTCGCTGGACATGGCGCGGCGGTTGAACTACCGCTATCTGGAGACGTTCTCGCTGCTCTACCTCGCGAAGTTGTTCGTCGCGACCGGGGACGAGCGGGCCAGGGCGACCGCCGAGCTGACGATGGCCCACAGCGAGGACGGCAACTTCGGCCATTACCTCGCCGACGCGCTCAGCGTCCTCGGGCAGCTGAACCTGGCCGAAGGAGACCTGCCCGCCGCCATCGCCACCCTCGAACGCTCGGTGAGGGTCTGGCGAACCCGCGGCTCGATCCCCTACCTGGCGCGGACGCTGCGCGCCCTCGGCGACGCCCACGACGCCGCCGGCGACCACCGCACGGCCAAGGCCGTCTGGGAAGAGGCCCGCGAGCTGTTCCACGGGATCTCGCACGAGAACGGCGTGGGAACGCTGGACGCCCGGCTCGCCCGCTGACCCGTCCCCGCCACCGCGAGACCAACCGGCCACCACGAATGCCCCGTCATCCGCCCGGTCCGTCCGGACGCTGCTCCGGCGGGCGCGAAAGGGGCGCGGTCTTTCTCTCCGGCAGCCGTGTGCATTTCCTGCCGCGCGCAAGTCAACCTGTCGGGACATTGATGGAGAGATACCTGACCGACGAACGCCGAAGGTGGGAAATGTCGGATACCCGACACACGTGTGGCGATTCTCCTTTGCGCTGCACTTGGATGGTGACCATTCCGGTTCATTGATTGGGAGGAACCGC
>NZ_JBDPMJ010000025.1:0-144301 GCF_039880665.1 Nonomuraea sp. B5E05
AGGCGGACACAGCCGAACGTCCGGGCAAGCTCGGAGGCTTGCTCGGGGGTCGGGTAGAAGCGGTACTTGTAGGCCCGCTTCACGATCTGCGCCACGCCTCACATGCTACCCCACGATCAGCTAAGGGACGCGTGTGTGTTCGATACGCCGGTTCGCCTGACGGCGAATCGGCTGCCCCTGTCCTGCTCCGCAGGGGTCCGATTCCTCCCCCGCCTGAAGGCGGGGGTTTCCACGGAGGTATCTGATGACGTCCATTCCCCCGGTCACCCTGGACGACGTCCGCGACGCCGCGGCCAGGATCGAGGGCGTCACGCACCGCACCCCGGTGCTGCGTTCGCGGACCCTGGATCGGCTGGTGGGCGCCGAGGTGTTCCTGAAGTGCGAGAACTTCCAGCGCGTGGGCGCGTTCAAGTTCCGCGGCGCCTACAACGCCGCCTCCCGCCTGCCGCGCGAGCAGCTGGTCAAGGGCGTCGCGGCCTACTCCTCGGGCAACCACGCCCAGGCCGTCGCCCTGGCCGCCAGGAAGCTCGGCACCACCGCGGTGGTCCTCATGCCCGAGGACGCCCCGCCGTCGAAGATGGAGGCGACCGCCGGCTACGGCGCCGAGATCGTCACCTACGACCGCTACACCGGTGACCGCACCGCGCTCAGCGCGGAGCTCGCCGCCGAGCGGGGCCTGGCCCTGATCCCGCCCTACGACCACCCGCACGTGATCGCCGGTCAGGGCACGGCGGCCCTCGAACTGCTGGAGGACGCCGGGCGGCTCGACCTGCTCCTCGCCCCGGTGGGCGGCGGCGGGCTGATCGCCGGTTGCGCCACCGCCGCCAAGGGCCTGCACCCGGGCATCCGCGTGATCGGCGTCGAGCCGGAGGCCGGTGACGACACCAAACGTTCCCTGGAGGCGGGCCGGCGCGTCACCATCGACGTGCCGCGTACCATCGCCGACGGCCAGGCCGTGTCCACGCCGGGCGAGCTGACCTTCTCGATCAACCAGCGCCTGGTCGAGGCCGTCGCGCTGGTCACCGACGACGAGATCCGCCAGGCCATGCGCTTCGCCTTCGAACGCCTGAAGATCGTCGTCGAGCCGAGCGGCGCCGGCGGCCTGGCGGCCCTGCTCGCGGGGCGCGTGGAGCAGCCGCTCGGCCGGGTCGGCGTCGTCATCTCGGGCGGCAACGTCGACGCCCGGCGCTTCGCCGAGCTGTGCGGGCCCTGACCCGGCGACGCTCGCGGGCGGCGGCTCACAGCTGGTTGCTGATGGGCAGCGGGACGTCCGGCACGGGCTGCGCGAGGAGCTGGTGGACCTCCAGGCCCGAGCGGTGCTCTGACAGCCGGTCTGTGCGGGTGGCTCAGCCTGGCCGCTTCTGATTCCCGATGTACTCCTTGATGATCGGCAGGGGTGGCCCGCCGCAGGACGCGGCGACATACGAGGGGGGCGGCAGGAGCACCGCCGCCCGGCGGCCCCACCCGGAGTAACGGGTGTCCGCCTCGACGCGGATGGAGTAGTCGTAGAAGGGGAGACCGACCGGCCGCCGGCACGGGGAAGTCAGCCCGTGCATTCGTCGAGGAGGCGCGCGGCTTGTTCCTCGAGGGGCCTGGCCCCGATGTCCCTCGCGATCGCCACCGCGGTCTCGAACTCGGCGACGGCTTCCGGGACACGCCCGACCGCCTGGTAGAACTCGCCGAGCGAGGTCCTGGCCCGGACCTCGTTGAGCCGGCTCTTGACGCTCCTGGTGATGTGCACGGCCCTGATGAGGGGGTCCTCCGCCTTGTCCAGAAGCCCCTTCCCCAGGTTCGACACTCCCAGGCCGTGCAGCGCCAGCGCCTCTCCCACGCGGTCACCGATCGCGCGTACGTGGTCCAGCGTCCTGGCGAAGGCGTCGCCGGCCCGGTCGTACCTCTTCTCGCGCAGTTCGAGAGTGCCCAGCCAGTAGAGCGTCTGGGCGAGGCCGCGCTGCGCGTTCAGCGGCTCGTAGATCGCCAGCGCGGCCTCGAAGTTGACGCGGGCGAGCCGGAGCTCGTCGTCGCCCAGCTGGATCTGGGCGACACAGCGCAGGACATAGGCTTCGGTGCCCGCGTCGCCCGCGGCTCTCAGCTCTTCCAACGCCCGCTCGTAGCGGGCCATGGCCTGGTCGGGGCGGCCCACGAAGCGGTCGACCATGGCCAGATAGGCGCGGGCGATGCCGCTGCCGTGCACGTCGCCGGCCGACAGGAACAGCTCAAGGGAGCGCTCGAAGTCGGCCGTGGCCAGGTCGTAGAGCGCCTTGTCCGAGTGGAGCATGCCACGACGGTGCAGCACGGCGGCCATGCCCCGGACGTCGCCGGCCTGCTCGGCCGCGGCGTGGGCGATGCCGAGTGTCGTCTCCAGGTCGTCGAGGTACTTGCGGAGCGAGAAGAAGATCGCCGTCGCGCAGGCCAGGTCCCACGAGAGGTCCTGGTGGCCGGCGCTCGCGGCCAGCCGTACGCCGTGGACGATGGTCAGCCGCTCCGTCTCGAACCAGTCCACCGGATCGCGCACCAGGTCGTGCAGGTAGGGGGTGGGCGGGTTCCAACGTGCGGAGGCGCCGCGTACGATCTGGTGCTCGCCGCCGTACAGCGCGCTGTATGCGGCCCTGCTGACCGACAGCAGGGCGCCCAGCAGGCGTTCGACGGCGTCGGCGCGCACCTGGGCGGGGTCCTCGGCCTCGGCGGCCTCCCGCGAGAACAGCCGCACCAGGTCGTGGAAGCGGTAGCGGATGCGCCCTGCGGGGTCGCTCGCGGCGACCTGGAGTAGCTGGGCGTCGACCAGGGTTTCCAGCAGCCTGTCGGCTTCCTGGATGTCGACGTCGAGGAGCGCGGCGGCCATCCATGACGGGAAACTGGTGACCTCGATGAGGCCGAGCCGCCGGAAGGCGCGCTGTTCCTCCTCCTCCAGGCCCAGGTAACTGAGCGCGAAGACGGCGCGTACGTGCAACGCCCCGTGGGCGAGCTCGTCGAGCCTGTGCCGCTCATCGTGGAGATGGGCGACGAGCATGGCGACGGTCCAGTGCCTCTTCGCCGCGAGCCGGGCCCCGGCGATGCGCAGGGCGAGCGGGAGGTGGCCGCACAGAGACAGCAGCTCCTGGGCCGCGGCGGGATCTCGATCGAGCCGTTCCCGGCCCACGATCCTTTCCAGCAACGAGGAGGCCTGCGACGGGCTGAGCACGTCGAGGTCGACCTGCCGGGCCACGGGGAGCCCCAAGGATCTGCGGCTCGTGATGACGACGGCACAGGACGGGCTTCCGGGAAGAAGCGGCATCACCTGGGTCGCGTCCGCGGCGTTGTCCAGGATGATCAGTGTGCGGCGGTCCGACACCAGCGTGCGGAACAGTTCCGCGCGCTCGTCGAGGGTCGGAGGGATGGCGTCGCCGCTCACGTTCAGGCAGCGCAGGAACCGGCTGAGCACTTCGGCGGGCGCGATCGGCTCGCCCGGGCTCCCGGTGCCGTGCAGGTCCATGTACAGCTGCCCGTCGGGGAACCGAGCGTGCACCTCGTACGCCAGGTGCAGGGCGAGTGCGGTCTTGCCGATGCCGCCCATGCCCGAGACGGTCACGATCGACGCGGTCGTCCTGCGCGCGTCGCACAGGTGCTGCCGCAGGTTCCGCCGGAGGATCTCACGCCCCGTGTAGTCGCTCACGTCCGGCGGGAGCATGTTCGGCGTCGTGCGGGCGCTCTTCCGCGGGGCGCCGGCGCGGGCCTCCTCCGCCAGCAGCGCGGCGTGAACGTCACGGAGCTCGGGGGAGGGATCGACCCCGAGCTCGTCGGCGAGCCTTCTTCTGGTGGCCTCGAACCAGCGCAGGGCCTGTGCACGCCGCCCGGATGCGCCCAGCACGGCGATGAGGCGCGTGTGCAGGCGCTCGTCATAGGGATGGAGCTCGGCCACGTTCGTCAGGTGATGGACGGCCTCTTCAGCACGGTCGAGGAGCAGCGCCAGATCCGCCAATTCGATCACGGTCGCCAGTCTGGCCGTCTCCAGCCGGTTGACCTCCGGACCGGCGCACAGTCTCTCGGGGGCGCCGAGCAGCACCGGCGCCCGCCACTCCGCCATGGCGAGCTGGAGCAGATCGAGCCGGTCGGCCGGGTCGTGCCGGGCCTCCGCCGCCCTGGCCAGCTCGAGGAACCGCGCCGCGTCCAGCCGGACCCGCTCGAGGTCGAGCCGGTAGCCGTGACAGGTCAGCTCGATGACGTCGGGCAGTGACGTCTGGTCGCGCAGCCAGGTCCGGATGCGGGAAACCCCCGTGCGCAGCGCGCCCACGCTCGCGCCGCCCGGGCCCCACACCCACTCGATCAGCTGGTCGTCCGGCACCGGACGGCCGCCGCCGAGGGACAGCCCGGCCAGCAGCCATGGGCCGTTGCGCCCGGGCACGGTCATCTCGCGTCTCGCGATGACGACCTGCAAGGGCCCGAGGATGCGAATGGCCGGCGTACCGGTTTCGTCCTGGCGAACCATGCATGCTCCTTACCCGTGTGCTGCCCTCCGCGACGAGTTGCTGAACAGCGTAAGGAGAGGCGATTTAGATGCGCTGTAAACGAACTGAAATCGGGTTTCGGCACCATACTCGTGATCGCGAATATGGGAGGTGATCTCGGTGATCAAAAGCAAGCTCATGACTTTCGTGCTGGCACTGTCGGTGGGTGCCGGCCTCGTTGCGGGGGCCGCCGCGTACGTCGACGCCCACCAGCAGGAGCCGACCAGCGTGCAGGCAGGTGAATGCGAGTGGGGATCCTGCTGACATAAAGACAAGGCGCATGGCGGAAATGTTCGACGGCGTTCCGGTTTCGCCTCGACACGCAGATCGTTGTTGTTAGACGTGGGGAATCTGTGATTCTGTCGGCTGCGGCCGGCTCGCAAGAACCGCTCGCTCGAATGGAACGCAGGGGTTGAACTCCACGACGGAGATGTTCGTCGCCGTTCACGACTTCCGCACCTGGGGTGCCGGGCAGGGCCGACGCCGCCGAGGCGCCGGAGGCCCTGCCGTGCACTGCGGGAGTGAACGGCTCGGTCCCGACGATGCCGAACGAAGTGGAGGACGTGTGCTCACGATGGCGGCTGACCGCATCGACGACAGTATTACCCGGGCGAACGACACCAGGCTGGTCCCGCTGGACATGCTGATGCCGGCGCCACACTATCCCAGGTCGGGCGGTGTCGACGAGGACCACGTACGGGTGCTGGCAGAGTCGCCGACGCCGCTGCCGCCGATCCTGGTGCAGCGCTCGATGCATGTGATCGACGGCATGCACCGCGTGCGCGCCGTCCGGCTGCGGGGGGAGTCGCACATCCTGGCGGTGGTGCTCGACGAGAGCGGCACGGAGGCCTATATCCGGTCGCTCACCGCCAACATCGCTCATGGGCTGCCCCTCACCTTGCAGGACCGGAAGTCCGGGGCCGAACGGTTGCTCAGGATCTGTCCGGACAAGTCCGACCGCGCGATCGCCGAGCTGGTCGGACTCTCCGGCAAGACGGTCGGCTCGCTGAGAAGGACCCTCGACGACCTGCCGCAGCCCACCGCGCGGGTGGGACGGGACGGGCGCGTCCGGGCCGTCGACGGCGCCGAACACCGCCGACTCGCCGCGCGACTGGTGACCGAACGGCCCGGCGCGCCCCTGCGAGAGATCGCCGAGCTCACCGGCCTGTCCACCTCGACAGTGAGCGTCATCCGCCGGCACCTGAAGTCGGGCGGCTCGATCGAGACCATCGCCGGGCGGGCGCCGCGTCCCGGCGCGGGCGGCACGAACGAGGTGGATCCCGATCCGCGGCGAACCCTCTCCCATCTCATGCGTGATCCGTCGCTGCGGTACACCGACGCGGGCCGTACCCTGCTGCGGTGGCTGCACGGGCATCCTGTCGTGGACGAGTCGTCGTGGCAGAACACCGTCTCGGCGATCCCTCCGCACTGCCTCCCGGCGGTGGTCCGGCTGGCGCGCCGCTTCGCTGGTGACTGGAACGATCTCGCGCAGCACGTCGAGGAATTGATGATCTCGGACGCCGGCTGAAGACCGGCCGCGGCTTCGACTCGGATCACGGAGGTGGCCGCCGATGGTGGCACCCATCGACATCGATGTTCTCTTCCGGCAGTCCGAAGGGCTCGCCGACGATCTGCACACGCTCATCCCGACGGTCGGTGAGCAGGTGCGCGCCGTCGCGGCGGACCTGCGCTCAAAACCGCACGGTCCGGTCTACCTCGTGGGATGCGGCGACTCGTTCCACGCCGCCAACGCCGCCCGGATGAGCTATCAGAGCATGGGAGAAGTCGCCTGCGAGGCAGTGAGCGCGCGACGGTTTCTCGACTACGACGTGGCCGCGCCGGCCTTCCGCCGGGCACCGGCCGTCGTCGTCGGCGCGTCAGCCTCGGGCCGCACGCCGGTGGTGGCGGCAGCGCTCGGGACGGCGCGACGCGCGGGCGCTCTCACCGTCGCGCTCACCGGTGACCTCACCGGCCCGGTGGCGGACGCGGCCGAGCACGGCGTCGCACTGCCGCTGCGGGAGCTGGAGAGCTCCCCCGGGGTACGCACCTATCAGGCCACGCTGCTGGCCATGCTGCTGCTCGCCGCGGAGCTGGGGCCGGCGCGGCTCGACGGCGCCCTCGCCGAGCTCGAGATGCTCCCGGAGCATGTGGCCGCCACGGCCCGGACCGCGCGCGCGGTCTCCGCGGACGTCGCTGAGGTGGTCGCCGGGTGGCAGGCCGTCCTGGTGACGGGCGGCGGGCCGAGCCACGGCACGGCCCAGTTCGTCGCGGCCAAACTCGTCGAGACGGCCGGGATGACGGCGGTCGCTCAGGACCTCGACGAATGGTGGCACGTGGAGCGCAGATTCCGGCCGGCCGGAGCGCCGCTCGTGGTGCTCGCTCCGCCAGGCCGCTCCTTCGAGCATGCGCGCGCCGTCGCCGTCGCCGCGCAGGAACTGGGCCGCCACGTGATCGGGGTGACCGGCCCGACCGCCGGGATCGGATCGCGTCAGGCCGTTCCTGTCGCCGCCGACATCCGCGAGGAGTTCTCGCCCCTGCTCTACCACGTCTTCGCCGCGTCCCTGGCGGCTCAGGTCGCGCGACGGCTGGGCCGGCGGGCCTTCGACGGTGACCCGCCGGCCTTCCCCGGCTCACTCGATGCCTTCCGGCGATCCGCCCAGGCAGTGCCCTTCGACTGAGGAATATCCGCAGTCGTGCGGACGACCGTCAGGAAATGCTCGCGAGCATCTCGGAGGCGTCGAATTCCGGCATCTCCTCGGCCCGCCACCGAGGGTCGGAGAAGAACAATGCCGCCTGTTGCTGGATGTACCGGTTGGTGGCGGGAAACTCCAGGATGCGGACCGTACGGGCCACCAGGTCGGGGGACGGTGCGCCCGCGGTCGCCCCGTGGCAGCCCGCGTACGCCTCGGCGATCTCGCGAAGGATGGCGTAACAGCGCAGCCGCAGCACCATGCGCTCGCGACTCCGGCGCGTGCCGACGGCCGCCTGCAGTTTCAACGCCTCGGCCCGGTTGCGCTCCAGGCTCAACCGCAGCCGCCGGGCCGTCGCGCCGTCGCCGAATCCCTCGATCAGCGTCAGCAGCCGCCGGCCGTAGCCGTAGTGGAAGGGTTTGACGTTCACGATGCGCTTGTGATCGTCGGCCAGCCACGCGAGGAGCGGCCGGCGGCCGGTGACGTGGGAGAGCGGGACGCGCACGCCGTCGAGCACGGCTGTGCGCGTGTCGCTGGCCGTCAGCCCGGCCGCTTCCTCCCGCGGACTGTAGGCAATCTTGCTCTTGTTGCCCCGGTCGAGCTCGATGAACGCGAAGATCACTTCGTCGGTGCTCCCGCTGCGGTCGATGGCCCCCACGAGCAGCCACGACGCCCAGGGCGTGCCGCTGATCCGGCTGACCGAGCCGGTCAGCACGACCTCGCCGTTCCGCACCAGGACCTCGGGTGACCGCCCCCGCCGCATGTCGCTGAACCCGACCGCGGAGATGCCCTCGCCACGGACGAGCGGCGCGACGTCGGCGACCAGGACGTCGTTGCCGCTCCTCAAGGCGGTCTCCACGAACATGGGGTGCTGGCTGAGGACGAAGGCGGCGGCCAGATCGCATTCGGCGTAGCGCTCGATCGTGGCGAAGCCGTCGACTTCGGGGGTGCCCGGCTGCCGGTCCTCGCGGGGCAGCCAAGCGCCGAAGGCGCCGGCGTCGACCATCGCCCCCAGTGATCGGGCCATGACGTCTGGATCGCAGCTGTCGCCGGCGTTGGCCGCGACGACACTCATCGCTTCAAGAACCATTGCTGCACAGTGATGCGCTCGGCGAGCGCAGTCAAACGAAACAGAGCCGAGGGCCTCACCGCGCACGCCATTTCACTGACTGGAATTGCCGGCGCCCGTGCACATATCGACGCCGTACGTCGTCCTGCGGTAAGTCTTTTAACCATCGAACACGGGTATACCGATCACGGGAGGCTGATTCGTGAGCCGCGAATTCGAGGCAACTCAGCACATCCAGAATGTGTTCACCGGGTCGGAGGTGAAGCTGCTCGGCTCGGACGGATCGGTCCTGCCGGGAATCCTCGGCGTAGCCGGGGTCAGCGAGCTGTTGAAACCGGGCGTGGAAATCGGCGTGGACCGGATCATCATGCAGTCAGGATCCGAATTCGCCCTGCACACCCATCCGGGTGCGCACATCCTGTACGTTCTCCGCTCCCACGGCTTCATTCACGTGGACGGCGTCGACTACGAGATGGCGCAGGGGGACACCGTGTACGTGCCGGCCCGGTTCGCGCACGGGGTGAAGACGAACCCCAAGGCCAGGGAGGCGTTCGAGATACTCGCATTCGGCGTGCCCCATATGCCCATAGACTCCGAACACCGGATGGAGTTCGTCGATTAGCCAGGAGCCCGTCGCCCCCCGCATTTCCGACGAAAAATCGTCGTGGTGATCGGCTCTCACGCCGTCGGGGGCGGCCGAGCATCGCCTTTTCCACGTGAGATTCCGGTGCCGGATGAAGATCGGCGCTCGTCGCACGACTCCGAATGCATACCCGGCCCGCGAAGAGACAGCGTGCGCAATCGCATTCCGCTGGTCCCGGCTCGCCGTGCCGTACACCCTGCCTCAGGTCCACACGCACCATGCGTCGACGATTGGAGATGAAGTGCAGCTCTTTTCCCGGCTGCCCGCGCGCCGCTCTATCACGGTGCCGGAAGACGCCGTGGCGGCGTCCTGGCGGGCTCGCATGCGGGAAACGGAGAGCCTGTCGTTCGCGCCCGCCGTAGACGATCGGGTCCTGGACGTGTTCCGCCGGGCCCGGCGTCCCGACGACGCCATGGAACTGCGCGACCTCTGGCTCGGCCGGGTGGAGCACGAACTCGGCGCCGCCGGCACCCGCCCAGGGCTGGCGGAGCGGTGGCGGGCGGCGCGGCCCGTGCGGGACGTCACGGTCGAGGAAGTGCTGCGGTCGAGGGCCACCGTACGGTTCGTCAAGGAGCTGTTCAACGCCTACTTCCGTGACGACCTCTACGGTGAGTTCGCCTCCCCGGACAACCTGGTCATGTCCAGCGGGTCGGTCGAGGAACGGCACTGGGGGCTGCCCGAATCGCTCAAGGAGTGCATCCGGTACGCCCTGGACCAGGACTGGTACGGATACTCCGACTCCCGGGGCCGGGCATCGGCGCGCCAGGCCGTCGCCGAGTACGAGAACGCGCGGATCGAGGGGGAGCCGTACACGGCGGGTGAGATCGCGCTCACGATCGGCGCGACCTTCGCCGTGAGCACCCTGGCCGACTTCATCCTGAACGCCGGTGACCCTCGGGAGCCCGCGCTGTGCGCCACCCCGAACTACCCGCCGCTGGTCGAGACCGTGGCCCGGCGGCAGGCGGTCACGCTGGTCCCGCTGCCCTCGGTCGACGGGCTGGTCTCGCTCGAGCCGCTCATCGCCGCGCTGACGCCTTCGACACCGCTGGTGCTCCTGCAGACGGCGGGGAACCCGACGGGCGCGATGGTGTGTGAGGAGGAGCTGGCGCGGCTGATCGCGGCGGCGGCCCCGACGACGATGATCATCCTGGATGAGTGTCATGAATGGCTGGGACCCGCGCGGACGGCGAGCGCCCGACGCGCCGCCCCCAACGTGATCCGGGTGTCCAGCCTGTCCAAGACCTGGTCGGCTCCGGGTCTGAAGGTGGGTTGGATCACTGCCGACGCCGCCTTCATCGACGAGTACTACGAGTACGCGTCGACGACCTTCGGCGGGCCGCCGTCGTTCTTCTACACCGTCGTCGAGGTCCTGGCCAGGATGGAGCACTGGCTGATCACGAACGTCGAGGAGGTCGGCGCGGCCCAGCTGGACGGCTTCGAGCCTCACTACGGGCTCAGCGCCGGCGGCCTCGACGCCGCCTACCAGTCCTACCGCCGTGACCGCGGCGAGCGGGAGGAGTCGCTGGGGATCCTGCGCGACGCGACGGTCTCCCGCCTGGCCGAGGCGGGAGCGGTGGTGCACGTGCCGCGATATTCGATCAACGCGGTGGCGGAGTTCCACGGATGGAACGATTCCTACCTGTGCTTTCGTGATCTCCTCCGGGAGACCGGGGTCTCGGTCTTCCCAGGGGTGCTCACCTTCTGCTTCTCCGGCGGCTTCGGCCGGGTGACCACCTCGCGTAACTGGCGCGAGCAGTCGCTGGCGCTCGACCGCATCCACGCGTATCTCGCGAGGCGCGAGTCCGGTCTCGTCGCGTCCACCGGCCTGGTGGAGGCGTCACGATGAGGCTCACAGGCGGCAAGCTGCTCCTGGGGATGATCCATCTGCCGCCCCTGCCCGGCACCCCGTTCGCCACGCCGGCGTCGTTGCGGGAGGCGATCGACACGGCGGTGCGGTCGGCGCTCGCACTGCGCGCGGGTGGTGCCGACGGATGTCACGTGCAGACGGCGGACCGGGTCTACGGCGTGGCCGACGAGTGCGACCCCGCTCGGACGACCGCGATGGGGATCGTGGTGGCCGAGATCCGGCGGACGGTCGGAGACGACTTCCCCGTCGGGGTGCAGATCATGCGCAACGCGGCCCGCGCCTCGCTCGCGGTGGCGAAGGTGGCCGGGGGTTCGTTCGTCCGGCTCGGGGCTCTGGTCGGCACCACCCTGAGCCCGCAGGGCATGGTCCAGGCGAACCCGCTGGAGGTCATGGAATACCGCCGCAAGATCGACGCGTGGGACGTGAAGGTGATCGCGGACATCGACTCGATGCACTTCCGCTGGTACGGCGAGGAACTGCCGGTCGGGCGCGTGGCGCGACACGCGAGAACGGCCGGCGCGGACGCGGTGGCCCTCTGCCATCCGGACGCGGAGACGGCCCTCGCCAAGATCGCGGAGGTGCGGGCCGTGGCCCCGGAACTGCCCGTCATCCTGGCCGGGCACACCGACCACGACAATGCCGCACGCCTGCTCGCCGCGGCGGACGGGGCCTTCGTCGGCACCTGCTGGGAACGCGACGGCTGGGGGAGCGGCATCGATGAGGAACGGGTCCGGACGTACGTGGCGAGAGTGCGAGGCGAACTGGGATGACCGCGGAGCTGACGGATCTTCACCTTGCCCGCACATACCGGGGCATGCGTTACGGCCCGCCCTGGGCTGTTCCCGGCTCGGTGAGCTCACGTCTCGCCGAGCACGCGCGGGTACGCGGGGCGGCGCCCTTCCTCACCTCGATCGGGCGCGACGGCGGCGAGATCACCCTGTCGTACGGCCAGGCCGAGGAGTTGTCCTCGCGTGTCGCCGGATGGCTACGCCACGACGTGGGGGTGACCCGCGGGGAAACGCTGGCCCTGCTGCCTCTCAACGAGCCGCACTCGATCATCGCGATCCTCGCCATGCTGCGGCTCCGATGCCCGGTGCTGCTGCTCAACCCCGCTGATCCGCCGAGCCGGCTGCGCGAGCAGGTCACCGCGATCGGGGCGCGTACCGTTCTGCGTGCGGCGTCGGTCACCGCGTTTCCCGAGGCGATCGTCCTCCCGGTGCCGTCTCGGCTTCCGGAGCCGGGCACCACCTCTCATGAACCGGACGACCCCGCCGCCGACGCGTTGTACTTCGGCACCTCCGGCTCCACGGCGTCGTCCAAACTCGTGGCGCAGTCGCACTACAACGCCATCGTCAACGCGGTCGGTGTGGGCCTGCACCACGGGCTCCGGCCGGGCGACCGGATCCTCGGCTGCCTCCCCGTCCACCACGTGAACGGGCTGCACCTGACGGTGCTCGCGGCCCTCGTGGCCGGCGCGCACCTCGTGCAGACACAGGCCTTCGACCCGTTCGAGTATCCGGATCTGCTGCGGCGCCACCGGCCCCGCATCGCCAGCGTCGTGCCCAGCCTGCTCGACGGTCTCGCGGAGTTGTGGCGCGGACCGAGTCTGCCCTCGAGCTTCGAGTATTTCGTCTCGGCGGCCGCGCCCCTCGACTCCGGCACCGCACGGGACGTGCTGACCAGGCTGGGTGCGCGCATCCTCCAGGGCTACGGGCTGACCGAGACGACCAACTTCTCCACGACCATGCCACGCGACGTCTCCGAGGACGCCTACCGACGGCTCGTCCTGGACGCCGACATCCCCTCGGTCGGCGTGGCGATAGCCGGCAACGAGGTGGCGGTGCTGCGGGAGGACGGCAGCCGCGCCGCACCCGGCGAGGTGGGCGAACTCTGCATGCGCGGGCACAACGTCATGAGCGGCTACGCCGGCAACGCCGACGCCACCGCGGAGGCGTTCCGCGGTGGCTGGTTCCACTCGCAGGACCTCGGTTTCGAAGAGATGGACACCGACACCGGTTACCGATATTTCCGGATCACCGGGCGTACCAAGAACATCGCCAAGGTCGGTGGCGAGACGGTGTCGCTCGAGGAGATGGAACGGGCGCTGCGGGCCGTGCCCGGCGTGCGGGACGCCGCGTGCGCGTGCGTGCCGCGGCGCTTCGTCGGCGACGAGATCGTCGCGGCGGTCGTGCTCGACCGCGACGAGCGGCCGGACCTTCGCGCGCATCTGCTGACCGCTTTCGCGGGCGCGGTGGTGCCGCGTCGTTTCGAGATCGTGGACGCCGTCCCGCGGACCGCCACAGGAAAGATCCTGCGACCGCAGCTGCGGCGCCTGCTGTCCCCGCCGGCCGCCGAGTAGCCCCGGCCGCCGAAGAAGAAAGGAGAGAACCGTGACATCACACAGGTTGTCCATCGAGCAGACGGCGCAGTTCGACGAGGAAGGCTTCGTCGTCGTGCCCGACGTGCTCAGCCGCGACGAGCTGGCCGTGCTGCGAGAGGTGGCGGAGAGCCCCAGCGTGCAGCAGAGCCGGCTGGAGCAGGGCGGTGCGGAACGGACGGTGCACGACTATGACATCGCCTGCTCCGAACCCCTTTTGTGGGACTTCGCCACCCATGCCGGCGTGCTGGACGCTGTCGCGTCGATCATCGGTGAGCACATCCAGTTGCACCACTCCAAGCTCGCCGCGACCCCCAGGGAGGCGGGAAAGGGCGGGGTGCGCTGGCACCAGGACTTCGCGTTCCTGCCCCACAGCAACACCGACCTGGTGGCGGCGTTCATCTATCTGGACGACACCACGGTGGACAACGGCTGCATGCGGATCGTCAGGGGAAGCCACAAGGCCGGTCTGCTCGATCACACCGACGGCAAGGGCACGTTCCTGGCGAGCTGCCAGACGCCGGAGATGTGGGCGGACGAGAGCCGGATCGCCCTGGTCGAGGTGCCCGCCGGGGGCATCAGCATCCACCACTGCCTGGCGCTGCACTCGTCCAGCCCGAACCCGAGCGGCCGTCCGAGACGGGGCCTCATCTTCCAGTACCGGGCGGCGGACGCCGTGCAACTGGGCGGCGTCGTCTTCCGCGACACCGGCCGCCAGATCCGCGGTTCCTTCCCCGCGCGGGCCCGGTGCGAGGCGGCCACCTTCACCCTGCCCTTCAACGTCTGGCCCGGCGTGACGACCCCCGGCTACGGCTCCTACGACCGGCTCATCGGAGACGAGCTGGTCGCCCGCGGCTACACCCCCCAGCGGCACGGGTGAGGAGGAGTCTCGGGATGGACTTCCGATGGTCTGCCGCGCAGCAGGACTATCTCGCCTCCGTGAGCAACTTCGCGCGTGAGAGCCTGGCCGCCGACGATCTCGCGGAGCGCGACACCAAGGGCGTTTTCTGGCGAGAGGGCTGGCAGCGGTGCGCCCGCTTCGGCATCCTCGGACTGCCCGTTCCCGTCGAGCACGGCGGCGGAGGTCGTGACCGGCTCACCATCGTCGGAGCTCTGGAGGAGCTGGGGTACGCCTGCCGCGACAACGGCCTGCTCTTCGCCCTCAACGCGCACCTGTGGGGTTGTGTCACACCGCTGCTCGCCTTCGGCGGCGAGCAGCAGAAGGAGCGTTACCTCGCCGGCCTGTGCGACGGCTCACTCGTCGGAGCACTGGCGATGACGGAGGCCGGATCCGGCTCCGACGCGTACAACATCCAGACCACGGCGGAGGCCCGCGACGGCGGATACGTGCTCAACGGGGACAAGGTGTTCGTGACGAACGCACCTGTCGCGGACGTTCTGGTGGTCATCGCCCGTACCGATCCGGCCGACGGCCCCGGCTCGTTCTCGGCGTTCCTGGTCGACCACGCCACTCCCGGGCTGCGCACGGGCCCACCCGTGCAGAAGATGGGCCTGCGTACCGCGCCGATGGGCGCGGTCACCCTGTCGGAGTGCTGGGTGCCGGACGAGGCGCGGCTCGGGCCGGTGGGCGCGGGGATGTCCGTCTTCACCGTCGCCATGGAGTGGGAGCGCGCCTGCATTCTGGCGAGCGCCGTGGGAACCATGCGCCACCTGCTCGAACGCTGCCTCTCCTACGCGAGCCGCCACGAACGGTTCGATGCTCCGATCGGGCGGTTCCAGGCGGTGGCGCACAAGGTGGTCGACATGAAACTGCGGCTGGAGACCAGCCGGCTGCTGTTGTACCACGTGGCCTGGTCGCTGACCGGCGTACGCCGCCTTCCCGGCGCCTCAGCGCTGGTCAAACTGCATCTCAGCGAGGCGCTCGTCCAGACGAGCATGGACGCGTACCAGATTCACGGCGGGTCCGGCTACCTCACCGAGCAGGGACTGGAACGCCAGGTTCGCGACGCCCTGGCGGCACCTCTCTACTCGGGGACGTCCGACATCCAGCGCAACATCGTCGCCAGGAGTCTCGGGCTATGAGCGCGCTGTTGCACCAGATGCTGGAGGAGTCCGCGCGACGCGCGCCCGACGCCGTCGCGGTCGTCGACGGCGACCGCGTGATCACGTACCAGGAGCTGGACGAGCGGGCCAATCAGCTCGCGCGCACGCTCCTCGTGGCGGGCGCGTCGCGTGGCGACCGGATCGGCCTGTACCTCGACAAGTCCATCGAGTCGTTCGTCGGTCTCTACGCCGTTCTCAAGGCCGGGTGCGCCTACGTGCCTCTCGATTCGGACGGCCCGCCGGCGCGGCTCGGCGCCATCCTCGCCGACTGCGCGGTCACCTGCTTGGTGACGGAATCCCGGTTGGGGGCGCGCTGGCCCGAACTCAAGCGCACGGGGGCGCCCCTCACCACCCTGATAGTGATCGACGCACCCACGCCGCCGCTTGTCGAGGGCATGACGGCCATCGCCGCCGACGTCGTCCGCGCGCAGCCCACAGGGCCGCCGCCCGAGCGTTCCACCTGCTTCGACCTGGCGTACATCCTCTACACCTCCGGATCGACCGCGTCGCCGAAGGGCGTGATGTTGTCCCACCTCAACGGCGCCACCTTCGTGGAGTGGGCGGTCAGGACGTTCGGCGTCCACGCGGGTGACCGGGTGTCCAGCCACGCGCCGCTGCACTTCGACCTGTCGATCTTCGACGTCTTCGCGGCGGCACGCGCCGGCGCGGCGGTGGTGCTGGTGCGCGGCCGGACCATGGCCTTCCCCGCGCTGCTGGCCCGGCTGATCGCCGACAAGGAGATCAGCGTCTGGTACTCGGTGCCCTCCGCCCTGACCATGCTCGCCACCCGGGGCGGTCTCACCGTGGGGGATCTCCCGAGCCTGCGCGTGGTCCTCTTCGCCGGAGAGGTCTTCCCGATCAAACATCTACGGCGGTTGATGGCCCTGCTGCCGCACGCGCGCTTCTGCAATCTGTACGGCCCGACCGAGACCAACGTCTGTACGTGGTACGACGTGCCGCCACTGACCGAGGACCGGGCCGAGGCCGTGAACGAGCTCCCCATCGGAGGCGCGATCGACGGCGTGGAGGTGCTCGCGGTCACCGATGACGGCCTCGAGGCGGCCGTCGGTGAGGCCGGCGAACTGGTGGTCCGCGGTCCGACCGTGATGCAGGGCTACTGGGGCGACGCCGACCGCACCGCGGCCGCGCTGGTTCCGCACCCGATCCGGCCCGGCCTGCCGCACCCCGTCTACCGCACCGGCGATCTCGTGGTCCGGCTCGGAGACGGCCAGTACCGGTTCCTCGGGCGCAGAGACAGCCAGGTCAAGAGCCGGGGCTACCGCATCGAGCTAGGCGAGGTCGAGAAAGTCATCGACCAGAACGCCGACGTCATCGAGTGTGCCGTCGTGGCGGTTCCCGACGAGCTGGTCACCAACGTTCTGCACGCGTACGTGGTGACCCGGCGGGAGGTGACGCTCCCCGCGCTGATCGGCTTCTGCGCCTACCGGCTCCCGAAGCACATGATCCCCGTGACGTTCACGTTCGTCGGGAACCTTCCCAGGACGTCCACCGGCAAGATCGACCGACGGTCACTGGCGGAGCGCTCGGTGCCGGTCACGAAGGAGCCGCGGTGGACACCCTGACCGAGGCCGTCGCCGCTGCCCTGGGGCCCGCCCGCCACCTCGGCGTGCAACTCTACGTCTCCGTGGCGGGCGAGGTCGTCTGCGACCTCGCCGCCGGCATCCGGGACGACGGCTCACCGATCGACGTCGACGACCTGCTCGTGTGGTTCAGCGGCGGCAAACCGTTCCTCGCGGCCGCGGTGTGCCGGCTGTGGGACGCCGGCCTGCTCGACCTCGACGCCCCCGTACGCGATTACGTGCCCGGATTCGGCCGGGGGAGGGCGGAGGAGATCACGTGCCGGCACCTGCTGACGCACTCCGCGGGCCGGTTGATCGTCGCGGATCCGGACGGTGTGACGTCGGCGTTCAGCGTCGACTACGGGCCGGCGTTGCGCACAGTCCTCGGGGCACGTCTGCACCCGGACGACAGGCCAGGGCGCCAGCCGTCGTACTCATCGTCCACGTTGAGCTGGATCCTCCTGTCAGAAGTGGTCAGACGCGTCGCGGGACGCTCCTTCGACACCTACGTGGCCGAGAAGATCTGCGCGCCACTGGGCATCGAGAGCTATTACGGCTTCACGCAGGCGCAACTCGACTCGCTCGGCGCCCGGCTCACCTCGTACCGCACCAGGCGGTCGGCCCACTACGTGCACGACGGTGACGCGGCCGAGGGCGCGGCGATCCAGGACATCCTCGCGAGCGGAACGTTCCACCGTTCTGTCGATCCGGGCGCCGGGCTGTGGGCGAGCGCACGCGGCGTGGGCCGCTTCTACGAGCTGCTTCGCCTCCGTGCCGCCGGCCACGACGGCGACGTGCTGAGCGCGGGGACCGCGGCGGAGATGGTACGGCCGCAACGACCGAGCTTTTTCGAGGAGGCCCCGTTGATCGACTTCGGTCTCGGTCTCACGCTCGAGAGCCGCCGGCACGGAGAACCGTACGCGTACTTCGGCTCGCACACCTCGCTCGGCACCTTCGGCCATCAGGGGCACGGGTCCCCCATGGCCTTCGCCGACCCGGCACACGAGCTGGTGGTGTCGTTCAACGGCAACGGGCTGCCCGGCCGGGTGGTCGGGAAACGCATCTGGCGAGCCGTCAGCGATGCGGTCTACAGCCACCTCGGCCTCGCGCGGCGCGCGTCTCCGCCCGTGGCCGGGACGAGGCCGCGTCGCGTACGAACCATCGATCTGCGGCCGAGGCCCTCGGCTGATGAGCGCGTAGCACCAAGTGAGGAGCGAAATGACGGGCACGACAACGACGGCGGACATCGAGGCCAAGGTGCGGGCGTACCTTCTCAGCGGACCCGGTCAGGGGATGGCGGGTGATGACCTTGCCGGAGACCATCCCCTGCTGGACGGCGTGCTCGACTCGCTGGGCATCTACAGTCTGGTCGACTTCCTGGAGAGCAGCTTCACCGTCGAGGTGCGCGACGACGAGTTGCTGCCGGAGCATTTCGGTTCGATCGACGCCATCACCGCCTTCGTGGCGGCCAAGTACGCATGACGACGGTTCCTGACCCGGCCGTCACGTCCTCCGCCGCCGAGCGGGCCGGTCGTGCCGCGGCGCCGCGCCCTCGTGTCGGCGTGCTGCACGCGCCGCACGGAGCGGCAGGGCTGCACGACATCTTCGCCGCCGCACGTGGCCTGTGCGACGTGGTGCTGCTCGTCCGGGCACCGGTCGCGGCCGCGCACCCGGAGCTCGTCGCGGCGGCCGAGCGCATCTTCGAGGTGCGCGTGCTCCCCCCGGGAGAGGACCACGGCAGGGCGCTGCGCCTGGACGGCGTCGTGACCTTCCACGACGCCGAACTGGACCACTGCGACCGGATCGCGGCGGACCTCGGCCTGCGCACCGCCCCCGCCCTCGCGTCGGCGTGGGACAAGCTGGTGCAGCGGCAGGTCCTCGCCCGGTCCGGGATATCGCGGGTGACCGCGTTGCCGGTGGAGTCGGCGGACGACTTCGTCGCCGCCTGCGACGTACTGGCGGGGCCATGCGTGCTGAAGCCACGCCGAGGGGCGAGCGGCCGGGGCATCGCCTTCATCGAAGACGGTGAGGACGTCGCCTACCAGCTCGCCACGCGGCGGCAGTGGACGGGGCACCTGGTGGAGACGATGATCGCCGCCACCGGCCACCCGACCGGGATTCCCTGGCTGAGTGACTTCACCTCGGTGGAGACCGTCAGCCACGCGGGCGCCCGCCACCACGTCGCGATGTTCGACAAGACGCCGATCTCGCTGGTCCGCCGGGCCGGGCAGGACGGCGGAGACTCCATTGCCACGACAGGTGACCTGACCCCCTCCCGGCTCGGCGCCGATCTGCGGGAGAAGGCGCTGCGCCGGGTTGACGCGGCTCTCGACGCGCTCGGCGTGCGCTGGCGCGTGACACACACCGAGCTGTGGATCATGGGCGACGACGTGGAGATCATCGAGGTCAACGGGCGTGTCGGCGGTCACCTCAACCGGCTGCTCCGGCTCACCGGCGGGCCGGACCTGGTGCGGTGCGCCCTCGCGGCCGCCGCCGGAATCCGGTTGCCCGCCGACGTACCGCTTGCCACCGGGTACGCGGCCGGCCTCTTCATGCCGTTCCCGCAACGGGACGGGCTGGTGCGCGCCGACGTCGGCCGCGGTGACATCCGGCGGCTACCCGGCGTCGTCGGGGTGGACGAGGTGGCCAAGCAGGGCGAACCACGCTCGGCTCATGGATATCGCATGGCCAACTTCACCGTGTTCGCCGAGGACCAGGACACGTTCGACCGGTGTCTACGCGACGTGTTCGCCGGTGTCGCACGGCTGTTCGAAGCCGACGGTCTGATCCGCGACCCCTGGATGGGGCGGGTCTGCCCATCGATCCAGGAGGAAAGGGAGAACTCATGAGGACGGCGGTGCGAGCCTCTCTTGCGCCCCTGCGAATCACCGCTTTCCGCCGGCAGTTCACCGCCCACGCGATCTCGATGGTCGGCAGCACGCTCAGCCCGGTCGCGTTGTCGCTGGGCGTCCTCGACGCGACCGGCTCCCCGGCGATGCTGGGCGCCGTCCTGGCGGCGGGCGGCGTCCCGACGGTGGTGATGTTGCTCGTCGGCGGTGTCTGGGCCGACCGGCTGCCGCGCCAGAAAGTCATGATGGTCAGCAACCTGGTCTGCGCCATGACACAGGGCGCGCTGGCCGTCATGCTCATCACCGGCACGTTCAGGGTGGAGGCGGCCATCCCGCTGCAGATCCTGTACGGCACCGCCATGGCATTCTTCCTGCCGTCCACCGGAGCCCTGACCGCGCAGACCGTACCGAAAGGGCTGTTGCAGAAGGCGAATGCGCTGCTGTCGCTCGCCACCAGCCTGTCCGGCAGCCTGGGCCCCCTGCTGGCCGGGCTCCTCGTGGTCTCGGCGAGCGCGGGGTGGGCCCTCCTCATCGATGGTGCGTCGTTCGTGGTGGCGGCGATGTTCCTGAGGCGGCTGCGCGTCGACAACACGCCGTCCGCCACCGACGGCTCGTCGTTCCTCGGGCAGCTGGCCGAGGGACTGCGCGAAGTCACCAGCCGGGGCTGGGTCTGGTCGAGCATCGTGGCGTTCATGTTCACCCACCTCACCACCGCGATCCTCTTCGTGCTCGGGCCGACCTCGATGGTGGGAAACGACCGGGGAGTCCTGACCTGGAGCGCCGTCGTGGCGGGCATCAGCGTGGGGCAGGCGGTGGGGGACGTCACGGCCTTGCACGTGAAGCCGCGCCGGCCGATCGTGACGGCCAGAGTGGTCGAACTGCTGGCGGTGCCGCTGTTCGTCGCCTTCGTTCTCGACGCACCGCTACCGGTGCTGATCATGGCCGCCATAGCCGGCGGCCTGGCGATGACGCTCCCGGACGCGCTGTGGTTCACCACGCTCCAGCAGCAGCTCGCCCCCCAGGTTCTGGCCCGCGTTTCGTCCTACGACTGGATGGGGTCGTTCGCTCTGCGCCCCATCGGGTACGCCGTGGCCGGCAGCCTTGGTGCCCACGCCGGCGTCACGACCGTCCTGGCGGTGGCGGCGGGCACGCTCGTCCTGACCAGGCTGGCCGGGCTGCTGCTGCCCAGTGTCTGGGCCGTCCGAAGGCACGTCGACCGGCCGTCCGCCGACGCGGGTGATCTGGCCGCCCACACCTCCTCGTAGGCGGCGCGATCGCCGTTCCTGGCACACACTGCCCGCCGCGCGTGATCGCGGTTATGCTCCCGGCCATGTTGAGCGTGACCCAGCTGGTCGACCCCCGCACCGGCACCGTACGCGGGGAGGCACCGCGCGGCGACGAGGGCGAGGTCACCGCCGCCGTGGCCGCCGCCCGCCGGGCCCTGCCGGGTTGGGCAGGGCAGGTTCCGGCGCACCGCGCCCGGCGCCTCCTCGCCCTGGCCGATCTCGTGGAGTCGTCGGCCGAGAGTTACGGCCGCGCTGAGCTGGCGGGCACGGGCAAGCCGCGGGACGAGGCCATGCTGGAGATCGCCGCGAGCGCCGAGGTGCTGCGGTTCTACGCGGGCGCCGTCAGGGCGGAGCTGACCCCGGCGAGCGGCGAGCGCCTCCCCGGACGGGAGAGCTGGGTCCGGTGGGAACCGCTGGGGGTCGTCGCGGCGATAGTCCCGTGGAACTATCCGCTTCTCATGGCCGCGTGGCGGATCGGGCCCGCGCTCGCGGCAGGCAACACCGTGGTGCTCAAGCCCGCGGAGACCACGCCCGACAGCGCCTTGCTGCTGGCGGCGCACGCGGCCGAGACTCTGGGCCCCGGCGTGCTGACGGCTCTGCCCGGCGACCGCGACACCGGCCGGCTGCTCGTCGGGAGCGCCGTCGACGCCGTCGCCTTCACCGGCAGCCAGGCGGGCGGGCTGGACGTGGTGGCCAGGGCCGGTCTTCGCCGCGTCAGCCTGGAACTCGGCGGCAACTGCCCGGTCGTGGTCCTGCCCGGTGCGCCGGAGTACAGCTACGACGCGATCGTCGCGGCCTGCGTCTACAACGCCGGCCAGAGCTGCGCGGCACCGGCCCGGGTGATCACGCTGGCGGAGAACCACGACGAGACGGTGGAGCGCCTGGCGGAGGCGATGTCGGCCCGGCGCGCCGGAATCGACTTCGGACCGTTGAACAACGCCGGCCAGCTGGCCCGGTTCGACCGCGTCATCGACAGCAGCACCGCCCGCGTCCGGCATGTCGCCAAGGTCGAGGTGGCGGACGGGGAGGCCGGCGGGTTCTGGCGGCCGGGACAGATCCTGGCCGATGTGGAGGAGGACGACCCGGCCGTGGTCGAGGAGGTGTTCGGGCCCGTGCTGACGGTGCAGGCCGCGGCGGGCGTAGCGGACGCCGTCCGCCTGGCCAACAGCAGCGAGTTGGCGCTGGCCGCCAGCGTGTGGGGTGGCCAGGCAGGTGAGGCGATGGCCGTCGCCACCCGCCTCGACGCGGGGGAGGTCTGGATCAACTGCCACCTCGAACAGACCGCGGAACTCCCGCACGGCGGCCGTCGGCGCTCCGGCCATGGCACGGATCTGAGCGTGCTGGCGCTCACCGAGTACCAGCGTCCCAAGACGATCACCTTGCGCTACGAATGAGCGGCGGGTGTCCGCCTCAGGACGTTGGCCAGGGTCTCCGGACGAGAAGGCCCCCGCCTCATGCCGTCCCGACGGCCGGCGGGAACTCGTGCAGCGTGCGGTGGGCATAGGTCGTGCCCGGGTCCAGGCGCACGCTGGGCGCCCGCGGCAGGTTGGGCGCGTCCGGCCACGCGCTCGCCGCCAGGCAGAGCCCGGTTCGCGGTTCGGCGAGCCAGTCGCCGGAGTAGACACCGAAGCCCGGCTGGTCGGTGGTGACCCGCATCCGGCGCCCGCTCCGCGGGTCACGTAGTTCCGCCGTCCAGCTCCGATCGCCGTCCAGCACCAGGTAGTTGTCCACCCGGGTGGAGCCGAGCCGTCGTGGCACGCGGAAGTCGAGTGGGCCGCCCGCGACCGGGCTGAGCTCTCCCCCCATGGGGATCAGTTCGTCGTCGAACCGCAGGACCCGCGCGGCGTTCACGGCGAGCACGTGATCGTCGATCGTGCCTTCGCCGGCGAGGTTCCAGAACGCGTGGTTGGTGAGGCCCACGATGGTGGGCGCCGTGGTGGTGGCGGTGTATTCGAAGGTCAGCCGCCCCGATTCGTGCAGCCGGTACGCCGCCTCCACCGCGACCTCGCCCGGGTAGCCCTGGTCCCCGTCCGGGCTGATGAGCAGGAACACCACCGAGATCTCGTCCTGGGTCTCCTCGACCCGCGAGCGCCACACCCTCCGGTCGAAGCCGTCCGGTCCGCCGTGCACGTGATGGAGCCCTTCGTTGCGGTCGAGCGTGTACTCGACGCCGTCGAGCACGAACCGTCCCTCGGCGACGCAACGGCAGAACCGGCCCATCGTGCATCCGACGTAGGCGTTCAGGGCCCGGTTCTCGTAGGCGGCGAGGTCGGGCAACCGCTTGACCACATTGGCGGGGTGACCCATGTTGTCCTCCACCAGGACCTCGACGAGCGTCGCGCCGTAGCTCCACACCGTGACGGCAATGGAGCCGTCCGTAGAGATCGTGTAGGAATCAACTGGTTCGCTTGGGGCCGCGCCGCCGCCGGTGGTCCACCCCGCTATTTCATGACGAATGTCCACCGGCGCAGATCGTAGAGCAGAGGGGGCGACTGCGGATTTTCCGCAGTCGGAAAACGATGAGGGGAAGTCAGGTGCTCACGACATGGGACGAACTCAGGACCGGCGACGCGAACGGTCCTGTCATGCTGACGGTCGACTTCGAGGGCGGGCGCGCGGTGGCCGGGTTCCGCGCGCTGGCGAAGCTCCTGCCGCAGGAGTGGACGGTGCTGGCCGCTCGGCCGCCGGAACGGGTGCCGGGCGACGAGGAGGAGGCGTCACGGGCACTCGCCAGGTGGCGTGACGACATCACGGCCGGCGGCGTGGAGGTTGCCGGCGTTCTCGCCAACTGCGCGGGCGCCCCGATCGCCGGGTATCTCGCCGAGTCCTTGGGCGGGGCGGCCTCCGCGCCGAGGCTGGTGCTGCTCGACCCGGCGGCCGCCTCCGCCGACGTGCTCGTGGAGGCGTATCGGACGGCGCTCGCATCGTTGCCGGCCGCGCCGGCGGAGCCGGTCCCGGCGGGCGTGGATCTCACGGACGGCCTCGGCGAGCCGCTCGGGTTGGCGGTTCTCGCGCGGCGGCTGAGCCGGAGTTATCGTGACCACGCGGGCGGCGTCGCCGAGCGGCTCGGGGTGAGCCAGGATCTCACGGCGGATCTGGCGCGGCTTTTCGAGCGGTACATGGCCTACCTCGTGGTCGCGGGGCTCGCCGCGGACCGGCCCCAGGGGCGATCACACACCCTCACGATCACGTCGAGCGGATTCACCCTGGAAGAGGCACGCGACAGGGGCGAGCGGATCGGGACGGACGTCCCCAGGGCGCGCCTGCTCGCCGATGCCGGGGTCGCCACGGCGATCTCGGATTTCCTTGTACGCCCGCCGATATTTCTTGTGTGAGCGATACCGGCTAAGGTCCGCTGCGATACCGGCGGAAGCCTTTTCGAAACGGAGGGAAATCGTGGGCGAAGAGTTGTTCGTTGCCGTTCGACGTCTCGTACAGGAGATCCTCGACGGCGATGAGGTCGTCGACGACGACAATTTCTTCGAATTGGGCGGCAATTCATTTATGGCCGTGGCGCTGCTCGACCGCGTAGGGCGCGAGTTCGGCGTCACGGTGGACCTCGGTGACTTCTTCGCCGATCCCACCGTGACCGGGCTCGTGGCCTTGCTCGCCGACGCCGGTGCCCCGAACGCGGTGGCGAGCCATGGGTGACCTCTGGTCCCTCGTGATCGGTCACGCACGCCGCGCCCCTGAGCGGGCGGCGGTGACCGGGCTGCACGACCTCACCTACGCCCGGCTCGTCGGCAGGGTGGAGGCGCTCACCCCGGACCTGCTGAGCTGCGCGGAGGCGGGCGACGTGGTGGCGCTCGAGGTGACCGCGCCCGAAACCGCGCTGGTCGGGATGCTCGCCGCGCAGCGGCTGGGCATGGCCTTCCTGCCGCTCGACACCACTATGCCGGCCGCCCGGCGGCGCCACGTGGTGGCGGCGGCCGGTGCCCGCGCAGTTCTCACGGAGACAGGGCCGTTCGCCCTGGGCGTCGCCCGGGTCGCGGAGCCGGGACCGGCCTGGCCGCTGGCCGATCCGGGCTACGTGATGTTCACTTCCGGCTCCACCGGCAGTCCCAAGGGCGTGCACGTCTCGAGCAGGTCACTGGTCGAGCGGCTCGACGGCCTGCGCCAGGTGCCCGGCTTCGGCGCCGGTTCGTCGTTCCTCGCGCTGACCGCCATCTCCTTCGACATCGCGCTCGCGGAGACGTTGTTGCCGATGGTGACCGGAGGCAGCGTGGTCGCCGTGGATCGGCGTGCCCGCGTGGACGCGGCACGTTTCCAAGAGGCTCTGGAGACCTACCGGCCGCAGGTCGTGCAGGCGACGCCCTCGTTCTGGCGGCTGATGCTCGCGTCCGGCTGGTCCGGGCAGCGCGGGCTCACCCTGTGGTGTGGCGGGGAGCCGATGACGCGACCCCTGGCCGAGGCGCTGCTGCCGTGCGGTGACGAGCTGTGGAACCTGTACGGCCCGACGGAGGCGACCATCTGGGCCACCGCTTGGCGGGCGCTGCCCGACAACGAGATCTCACTGGGCGACCCCCTTCCCGGCACGACGCTGCGACTTTTCGACGGCGATCGCCCGGTGACCGAGCCTGGGGCGGCCGGCGAGATCGTCCTTTCGGGAGCCGGCATCGCCGACGGCTATCTCGGCGCGGACCTGGACACGAGGTTCGCCTGCCGGGGGACGGCCGACGTCCCGGCCTACAGCACCGGGGATCGGGCCCGCTACCGGGCCGACCTGTCACTCGAGTTCCTCGGTCGGTCCGACACGCAGATCAAGCTCCGAGGCCACCGGATCGAGCTGGGCGAGATCGAGGCGGTGCTGGAGGAGCACCCGTCGGTGGTGGACGCGATCGTCGTGCACGTGGCGGGCGACGGGCACGACGGCGGCAGGCTGGCGGCGGCCGTCACCACCAGCGGCGAGGTCACCACACGTGACCTGCGTAAGTGGCTCTCCCACCGGCTGCCCGGCCCGATGTTGCCCCGTACTCTCCACCTCGCCGGGTCGCTGCCGCGCACCACCGCGGGAAAGCTCGACCGGGTGGCCATCGCCGAGAACCTGACGCCGAGGAGCGCCGCGCATGACCACGGCCATTGACGAATTCCTGCCCGCGTTGCTGCGGATGTGGCGGGAACTGCTGGACCAGCCCGAGGCCGGCCAGGACACGGACTTCTTCTACGCGGGTGGCAGCTCGATCCTCGCGGTCCAGCTGCTGCAGCGCGCTCGGGACACGTTCGGCCTGCGCATCCCGCTGGACGCCCTGATAACCGCATCGACCCCGCAGCTGTTCGCCGAGCGCCTGGCGGCGCTGCGGGACACACATTCGTGAACGGCCCACAACGTGACGGGAGCTCTCTACTGTGACCGACCTACTGGCGCGGGCGCGGGCACGGGCCGCCGCCGCGGTGGGCCCCGGCGGCCGCTTGGGCGTGCAGGTCTACGCGTCGCTGCACGGACGGCCGCTGTGGCACGAGGCGTTCGGGGAGTTCCGGCCCGGCGAGTCGCTGACCGTGGAGCATCGGATGCCGTGGATGTGCGCGGGCAAGCCGTTGACGGTGATCGCCCTGGGCCGGCTTCTCGACCGAGGCCGGCTCGTCACCGAGATGCGGGTCTCCGACGTCATCCCCGAGTTCGCGGCCGGCGGGAAGCAGGATGTGACACTTGATCACCTCCTGACGCACACCGTGATCTACGAGACCGGCGCAGAGCCTCCCTGGCGGATGGATCGGGAGACGGCACTGCAGCACGTCTGCGAGACGCCGATCGTCGCTCCCCCCGGAGAAAGGGCCGCGTACAACGCCTTCGGCTCGTGGCTGGTGCTCTCAGAGGTGATCCAGCGGATCACCGGCCGTGACTACTATGACGTCATCCGCGAGGACGTGCTGGCCGAGCTGGCCATGTCGCAAACCGTGGCGTTCCGTGGGAAGGGCTTCGACCTCGATGAGGTGCCGGTGCCCGAGGGAGCGTTGTTCGAGCGCACGGCTGAAGGTGACCTGCGCTCCGTGGCCGCCTTCCCCGACGAGGAGCGGTGGCCGGGCACCGAGATGTGGGGCCCGGTCGAGGAACTGGCGCGACCCCTCGAGACGATCGTGGGTGGCGGCGTGCGGGAAGGTAGGCGTCTGCTGTCCGAGCGGGCCGTCGAGCACTTCTGCGCGCCGCTCCGCGTGGGGGTGGGCGATGAGTACTTCCAGGGCCTGGACCTGAGCTGGAGCCGCGGTTTCTGCACCGAGCCGGGCTGGTTCGGCGCGCCCTCAGGCGCCAGAGTGGCCGGGCACACCGGATATGTGACGGTCCTGTCCGTCGCCGATCTCGACCGCGGGCTTGTGATCGCCTACGCGGCCAACACCACGGTGCGCGAGCCGTTGCTGCGCGGCCTGGAGAACCTCCTCGTCGCGGACCTGTACCAGGCGCTGACCACGCAGTGAGTGCGGCCGGCTGACCACGCTCTGGGAGGGGCGGTCCAGCGGCCGCCCCTCCCACGCGCTCACAGGCGGCGGGCCATCAGCAGGCCGTCGCCGATCGGCAGCAACACGATCTCGACGCGGTCGTCCTCACGAGCCATGGCGTTGAACTCGACAACGGCCCGCACGTCGGCGGAGTCGCCCGGATGCAGGACCCGCCCGCCCCGCAGCGCGTTGTCCACGAAGACCAGTCCGCCCGGCCGCATCCGGCTGACGATCTCCTTCCAGTAGAGCTTGTATCCGGCCTTGTCCGCGTCGATGAACGCCAGGCCGATCTCGCGCTCCGGGGGCAACTCGCGCAGCGTGTTCTCGGCCCACCCGACACGTAGCTCGATGCGGTCGGAGACGCCGGCCTCGTCCCAGAACCGGCGCGCCACGTGGGTGTACTCGGCCGAGCTGTCGAAGCAGGTCAGTTTCCCCCCTGGGGGCAGCCCGCGGGCGATGGCCAGTGACGAGTACCCGGTGAAGGTGCCGACCTCGACGGCACGCTCGGCCCCGCTCACTTTCGTGATGAGGGTGAGGAATCTGGCCTGTTCCGGAGAGATCATCATGCCCGCGTCGTCGGGGAACCGCTCGCGGGTCTCCGTGGTCAGACGCTTGGCCACCTCGTCCGGTTCGCTGCCGTGGGCGACGACGTAGGCATGCAGTTCATCGCTGAGAGTGAAGGTTTTGGGAGACACGGGGTGACGTTAACCCCGATCGCCGCGTCTCAACAGGTTTCGCGCATCGCGGGGGCGACCTCGCGTGCGACCAGCTCCACCGTCTGCCAGTCGATCGGCGGCCTGGCCCCCAGCACGAAGTCGCTGACCCCGAGCTTGCGGTAGGTCAGCAGATCTTCGACGCATCGCGCGGGAGTGCCGAAGGTCAGGTACTCCTGGACGACCTCAGGTGGCATCGTCGCGGTGATGTGGGCGCGACGGCGCTGCGCGTCGGCCTCATCGGCGGAAAGCGCCGCCCGGAACGTCACCGATTTCCGTATCTCGTCCGGGTCGCGGCCGATGGCGCGGCAGTGGTGCGCCAGACGCTCAAGCTTCTCCTGATACTCGCCGGCGTCGGCCACGATGGTGTTCCAGACGTCGGCATGGCGTGCGGTGATCCGCAGAATCTCGTCACTTTCCCCGCCGATCAGCAGGGGGAGGTGCTCCTGCACCGGCGGCGGCTGGAGCCGGGCACGGTCGAGGCGGTAGTGAGTCCCGGCGAAGGTCGTCTCCTCGTCGGCCCACAGCCTGCGCAGCACCTCACATGCCTCGTCGAGCATCTCCAGCCGCGTCGCACGCCGTGGAAAGCCGATGCCGTACTGCTGGTAGCCCAGATCAGGGCCGCCCGCTCCCATGCCGAACTCCAGCCGGCCCTGCGAGATGTGATCGACGGTGGCGGCCACCGCGGCGGTGACCGCCGGATGTCTCCAGGTCACGGCCGAGACCAGCATGACGCAACGGATCCTCGTCGTGCTCTCGAAGCAAGGGCCGTCGGGGCCGCCCAACGGGGGCCGGAAATGGTCGAAGACCGACAGGAGGTCGAAACCCAGCGCCTCGGCCCGCCGCCACAGTTCACGGCAGTCTTCGATTCGCCGGTACTGCTGACCCGAGTGCAGTCCGAATCTGACCGCGGAGTTGTGCATATGCGTTCTCGCCTCGCTTTTTCTGGAGAAGGCAGGTAGGAAGATTGTTCGCCGATGATTCTCGATGCCCCGGACGAACAGGTGATGTATGTCAGTTCCGGAAATGCCGGTCGTGGACTGGACGTGGCATGTGGCACGTGATCCCCGGCGGGTCCACGCGCTGCTTCGCGACTGCGACGCCCACCAGGCGGCCCGATGGGGTTCGCCGGTGCCGGTGCGCCGGATCGCGCGAACCGAGCAGCTGGTCGCCGAAGGAGCCGTGCACCTGCTCCTGGCCGGTGACCAGATCGCCGGCTCCTTCACCCTCACCTGGCCCCGACCCGGGGCGGGGACCGGCGGCGGCTACCCTCCCGCGCGCCATCCGGGCCACCTGAGCCGCCTCTGTGTCGAACCGGGCCTGATCGACGCGGGCCGGCTCGTCGGCGTCCAGTGCGTGCGCAAGGCGATCGAACTCGCCGTCACCGCTGGTGCCGACGCACTGCGAGCCGAGGCCAACCCCGACCTCGCGGACACTCTCGCCCTGCTGCGCGGCCTCGGGTTCAAGCAGCACGGCCAGGTGGAGTCGGACGGGCCGCGGCGCTGGGTACGCATCCAGAAGCCGCTGCGTGTTCCGTCATGACGATGCCGAACGCAACGTGACGACCGCCTCGGCCATGCTCCTGATGCTCCGGAAAGTCTCGGGGTTGATCATCTCCGAGGGGAAGGAGAGGGACAGGCTCTCCTCCACGTCGACCATGAGGGCGACCAGGCCGAGCGACCCGAACCCGAGATCGGAAAGCGCGGTGTCGGGACTCACCGGCTGGGCCTCCTGCTCATCCGCAAGGTGCCGGCGGACGGCGGCGGTGATCTCCTTGATGCTTTCTTCCATATCGTCATCTAGTAACAGCCGTGACGATCAGCGGTCAATCGGCGACTTCGCGAACGCAGCGGGAGAACACACTTCTTGTCCGCCGGCCGTTTTTCTTACAGAGTGGGCGGTCATCGTGTTCGAGTTACTGCCGGTAAAGGAGTCGCAGCGTGGTCTACGGCACATTCATGGAAAATCCCACCGACCCGCATGTGAGCCTCAGGGGCAAACTGCTGAAAGACGGATCGGGCCTGCCTCGCGTGGGCCCTCTTCCGGCCGTGCGGCGGTCCGTACCGGCGCGCGAGCTTTCGGAAGACCTGCGCTCCGACCTGGCCCGAACGGGAGTGGCGCTGCGCCGATTCGACCGGCCGCTGACCAACGACCAATACCGCGAACTGGGTGAGGCACTGGGGAACCCCATGCCGGAGACCGACCCCGCGGTGCAGCCGTTCGTCGAGGACCAGGTCGTCCTCAACCTGATCAGCTCGCACGAGGAGACGGCTGACGCGAGCCTGCAGCCGTTCGCGGCCAACTACCTGTCCCTGCACACCGAGAGCAGCGGCCGGCCGGTGCCCGAGCAGCCCCGCTACCTGGCCCTCATGTGCTGCGAGCCCGGTGACGATCCCCAGGCCGCGCTGACCGTGCTGACGCCCATGGAGCGCATCGCTCAGCGGTTGGCCGAGCAGGACATCGCCCTGCTGCGGACAACCCGGTACCGTCACGGCGACCCCGCTCTGCGGCTCGTCCGGGCGGAGGACGATCGGCTCGTCCTCTCCTTCCGGGACTTCATGTCACAGCCCTTGGAGTGGATCAACGAGGACGACGTCGCGGTGCCGGCGGTGAACGACGCGATCGGCGCGCTGCTGACCTCCATGTACGACCCCAGCAGCGCCATGGCGGTTCAGTGGGAGCCCGGGCTGCTCGTCGTGTTCGACAATCGGGTCTTCTTCCACGGGCGGACGGCCCGCCTGCGCCCCGCCAACCACCGCCGGCACCTGAAGCGCCTGCGGATCGTGGCGAACACCGCAGACTGAGAACGCCGGCCGGGCCGCGGGCGGCGGCGGGGCCCTCATCGCACGCCGAGGCCCCAGACCGGCTCCAGACGGGCTCCTCTCAGGGTCTTCGGCTGCTGGGAGTCCATGCCCAGGTCCACCATCGAGCAGTCGTGGTCGATGGCGTAGCGCAGAGGGGCGTGCACGAGCAGTTCGGTATAGACGAGGTGCCGATGGTCCTGATCGTCGGCCAGGCCGATCTCGTACAGTTCGACACGTCGATCGCGCCGGGCGACGAAGGACACGCCGACCAGCCGCCCGCGGCCGTCGCGAACGTGCAGCGCACAGACCTCGTCGGCGTCCCCCGCCGCCCACCGCCTCAGCCTCAGCTCGATCAACGCCGGATGATCGGCCACCTTGTGCCGCGCCTTGATGTTGGCGATCAGCGGAGCGGCCTCCGCCAGGATGCGGGACGGCGCGGCCCTGATCGCGCGCATACCCAGGGCGTCGAGTTGCGCGCACTCCCGGCGCATGCGATATCTGCGTTTCTTGTCGAGCGCGGCCACGTGGCCGTCCACGGACGTGCCCAGGACATCGATGATCGCATTGGTGGAGAGTGAGGCGAAAACGGCCTCAGGTCCGAGCGCGCGGCGGAAGATCTCGAAGTCCTCGGACCGGAGGTAGAGGCTCACCGGTTTCACCCCCGCGTCGAGGCACGTGTCGTACGCCGCCCTGACGAGTCGCCGGCCGACGATCTCCCGCTGCGCCGGCTCGTCCGTCGAGCTGAGCGTCAGCCCGGCCATGAGATCCATGAATCCGCCGACATAGCACCACGTCCTGGCGTCATCGGGCGACGCGCCCCACAGCGCTGGCGCGACCACGCGAGGGTCATAGATCGGATCGCCGGCCGTCGCGGTCTTCGAACGATGCATCGGAAGCAACCCGACGATGTGCGCGCCGCGCCGAGCGACCGCCCACTGCGTGTGCCAGCGCCCGTCCAGGCTCGCGGCTCGCAAACGCGACGGCGAGAGGGCCAGCCCCGCCGCCCTCCAGTCCCGGAAGTCCAGGACATCCTCCACGGTCTCCGGCGCAACGACATGGACGACCAGAGACCGGTCGTCGTCGACCGGTGAACGCGGCAGGGGAGAATGCATGCGGTCCGTCCTGTGGAGTCGGCCTGGATCACGGTTCTGGAGCGGTCGGGAAACCGGGAGGCCACCGTAGCCTCTGGCCGCTGTGACGGCCACGCCGTGGCGCCGCGGCGCGCGTACCGGTGACCGTGCCATCTTGATCGCCGCCTCGTTCGCCTCGGCTCCCGTGGTGAGCAGCAGCGTCTTGCCCAGCGCGCCGGGCAGGGTCGCGGTAAGCCTGCCGGCCAGTTCCAGCACCGGCCCGCTGAGCATGCCGCCTGATACGGATCTCTGATCACCGCACCGGATACACGGACGATCAGTAGGTTTGTCGTGTGGCTGATAACCGTGCATCGTTAGCGCTGTTCGATCGGTACGTGCTGCTGGATCGCCTCGGCAGCGGAGGCATGGGGACCGTGTGGCGCGCGACCGACCGGCTCCTGGACCGCACCGTCGCCGTCAAGGAGACGCATGTCCGGGCCACGGGCGTGAAGGGCGCCGAACATGCGGCCCGGGCGCGCAGGGAGGCGCACGCCATCGCCCGCATCTCCCACCCCAACGTCGTCAACATCCACGACCTGGTGGACCACGATCAGCGGTTGTGGCTGGTGATGGAGTACGTGGACGGGCCCTCCCTGAAGGACCATGTCGCCTCCGCCGGCCCGATGGATCCCGCCGCCGTCGCCGGGATCGGCCTGCAACTCCTGTCGGCTCTCGACGCCGTGCACGCCGCCGGCGCGCTGCACAGGGACGTCAAGCCGGGCAACATCCTGCTGCGCCGCGACGGCAGGGTGGTCCTCTGCGACTTCGGCATCGCGGCGCTGGCCGGAAGCGAGTCGCTCACCGCGAGCGGCGCGGTGGTGGGGTCGTTCGAGTACATCGCCCCTGAACGCGTGAGCGGCCTGCCGGTGGGGCCGCCCAGCGATCTGTTCTCGCTGGGCGCCACTCTGTGCGTGCTGCTGTCCGGCGGACGGTCCCCGTTCGCCCGTCCGGAGCCCGTCGGCGTGCTGAACGCCGTCATCCGGGACGAACCGGATATCCCGGCCGGCGCGGGACCGCTACGTCCCGCGCTCGAAGCGCTGCTGCGGAAGAACCCGGCCGATCGTCCCTCCGTCGAGCAGGCGAGCGAGATGTTGCGACCCTTCGCCGCGACGGTGCCGGGCACGCAGCACTTTCCGATGGCCGGCGCCGTCCCGCGCCGGCGGCTGCTCGGCGTGGCGGCGGTTTCGGCGGTCGTCCTGGTCGCCGCGGCCGTCGGAGCGGGTGTGCTGATGAGCCGCTCGGAAGCCGGCGCCGGCGCGGCGAGGACCGCCACGAACTCGCCGGCCGCCACGCACACCTCCCCCACCGACGCGGCGGGGACGGCGAACGCCACCCACCTGACCCGCACCGACGCGGTGTTGCCGATGCCTGACGATCCCAGCCTCAGGGCCCCTGGCTACTACTGGATGTTCTCCGGTGACCGCTACATCAGGGCCCGCATGTCGGCCTCGGGCTACCCGGTGCGCGAGCGACTGTCCGAGCCCTCGCCACTCGACGCGTGGAAAGGCACGTTCCGGAGCCTGCCGGGCTTCCGGGACCGGATCGACGCGACGCTCCGCGTCCCCGGCTCCCGCGACGAGTACTGGGTCTTCTCCGGCAGCCAGTATCTCCGCATGCGGATCGCCGGCGCCGAGGAAGGGTATGCCGACACGCTGGTGGCGGGTCCGAGGCCGCTGCGCGACTGGGAGAGCGCCTTCGGCGGCCTTCCCGACGGCGGCATCGACGCGGTGATGCGCACGCCGGACGACCCGAAGCAGTACTGGGTGTTCGCGGGCGACCAGTACGTCAGGACCATGCTGGACGGCGAAGGACCCGGCGGCGAGGTCGCGAACGGGCCGTCGGGTCTCGACGGGTGGGCCGGCACGTTCTTCGAGCACGCCGCGTTCCGGCACGGGATCGACGCGGTGATGCCCGTGCCGGGAAAGAGGAACGACTACTGGGTGTTCTCCGGCACCCAGTACATGAAGATCCGCGTCGCCGACGGAACCTACGCCGACACGGTGGTCGACGGCCCCAGGACCCTGCGCGACTGGAGCACCCTGGGGTGACCGTCAGCCGTGACGTGCCGGAAGCCGCGGACGGGTGAGAGCCCTGGCCCCGTGGCCGGTACGACAGCCGTACCGGCCACGGGGATGCCTGTTACGGCGTCACCTGCCTGCCGCCGAAGGTCACGACGAGGCGGCCGTCCGAGGCGAACGACCAGCTCAGCGAGCCGCTGTAGGACGAGCAGCGCGACCCGTTCGAGCCGGACCAGAACTGGTTCGAGCCGTCGGCGTCACCGATGATCCGGTCGTTCGACCCGCTGTCGCACGAGGTGTTGCTCCGGAACACCGACGAGCCGCCGTCGAAGTTGAAGTTGCGTTCCTCGTTGCCGATGCTGACGTTGCCCGACACCGTCATCGTGCCGAGGTTGCGGTTGTAGGTGAACCCGTGCTTGCCGTTCTCGTAGGCGATGTTGCGCCGGATGACGTGGTCGACCCCGATGTCCTCGCCGCCGAGCTTGTAGCCGTTGCGGTCACCGTTGCCGGCCTGGCTGCCGTCGCTCAGGGTGCCGTTGTCGTAGGCGAGGGAGTCCTCGATGGTCACCGCGCCGATGGGTCCGGTGTCGTCCTTGGTGAACAGGTCGTAGCCGTCGTCGATGTTGTTGTGGGACACCGTGTAGCGGAAGACGTTGCCGGGGCCGACGGTGAGCTTCGGGGCGAAGCCGTCGGCGTCCTCGCCGTCGGAGTCGGCGTTGTCGTGCGACACCGTGCTCACGACGAGGTTGCCCGAGGGCCACTGGTCCGCGGGCGCCCCGGCGACCAGCCGCGAGAGTTGCAGGCCCGAGTCGCGGTTGAAGCGCGTCACCGTGCGCTCGATGATGTTGTTGTTGCCCGCGAGCAGGATGCCGTTGTCACCGGCGCGCTCGACGACGATGCCGCGGATGTGCCAGAACGACCCGCCCACGGCCAGCCCGCGGTTCGCCGAGTCCTCGCTCTGGGCCGAGAAGTTCAGCACCGGCGTCTCGCCTGGATGGGCGAACAGTTCGGTGCGGTCGCCGGAGGTGCCGTCGTTGCCCGGCGGGATGGTGACCGTCTGCGAGAACCGGTAGGTGCCGCCGCGCATGTAGATCGTCCCGCCGGGGGCGACGCGGGAGATCGCGGAGGTGAGGGTCGTCGGGTCCGACTCCGTCCCGGCCGCGCTGTCGCTGCCGCCCGGCGCCACGTACAACGTGTCGGCGGGCGGCTCGGTCGTGCCGCCCGCCTCCACGTCGATGTAGTCGATGTTGGGCAGGCCGTTCGAGGTGGTGGGGCTGAGCCGGATGGTGTTGCTTCCCGCGTTCAGCGGCACGGTCAGTGTCGTGGTGGTCCAGGTGGTCCAGGCGCCGGTGGCCGCGAACGGGACGGTCTGGGTGGTGGCGCCGTTGACGATCAGGCCGGCGGGGCGGCCGCTGGTGGTGCCGTTGGCGTGGCGGATGGCGAGGGTGGTGGTGCCGGCCGCGGCGGCGTTGACGGTGAACTGGGCGTAGCTGCCGGTGTTGTTGTCGCCGTTGCAGAACCCGCTGCCCGAATATCCGGAGTGGTTGTTGTCGATGCTGCCGTTGCAGACGGCGGGCGAGGTCTCGGCCTCGTAGCGGGTGGGTGCGGCGTGTGCCGGTTGCGCGAATGCGAGCGTGCCGGCTAACAGGCCGGCGCAGGCGATGACGGAGGTGAGGCGCATCATGCTGCTCCAATGGGTTGGGTACGGCGTCCCTTGCCCGGGCAAAGCAGAAACGGATGCCACAGTAGGAAAGCGCTTTCCCCCCGTCAACCGCCGCTGAAACTTTCATCCGCCCGCCAGCACGGCGACCCCCCGGGGCGGCAGGACGAGCACGTCGCCGGACCGCTCGCCGTCGAGCAGCACGCTCCCGCCGCCGGGGACCGGCACGCGGCGTTCCTCGAAGGTGTGGTTGAGCAGGAACACGTGGCGCACACCATCCGCGCCGGCCCGGGTGACCGCCTCCACGCCCTCCGGCAGGCCGGGCAGCGTCACGCCGGCCTCGGCGGCGACGCGGCGGGTCAGCTCCCGCATCACCGCCGGGTCCGGCCGGGTGCCGAGATACCAGGCGACGCCCTCGCCGTAGGCGTGCCGGGTGACGGCCGGGCCGCCGTCGCCGAACGAGGCCACCGCCTCGGCGCCCTCCAGCTCGATGCGCTCGGACCACAGCGTGGCCCGCGACTCCGAGCCGTCCACGACGATCGGAACGGTCGCCCCGGCGTGCAGCGGATCGAACTCGGTGATCGACAGGCCGAGCAGCTCGCGCAGCGGCCCCGGATACCCGCCCAGCCACACCCGGTCGTTCTCGTCGACGATGCCGGAGAAGAACGACACCACGAGGTGACCGCCCCGCTCGACGTACGCGGCCAGGTTCGCCGCCGCCTCCGCCGGGAGCAGGTAGAGGTTGGGCACCACCACCAGCCGGTAGCCGCTCAGGTCGGAGGTGGAGCGCACCACGTCGGTGGTGACGCCGAGCCGCCACAGCGGGTCGTAGTGGTCGCGCAGCCGGTCCATCATGCGGATCCGGTCGCTCGGGTGCGACTCCTGCTCGACCGCCCACCAGTTGCGCCAGTCCAGCACGAGCGCCGTCTCGGCCCGCACCCGCGATCCCTCGACCGCGCCCAGCGACCGCAGGTCGCCGCCGAGGTCGCGGACCGCCTGGTGCAGCGGATGGTCGGGGCCCGCGTGCGGGACCATGGCGGAGTGGAACTTCTCCGCGCCGCCGCGTGAGGCGCGCCACTGGAAGAACAGCACGGCGTCCGCGCCGCGGGCCACCGCCTGCAGGCTGTCCAGCCGCATGCCGCCGGGCTTCTTGGCCGGGTTGGTGCCCATCCAGTTGACCGCGGAGGTGGCCTGCTCCAGCAGCCACCACGGCCGGCCGTCACCGAGCCCGCGCCACACGTCGAAGAACAGCGCGCTCTGCAGCTGCGGCTCGGGCTCGCGCTGGTCGGGATAGCAGTCGCCGCTGACCACGTCCATCTCCGCCGCCCAGGCCGGGTAGTCGGTGGTGGGGGCGACGTTGCACAGGTTGGTGGTGACCGGGACGTCCGGCGTGGCGCGGCGTACCACGTCCGCTTCGAGCCGGTAGCAGTCCAGCAGCGCGTCGGAGCAGAACGCGGTGAAGTCCAGCGTGTGCGCCGGGTTGGGGATGCCGGTGGTGCGGCGGGGCGGGAGGATCTCCTCCCACGCGGAGTAGCGCTGGCTCCAGAAGGTCGTGGTCCACGCCTCGTTGAGCTGGTCGAGGGTCTCGTACCGGCGGCGCAGCCAGTCGCGGAAGGCCTCGGCGCACAGGTCGCAGAAGCACTGGGGCACCTGGCAGCCGTACTCGTTGCCGATGTGCCAGGCGGCCAGCGCCGGGTGGCCCGCGTACCTCCGGGCGAGCTCGGTGACCAGGGCCCGCGCCGCCTCCCTGTACGCGGTGGACGACGGGCAGATGTGGCAGCGCGACCCGTAGCTCAGGCGCACGCCGCCGGCGTCGACCGGCAGCGACTCGGGGTGGCGGTGGCCCAGCCACGGTGGCGGCGAGGCGGTCATCGTGGCCAGACACACCGCCACGCCGTGGTCGTGCAGCAGGTCCATGACCTCGTCGAGCCACGCGAACCGGTAGTCGCCAGGGACGGGCTCCACCTGGGCCCAGGCGAAGATGCCGAGCGTCACGAAGTTGACGCCGGCGTCGCGCATCAGCTTGGCGTCCTCCGCCCAGACCGGGCGTGGCCACTGCTCGGGGTTGTAGTCCCCGCCATAGCGGATCACTCGCGTACGCTCCCTTCGGTCAGGCCGGCCCGCCAGAACCGCTGGAGGGCCCCCGACAACACGATCAGCGGGATGACCGACACGAACGAACCGACCACCACCAGCGTCTGGAGGATCGGCTCCCGGTCGGCGAAGCCCTGCCAGCTGGTCAGCCCGAGGGTGAGCGGGTAGAGGCTGCTGTCCGACAACATCACCAGCGGCAGGAAGTAGTTGTTCCAGATCCCGATGAACTGGAACAGGAAGATCGTCACCAGCGCCGGAGACATGATCTTCAGGGCGATGGTGAGGAAGATCCGCCATTCGCCGGCGCCGTCCGCCCTGGCGGCGTCCAGCACGTCGTCCGGCACCGTGGCCGCGTACACCCGCGACAGGTAGACCCCGAACGGGCTGACCAGGCTGGGCAGCAGAACCGCCCAGTAGGTGTTGGCCAGGCCGGCGTCCGACATCAGCAGGAACAGCGGCAGGCCGATGGCGGTGGTGGGCAGCAGCACCCCGGCGAGGATGACGTTGAACAGCGCCTCCCTGCCGCGGAACTCGCACTTGGCCATCGCGTAGCCGGCGCACGCGGCGATGAGCGTGGCGCCGGCCGCGCCCAGCCCCGAGTAGATCACCGAGTTGAGGATCCACCGCAGGTAGATCCCGTCGCTGAAGGAGAACAGGTCGCCGAGGTTGGTCCACAGCTGCGGGTTGGCGAACCAGAGCGGGGAGGAGTTGATCAGGTCGCCGGTGTTCTTGGTGGCCGCCACGACCAGCCAGTACAGCGGTAGCAGGAAGTACGCCGCGAGCACCAGCAGCAGGACGGTGGTGAGCCAGCGGAGGCTGACCGTTCTCAACGGCGTCCCCTTCCCACGAAGCGCAGGAACCCGAAGGACAGCACGGCGGTCACCAGCGCCAGGATGATCGACTCCGCGGCGGCCAGGGCCATGTCGTTGCCGTTGAACGCGTCGTGGTACGCGGTCAGCGTGGGCGTGTAGGTGGTGGACAGGCCGCCGGACACCGGGAGCAGGACCAGCGGCTCGTTGAACAGCTGCAGCGAGCCGATGATGGTGAACACGGTGATCAGCACGAGCGCGGGACGCAGCAGCGGGATCTGGACGCGCCAGGCGATGCCCCACCGTCCCGCGCCGTCGATCCTGGCCGCCTCGTACAGCGTGCGGGGGATCGACTGCAACTGGGCCACCACGACCAGCATGTTGTAGCCGACGAACAACCACACCACGATGTTCATGACCGACCAGAACACCGTGCCCGGTCCGAGCAGGTCGATCTCGATGCCGAACGCGCTGAGCACCGGGGTGAACGGTGACGTGCCGGGCGCGTACAGGAAGCCCCACATGATCGAGGCGATCACGCCGGGGATGCCGTACGGCAGGAAGAAGCTGGTGCGGAAGAAGCGCGGCCAGCGTGCCATGCCGGCCTCCAGGATCAGCGCCAGCACCGTGGAGCCGACCACCATCAGCGGCACCATGATCGCCGCGTAGAGCAGGATGCGGCCGAGGCTGTCCACGAATCCCGGGTCGGACAGCGCCTTGCCGTAGTTGGCCAGGCCGGCGAAGCGCGTGCTCTGGCCGCGCAGCCCGAGCAGGCCGGAGCGCTCGACGACGGTGAAGCTCTGCGCCAGCGCGTACAGGATGGGTGTGACGAAGAACCCGGCGAACAGCAGCACGAACGGCGCCAGGAACACCGCGGCGGTGCGTTTCCTCATTGGGCCCTCAGCCCTTTCTCCCTCAGTTGCTCGACCACCTGCGTCTGCGCCGCCCGCAGCGCGCTCGCGAAGGTGCCCTCGCCGGCGACGGCCCGCGGGAAGGCGTCGTTGAGCCGCTGCCTGGTCTCCTCGTAGCCGGGCCACCACACCCAGCCGCCCGGCACCTGGCTGGAGGACTCGGTGAACAGCTGGTCGGTACGCTGCCCGCCGAGGAACGCGGAGGGCTTGGTCAGCGACGGGCTGGACATGCCGTCGATCGCGGCGGGCCAGCCGTAGCCGCTCTCGATCAGCATCGCGACGCTGCGCGGGTCGCGGTTGATCCACAATGCGAACTCGACGGCCTCGCGGGGATGCTCGCAGCCGCGCAGCAGCGCGGTGGACGAGCCGCCGTTGCTGGCGGAGGCCTTGCCGCCCGCCTCCCATTGGGGCAGCGGCGCTGCCCGCCACTTGCCGGCGGTGTCCGGCGCGTTGGCCGCGAGGATGGCCTCGGCCCACTGCGCGAGGGGGATCGCCACCAGGTGGCCGGACGCGAGGTCCTTGTACCAGCCGGGCGCGAAGTGCGGGGCGACCTTGACCAGCCCGTCGTTGACCATGCCCTGCCAGTAGTCGGCCACCTTCAGCGTTTCCTGGCTGGTCATCCTGGCGTTCCAGACGCCGCCGCGGGTGTCGAACCACGGCGTGCCGGCCTGCCAGGCGAGGCTGATGAAGGGCGAGGTGTCGTTGGCGGGGAAGTTCGTGACGTACGCGTCCGGGTCGGCCTCGCGGACCCGGGCGGCCGCCTCGCGATACTCCGCCCAGGTCTTCGGCACCTCGATGCCCCACTTGTCGAACAGGTCGGCCCGGTAGTAGAGAGCCATCGGGCCGGTCGCCTGGGGCACGGCGTAGGTGCCGCCCTCGTACGTCACCAGGTCCCAGGTGTTGCGCTGGAAGTCGGCCCGGTCGGCGTCGGTGAGATAGGGGCCGAGGTCCATCAACTCGACGTTGAGCAGGAACGACGGCAACTCCTGGAACTCCATCTGGGCCAGGCACGGGGCGTCGCCGGCCAGCACGGCGGCGTGCATCTTCGCGTACCCGCCCTTCGGGCCCGGCGGGATGTTGTCCAGCGTGACCTGGACGTCGTCATGGGTGCGGTTGAACAGCTCGACGGCCTTGTCCATCCCGGGAACCCACGCCCAGAAGGTGAGCCGGACGGGATCCCGTCCGGGTTGAGCGGCGCCGCCCCCGCAGGCGCTCACGAGCAGCATCGCCACCGCGGCCAGGCTGAGGAGGGGGGATCCCAAGCGTCGTGGCCAAATAACCATAAAATATGCTTTTATCATCTTCACAAGAGGATCGGAAGGGATGTGCGGCCTTGAGCTATCCACGGCGCGGCATGCACGGTGAGGTCGTCGAGGACCTCGGCCGGCGCATTCTCGGAGGCGATCCCGACGCCGGGGGCACCCTCGACCCGACCGCACTGGCCAGGCACTACGGCGTCAGCCAGACGGTGATGCGGGAGGCGCTGAAGACCCTCGCGGCCAAAGGGCTCGTGGACGCGCGGCCGAAACGCGGCACGTACGTCCGGCCGCGCGCCGAGTGGTCGATGCTCGATCCGGACGTCCTGCGGTGGCGCTTCACCCAGCGCGGCGACGAGCGGATGCTCCGCGACCTCGCCGAGGTCCGGGCCGTGGTGGAGCCGGCCGGCGCCCGGCTGGCCGCGCAGCGCCGCACCGACGAGGACCTGGACGTCCTGGAGGCCGCGCTGGCCCGCATGGCCGACACCGTCTCCGACCCCGTCGCGCACACCGAGGCGGACATCGCCTTCCACCGCACGCTGCTCGCCGCCGCGCGCAACGAGGTGCTCGACTGCCTCCAGATCGTGATCGCCGCCGCGCTCTACGCGCGGGACCGGCTGGTGCACGCCGGCGGCGAGCGCCCGGGGTTCGCCGCCACGCACCGGGCGGTCCTGGACGCGGTCCGCCGCGCCGATCCAGACGCCGCAGAATCCGCCATGCGGGACCTGCTCGCGCAGGCCGGAAAGGACGAAGCCGCATTATGACCACCCCCCACATGACCTCCAGGCGGCGCATGCTCGCCTACGCCGCAGGGCTCGCCGGGCTGGCCGCCGTGGCCCAGGTGCCCGGCGGCTGGACCGACTCCGCACCCGCCCTGCCCGGCACGCCGTTCACGCTCGGCGTCGCCTCAGGAGATCCCCGGCCCGACGGCGTGGTCCTGTGGACCAGACTCGCCCCGCAGCCGCTCGCCGACGACGGGCTCGGCGGCATGCCGCGCACCCCGATACCGGTGCGCTGGGAGGTCGCCGAGGACGACGGGATGCGCAAGGTCGTCCGCGGAGGAGTGGCCACCGCGCGCCCGGAGTTGGCGCACGCCGTGCACGTGGAGGTGCACGGGCTGCGCCCCGGCCGGGCGTACTGGTACCGGTTCACCGCCGGCTCCGACGACAGCCCGGTCGGCCGTACCAAGACCGCGCCCGACCCGCGCGCGTCCGTGCCGGTCAGCTTCGCCTTCGCCTCCTGCCAGGCCTGGGACGTCGGCTTCTACACCGCCTACCGCGACATGGCGGCCCAGGACCTCGACCTCGTGGGGCACCTCGGCGACTACATCTACGAGAACGGGATCGGCGCCACCGGAGGCAGGCGCGGCACGCCGCTGTCGCCCGCGCACGGCGCGCTCGTCCAGACCCTGTCGCAGTACCGGCTGCGGCACTCGCTCGTCGCCACCGACCCCGACCTGCAGGCCGCCCGCGCCGCCGCCCCCTGGTTCTTCACCCTCGACGACCACGACGTGGAGGACAACTGGGGCGCCGACCGGTCGCCCACCGGCGCGACCCCGGAGAACTTCCTGCGCCGCCGCGCCGCCGCGTTCCGCGCCTTCTACGAGAACAACCCGATGCGTCCCTCCGCGCTGCCGGTCGGGCCCGACATGGCGATGCACCACCGGATCGACTACGGGCGGCTGGCGAGCTTCTTCGTGCTGGACGCGCGGCAGTTCCGCAGCCCCATCGACATCGGGGCGCGGCTCGACCCCTCCCGCACCATGCTGGGGGAGGAGCAGGAACGCTGGCTGCTCGAAGGGCTCGCCGACTCGTCGAGCACCTGGAACCTGCTGGCCAACCAGGTCATGATGTTCCAGCTCGACCGGCTCACCGACCCCGGGCTGCAGCAGCTCAACCCCGACACCTGGGACGGCTACGCGGCGGCGCGCGACCGGCTGTGGGCGGGCATCGGCGAGCGCCGCGTGTCCAACCCGGTGGTGCTCACCGGCGACGCCCACGTCAACTGCGCCGCGGAGCTCAAGGCGGACTTCGCCGATCCCGGCTCGCCCAGCGTGGGCGTGGAGTTCGTCGGCACCTCGATCACCTCCGGCGGCGACGGATCCGACAGCACTCCAGGAGGCCAGGAGTGGCTGGCCTCCAACCCCCATCTGAAGTTCTTCAACAACCAGCGCGGATACGTGCGCTGCCGGGCCGACGCCGACACGCTGACCACCGACTACGTGGTGGTGGACAAGGTCACCACGGCCGGTGGCACGGCGTCGGTGCGCAGATCGTTCGTCGTCGAATCCGGCCGCCCGGCCCTGCAGGACATGTGAGGCGGATCATGAGAAGGACGTTCCACGCCGCCGCCGCGGTGGCGCTCTGCTCGGGCCTGTTCACCATGCCCGCCGCCGCCGGGTCCGCCTTGCCCGGCTCGCCCGCCGCCGCCGGGTCCGCGGTGCGGCGGCTGCCCGTCACGCCGGCGGGCCAGGTCCTGGTGGTGCAGGCCAACCTGCAGGACTCGGTACGCCAGGCGGACGCCCGCGACACCCGAGACCTGGACAACTTCGCCAGGCTGCTGGCCGAGAAAACCCCCGTGGCGCCGGACGCCCTGCTGCTCACCGAGATCCTCGGCCCCGGCGCCCGCCACCTGGCGAACGCGCTGAGCCGGGCCACCGGGCAGCACTACCGGGCCGAGGTGGCGGGTGAACGCTCCGCCTTCCTTCCCGACGGCGCGGTCAGGGAGAACGCGATCATCCTGAACACCGGGACGATGAGCGCGGCCGCGCGCGGCGGCTTCGAACGGGTGCAGGACGAGGACCAGGCCTACGTGGTGGCGGCGCGGCGGGACGGCACGCTGCGCGTACCGCTGGTCGCCGCGCACCCCGGTGGCGATCCCGCGCCGGCCGCCGGCTGGCTCGCCGATCGGTTCGCCCGCGAGGACGGCGTCACCGTGCTCGGCGGCGACTTCCGCGCCGGGCGCTGCGCCGTACCGGCGGAGGACCAGGCCATCGGCTGCGAGCCGCAGGCGTTCTGGGCGGACCTGACAGGGCCGCGCGCCTACACCGACGCGTACTTCGAGCGCGGCGACGCGCAGGCGCGCCGGCACAGCGGGTACGTCTTCACCAGAGGGGATGTGCTGAAAGCCGCGATCGACACCGACATGCCGGACGTCTCGGACTGCAAGGCGGCCTTCGACGCCGGGCGCTCGCACACGGCGGACCGGGACTGCCGCGCCGCGTACTACGCCGACGAGCCGTTCGGGTGGGCGCTCCTCGGGGCCGCCCGCGACGAGCAGCAGTCGGTGGTCCCGGCGAAGCTCGCCCTGGACCACTGCGAGCTCGCCGTGCGCACCGCCGACGTGATGGCCAGGGTCGTCAACAACACCGCGGCGCCGCTGTCGCGGCCGGTCCGCGTGAGCGCCCCCGAGCCGCTCACCGCCACACCCGCCGAGGCAGCCCTCGACGTGCCCGCGGGCCAGGCGAAGAACGTGATCGTGACCGTCACCGCGCCAAGGGACACCGAGCCGGGCGAGCACACCGTCACCGTGACGATCGGCGGCGAGAAGCGGGAGATCCCGGTCACCGTCACCGAGGACTGCGTCGAGCCGAAGGTGTACGCGACCAGCTTCCACTCCGGCTTCGGCCCCGAACTGGCGGTGGACGGGGACATCGCGACCTACTGGCACTCGGAGTACCAGCCGCCGCACCCGCTGCCCCAGTCGATCACCCTCAACCTGGGCGAGACCAGGCAGGTCAGCGCCCTGGACTACCAGCCGCGGTTCGACGGCAACCTCAACGGCACGATCCTGGACTACAAGGTCTACCTCAGCACCGACGGCCGGACGTTCACGGAGGTCACCAGCGGATCGTGGGCGGCCGACGCGCGGCTGAAGAGCGCCTCGTTCGAGGCGGCGGACGCCCGCTACGTGCGGCTGGAGGGCAGCCGGGCCAGCGGCGGGTCCTACCTGTCGGCGGCGGAGGTCACCGTCCGATGAGCAGGTTCGAGGGGAAGGCGGCCGTCGTCACGGGTGGCGCGCGGGGCATCGGCGCCGCCACGGTCCGCCGGCTGGCGGCGGAGGGCGCCTCGGTGGTCGTCGCCGACATCGACGAGGCGGCGGGCCGGGACGTGGCGGACATCGTCCCCGGGGCCGTGTACGCGAACTGCGACGTGGCCTCGCCGCAGGCGTGGGACGACCTGCGCACGCTGGTCCTGGACCGGTTCGGGCGGCTGGACGTGCTGGTCGGCAACGCGTACCTGCTGCGGCAGGGGCCCGCCGACCAGGTGGGGCCGGACGACTGGAACGCCCAGCTCGCGGTCAACCTCGGCGGGTTCTACCTGGGCGTGCGCACCTTCATCGGCGAGCTGCGGCGGGCGCGCGGCGCCCTCGTGGCGGTCTCCAGCGTGCACGCCGGCTTCGGCCTGCCCGGCCGCCCCGCCTACGCCGCCTCCAAGGGCGGGCTGCTCTCGCTGACCAGGCAGCTCGCCGTGGAGTACGGCCCCGAGGTACGCGCCAACGCGGTGGTGCCCGGCCCCATCCTGACCGGGGCGTGGGACGGCGTCGACGAGGCCGGCCTGGAACGCAGCGCCCGCGCCACGGCGGCCGGGCGGCTGGGCAGCCCTGACGAGGTCGCCGCCGCCATAGCGTTCCTGGCCAGCGGCGAGGCGTCGTTCATCACCGGCGCCGCGCTGACCGTCGACGGCGGCTGGAGCGTCATGAAGGACTCCGACTGAACCCGCCGAGCCGCTACTGATCGAAAAGGGACTCATGCGCATCGTCTCGCTCACCACCTACCTGGTGGCGCCCCGCTGGTTGTTCCTGCGCGTCGACACCGACGAGGGCATCACCGGCTGGGGCGAGCCGGTGGTCGAGGGCAGGGCGGCCACGGTGGCCGCGGCCGTGGCGGAACTGTCCGACTACCTGGTCGGCGCCGACCCGCTGCGCATCGAGGACCACTGGCAGGTGCTCACCAAGGGCGGCTTCTACCGGGGCGGGCCGGTGTTGTCCAGCGCGGTCGCCGGCATCGACCAGGCGCTGTGGGACATCGCCGGCAAGGCCTACGGCGTGCCGGTGCACCGGCTGCTCGGCGGACCGGTCAGAGAACGCGTCCGCGTGTACGGCTGGGTGGGCGGCGACTCGCCCGCCGAGGCGTCCGACGCGGCGGTGGAACTGGTGGAGGCCGGGTTCACCGCACTGAAGATGAACGCCGCGGGCATCCTGCGCACCATCGACACGGCGGCCTCCGTCAAGGCGATCGTGGACCGGCTGGCGTCGGTGCGCGCCGCGGTCGGCGACGAGGTGGACATCGCGCTGGACTTCCACGGGCGGCTGAGCCTGCCCATGGCCCGCCGGGTGCTGCCGCTGCTGGAGCCGTACCTGCCGTTCTTCGTGGAGGAGCCGGTCGTGCCCGAGCTCACCGGCGAGCTGGCGGCGGTCACCTCGGCCACCGCCATCCCGATCGCGGCGGGGGAGCGGCTGTACTCGCGGTGGGATTTCCGTCCCGCGCTGGAGGCGGGGATCGCGGTCGCCCAGCCGGACGTCTCGCACGCGGGCGGCATCTCCGAGACCCGGCGCATCGCCGCCCTGGCCGAGGTCTACGGCGCCGCTGTCGCCCCCCACTGCCCGCTCGGCCCGATCGCCCTGGCCGCCAGCCTGCAGATAGGCTTCGCCACCCCCAACCTGCTCATCCAGGAGCAGAGCCTCGGCCTCCACTACAACCAGCCCGCCGACCTGCTCGACTACCTGGTGGACCCGTCGGTGTTCAGGTACGCCGACGGGCACGTGCCGCTGCCGACCGGCCCCGGCCTCGGCATCGAGATCGACACCGCCGCCGTCGAACGCGCCGCCGAGACCGGCCACCGCTGGCGCTCCCCCGTCTGGCGCCGCGACGACGGCGGCCTCGCCGAGTGGTGATCCCTCCCTAGCGCCACGTGGGGCGGCCCAGCGCCGCGCAGCGGGCGCGGACCGCCTCCGCCTCGGTGTCCCCGACAGCGTCGTAGCACTCCACGGCCCGCTTCCAGGCGTCCAGCGCGGCCGCCGTGTCGCCCGCCGCCGTGTGCGTCTCCCCGAGCCGGACCAGCGTCTGCGCGGCCGGGTGGAGGTCGTCGCACTCCTGGAACAGTTCGGCCGCCCGCTCGTAGCCGGCCACCGCCCGCGCGTGGTCACCCATGGCGTCCAGCACGTAGGCGATGCTGTCCCAGGCATGCCCCTCGCCCTGGGCGTAGCCGAGGTCCGCCAGGATGCGCTGCGCGTGGCTGCAGTCGGTGAGCGCCTGGTCGTACTCGCCGAGCTGGGCGCGCCACCAACCGGCGTTGTTCAGCGCCCGGGCCTTGCCGATGGTGTCTCCGCCCGCGTCGAAGAGCTCCAGGGCCCGCAGCGCGTGGCGGAGTTCCTCGCCGGGCCGTACCCGGCTGACCGGGACCGTCAGGCCCAGGTGCAGGTGCGCCTCCAGGACGGGCTCACCGAGGTCGCGGTGGAGCTCGATGGCCCGGTCGAAGTGCGTGACCGCCTCCTGGTCGTGGCCGAGCTTGGCGTGGGCGCGGGCCAGGCGGCTGTGGCTGCCGGCCTGCGCCAGGCGGTCGCCGAGCCGCGCCGCGGCGCTCAGCGCCACCGCCTCGACGTGCAGGATCTCCTCCCAGGGGCCGCGGCGCTGCATGAACTCGCCGAACCCCCACGCCAGCTGCCAGGCGTGCCGGTCCAGCCCGGCCTCGGCCGCCTCCGACACCACCGCGGGCAGCGCCACCGACTCGGCGGCGTACCAGCGCAGAGCCTCCGCCCGCCCGGCGAAGTGCTCCACGGCGACGCCGGGGGCGGGCGGGTCCGGCTTGACGCGTTCGCGGTGCGGGTAGCAGACGGCGCTGGCCGCGCAGGCCGAGTGCACGTAGTGGTCCAGCAGGCGGCGGGTGGCCGACCGGCGCACGGTGCGGCTGTCGGTGGCGCGGGCCTGCTCGGCGGCGTACGCGCGCAGCAGGTCGTGCAGGCGCACGCGGCCGCGGGCGGAGAGGTCGACCAGGTTGGCGCGGTCGAGGTGGTCGATCAGCTTCCGCGTACGCTCCACGGGCAGGGCGGCCAGGCTCGCCACCGCGGACAGCGGAAAGTCCGGGCCGGCCTGCCTGCCGAGATGCCGGAAGAGGCCGGCCGCCTCCTCGGTGAGCTCGCGGTAGGACCGGGCGAACACGACGCGCAGGTCGATCGCGGGGTCGGTGTCGGCGAACGGCTCCAGGTCCGTTTCCGCCCGTTCGAGGTCGGCGGCGATCTCGGCCAGGGGCAGGTCGCTCCGCCGTACCATCCGTGCCGCCACGATGGCCAGGGCCAGCGGCAGGCGGCCGCACCTGTCGATGATCAGCTCCGCGGCCTCGGGTTCGGCCGCCAGGCGGGCCTCGCCGACCCGGGCGGCCAGCAGGTGGCGGGCCTCCTCACGGGCAAGGACACCCAGATGGAGGAGGGACGCTCCAACGGTGACCGACAGCGAGGGCAGCTCGGACCGGCTGGTGATCAGCGTCAGCGACCCGGGCGCGGTGGCCAGCAGGGGAGCGACCTGGTCGGCGCCGCGGGCGTCGTCGAGCATGACGAGCACCCGGCGGTCGGACACCAGGCTGCGGTAGAGCCCGATCTGCGCCTCGACGCCGGAGGGCACCTGGCTCTCCGCGACGCCCAGCGCGCCGAGGAAGCGGGGCAGGACCGCGCGGGCGCCGGCGGGGTGGAGGGCGCCGAGGTCGGCGTAGAGCTGGCCGCCGGGGAAACGGTCGCGGTGCAGGTGGGCCCAGCGCAGCGCCAGCGACGACTTGCCCACGCCCGGCGGTCCCGAGATCACGCATACGGCGCCGGCGGCGGCCAGCCCTTCCAGCTCGGCCTTGCGGCCGACGAAGCACCCGAGGTGGACGGGCAACTGCGCGGGAACCGGACGTTCGGCCCCGGCCACCTCGCCGTGCCGTAGCAACAGGCGATGGACCCGGCGCAGCGCCGTCCCGGGTTCGACGCCCAGCTCCTCGGCGAGCGTGTGGCGCACGCCGGCGAAGCAGGTCAGCGCCTCGGCCGTACGCCCCGACGCGTGCAGCGCCTCGATCAGCGCGACGGCGACCAGCTCGTCCAGCGGGTACTCCTCCGCCAGCGGCGACAGCGCCGCCACCGCGGCTCCCGGGTCGGCGTCGGTCACCGAACGCGCCCACCGCAGCACGACCTCCTTGTGCTCGTCCCGCAGCCGCCCGCGGGCCCGCTCGGCCCACTCGCCCGGCAGCCCCGTCAGTGGGTCACCGTGCCACAGCGCCAGCGCCTCACTCAGCAGCGGCCGAGGATCCGGTACGGCTGCCGCCCGCTCGGTGAGGCGGCGGAACCGTGACAGGTCCACGGTGGACTCGTCCACGTCGAGCAGGTAGCCGCCGAGCTTGCGCAGCACGTCGCCGTCGTCGCCGAGCACCTCGTGGCGGAGGTGGGTGATGATCGTGTACAGGGTGTTCCGCGCGCCGGACGGGATCCGCTCGCCCCAGATCCGGGTCAGCAGCGTCTCGACGGGAACGACCCGGCCGACCTCCCAGGCGAGCGCGGCGAGAGCGAGCGCGGCCTGCGGAGGGCGCACCGCACTGGTCTGATCCGCGCGCTCCAGCTCCACCGGTCCGAGCAACCGAATCAACATGGCCTTCCAGCGTAGTCAAGGGAGATCGACTCCTCCCAGGTTGTCATGCCTTCGGAACAGCATTGAGAAGTCATTGAGAAATCACTGAGGTGCCCGGGTGAGGCTGCCAGGAGAAGGCTCCTCTTCAGGAAGCGAGGGCTCATGCACGCCTTACACGGACTCTGCGACCGCCTGGTCGCACGGCTCGTCCCCCAGGTCAAGGCCTCAGCCATGGGGTGCTACTGGCAGTGGGACGACAAGCCGCAGCAGTGCTACAAGCGCTGGTGCTGCGAGTACATCAACGGGACCAGATGTAACGGCTGGGTCCGCTGCTGACCGGGAACAGAAAGCAGGACGTCATGACGGTTCTCACCAGACTCACCGATCGGCTCGTCGAACGACTCGTCCCCCAGGTCAGGGCCGCCGCCAGCAGCTGCTGGGAGGAATACCGCACCGTGATGGGTGGCCGGTGCCAGTACCGCAGGTGCTGCAGCTACAACACGGGGACCAGGTGCAACGGCTGGTCCTACTGCTAGACGCCGGTCCGGTGTCGTGATTCCACGGGCCGGGCCTCTGATCAGGCCCGGCCCCTCCGTTCCGCGATGAGGAGATCGTGATGGTTTACGCCCTGTGGGCGGCTGTGGTGGTGCTGGCCGTGTTGTGCGCACTCAACCTGGCGCTGGGCTTGGGCATCATCCGCAGGCTGCGCGAACACACCGAGCGCCTCAACGGCCTGTACGAGCAGGCCGGCGGCGCCCCGCCACCCTCGCTCCTCCCCGGTGAGACGGTGGCGGAGTTCGAGGCGGGGCACGCGCTGCGCGGGCGTACGCTGGTCGGCTTCTTCTCCCCGTCGTGCTCGCCCTGCACGGAGCTGGCCCCCAAGTTCGCCGAGCTGGCCTCGACGATGCCGCGTGAACAGGTCATCGCCGTGATCGCCGGCCTTCGCGACGAGACCGGGCCGATGCGCGAGCTGCTCGAACCGGTCGCCATGGTCGACACGGCCGGCCCGGACGGCGGGTCGATGGCCAAGGCGTTCAAGGTGGCGGCCTTCCCCCGGGTCTTCCTCATCGACGACAGCCGTACCGTGCTCGCGACAGGACATGACCTGGCCGACGTGCTGGCCCTGACCGCCGCGCGTGGCTGAGTGGTCCTGGCCGCGCGCGCTGGCCGCCGTCACGGGGCTGGCCTGGCGCAGCGCGCCCGCGACGGTGATCTTCTACGTCGGCGCCACCCTGGCCCAGGCCGCGGTCCCCATCTCCACGACCTGGTTCACCAAGGCGCTGCTCGACGCGCTGACCGCCGGCAGCGGCTCCGTGCTCGGCGCGGCGCTCGGGCTGGCCGCCAGCGGGCTGGCCGCCGGCGTGCTGCCGAGCCTGTCCACCTACGCCAACGGCGCCCTGGGCAGGGCGGTCGGCCTGCGCGCCACCGACCGGCTGTTCGCCGCCACCGGGAGGTTCGCCGGGCTGCGCTACTTCGAAGACCCCGCCTTCCTCGACCGGCTGCGCCTGGCCCAGCAGTCCACCACCGACTGCCACGGGCTGCTCGGATCCGCTTTCGACGTCGGCAGGGCCGCGCTCACGGTCGCCGGGTTCCTCGGGGCGCTGGCGCTCATCAACCCGTGGATGGCCGTGATCGTGCTGGCCTCGCTCGCGCCTGCGCTCGCCGCCCAGCTACGCCTGGCCAGGCAGTACACGACGATGATGTGGCAGACCAGCCCCGCCCAGCGCAGGGAGTTCTTCTACGGCCAGTTGCTGACCGGCGTCCAGGCCGCCAAGGAGGTCCGGCTGTTCGGGATCGGCGGCTTCCTGCGCGGGCGGATGCTGGCCGAGCGCAGGGGCGTCAACCGCGCCCAGCGCCGCCTGGACCTGCGCCGGCTGGCCACGAACGGCGCGCTCGAACTGCTGGCCGCGCTGGTGGCCGGCGGCGGGCTGGTGTGGGCGGGCATGGTGGCGCGCGAAGGCGGGATCAGCGCGGGGGACGTGGTGATGTTCATCGGCGCGGTGGCGGGCACCCAGCTGGGGCTCAACACGATGGTGCACATGATCGCGCAGATGGCCCAGAGCCTGCGCATGTTCGGCCACTACCTCGACGTCACCCACACCCCGCCCGACCTGCCCATGGCGGCCACCGCCCCGCTGCCGGCGCTGCGGCGCGGCATCGAACTGCGCGACGTGTGGTTCCGGTACGGCGACGACCACCCCTGGATCCTGCGCGGCGTCGACCTGTTCATCCCGTACGGCGGCACCGTCGCCCTGGTCGGGCTGAACGGAGCGGGCAAGAGCACCCTGGTCAAGCTGCTGTGCCGGTTCTACGACCCCAGCAAGGGCACGATCCTGTGGGACGGGGTGGACCTGCGCCAGAGCGACCCCGCCGACCTGCGCGCCCGGATCAGCGCCGTCTTCCAGGACCACATGGCCTACGACCTGTCCGCCGCCGAGAACATCGGCCTCGGGAATCTCCCCCTGATCGACTCCGGACCCCACATCCAGGCCGCCGCCCGGCGGGCCGGCATCCACGACGCGCTCGCCGTACTGCCGCGCGGCTACGAGACCCTGCTGACCCGGCTCTTCTTCAGCGACGGCGACGAGGACTCCGCGTCCACCGGGGTCGAACTGTCCGGCGGGCAGTGGCAACGGATCGCCATCGCCCGCGCGCTGCTGCGCGACGGGCCCGACCTGATGATCCTCGACGAGCCCAGCTCAGGGCTGGACCCGGAAGCCGAACACGACATCCACGTCCGGATGCGCGCCGGCCGGTCAGGGCGTACCAGCCTGCTCATCTCGCACCGCCTCAACACGGTGCGCGACGCCGACCTGATCGTCGTGCTGAAGGAGGGGCGGGTGGCCGAGCGAGGGCGGCACGAGGACCTGATGGACCTGCGGGGCCCGTACGCCGACCTCTTCACCCTGCAGTCCGCGGGCTACGTCACGGAGCACATCGGATGAGATACGTGGCCGGCATCGTGCTGGTGGTCGCCGCCCTGGTGTGGCTGCGCGGGCGGTTCGTCACGGTCACGGTCGAGGGCGTCAGCATGGAGCCCACCGTGCGTCCAGGGCAGCGGCTGCTGGCCCGGCGTACCCGGGGTGTGACGGGCGACGTCGTGATCGTGCGCAACCCGCACTTCGCTCCGCCGCTGCTGGTCAAGCGGCTGGCCGCCTGCGAAGGGGAACAGCTGCCCGCTGTGCTGGGCGGTGGTCCCGTACCCCCCGGTCGCGTCGCGGTCCTCGGTGACAACCCGGGCCGGAGCGTGGATTCCCGGCACTTCGGCCTGCTGCCCGCCTCTCACGTGGTGGCGGTCATCAGGTCCCTGCCTCGACGAGGGGAACAGTGATCGATCATGCAGTACGTCGAGGTGGCGAGCAGGCTGCTACTGGTCACGGTGTTCGCGCTCGCCCTGGCGGGCAAGGTGCGCGGACGCCGGGCCTGGGAGGGGTTCGTCGGGTCGCTCAGGGAGATGGCCGTGGTCGGCTGGGCGGTCGTCCCGATGGCCGCCGTGGCCGTCACCGTGGCGGAGACCGCGGTGATCGTGCTGGTCGTGGCGCCGCCACGCTGGGCCGGGACGGCGGGATTCGCGCTGGCGGCGGTGCTGCTGGGCTGCTTCACCGTGGCTGTGGGCGCGGTAGCCCGCAGGCCGGCCCCGGTGCCGTGCCGTTGCTTCGGCCCTTCCGGGACACCGGTCGGCGTGGCGCACGTGGTGCGCAACCTGATCCTCGTCGCGGCGTCCCTGCTCGGGCTGGTGGGATCGCTGGCGAACGACCCCGCCGACCTGGTGATCAGCGCGGCTGCCGGAACTCTGGGCGCGGTGGCGGGACTGCTGCTGGCGCGGTGGGACGACCTCGCGGCACTGCTGAGGCCGTCCTGGTGAACGCCTGCCGGGAGAGGTGGGACGGTCACACCAGGGCGGCGACCGCGCGCAGGGTGACGCCTGTGCCGACGAGCAGGACGAGCACGGCGGTCATCGTGGCGCTGTAGGGGCGCAGGCGCTGCAGCCGCCCCACCAGGGCGAGGTCACCCAGCCTGCGCAGAGCGAGCGCGGCGGCCAGCAGCGTGAGCGCCATGCCGAGCCCGTAGCAGACGACGGTCATGACACCGAACACGGTACGTCCCAGTGCCACCGCGCCGAGCAGGACCACCAGGGCGGACGGGCTCGGCACCAGCCCGCCGGCCACGGCCAGCGCCACCACCCCACCCGACCGCCGCCCGTGCCCGTGCCCGTGCCCGTGCCCGTGGCCATGCCCGTGGCCATGCCCGTGACCGGGGACGGAGCCGGGGGCGGGGGTGCGGCGGCGGGCGGAGCGGAGCAGGCCGGCGCCGATCAGGGCGATGATGAGGCCACTGGCCACCCCGAGCCAGCTCAGCACCGCCTCCCCCGTGAACGACGCGGTAAGCGTGACCAGCAGCCCCAGGACCAGCACCCCCGCCGTATGGGTGGCGGTGACCGTGGCCGCGACGGCGGCCGTGTCGCGCAGCCGTCTGTCACGCCCGGCGAGGTAGGCGGCCATGACGGTCTTGCCGTGGCCGGGCATCGCCGCGTGCACGGCTCCGAGCACCAGCGACAGCAGCAGGGCCAGCATGCCGAGCGGCACCGTCAGCCGGTCGGCGCCCACCAGCGTGTTCAGCCGGTCGGCCAGCAGGGTGGTGTAGCGGGTGATGATGTCCACGCCCGGCACGGCCACGGACGTCCCGGCGTCTCCGGCGCCCGGCTCCACCGTGACGCGCGCCCGGCGTACGTCGAGGGGGGAGCTGAGCAGGTCGGCGGGGTAGTCGCGCAACGCGCCCGACACGCTGTGCGCGGGCACGCTGGAGGCGCTGAGCCGCACGCCGGCCCCCCGGGCCGTGATCTCCCGCCAGCCCACGGTGCCGGCGCGGTGGGCGTTGGCGAAGGTGAGGGTGAGCGGCCGGTCCACCCGCAAGGGCGCGGTCAGGTGGCACGTCAGCCTGCTCGTACGCAGTCCCGCGGCACCCGCCTGGTAGGCGAAGGACGTCTCGGTGGCCCGCCAGGCCAGCGGCCGCCCCTCCACCGTGCCCCTGACGGCGTCGCGCAACTCGGCGCAGGCGCGACGGGCGTGGGCGTCCACGGGGCCGCGTACCGGCTGTTGCAGGGTCGGGATCTCGGCGCTGTCCACGATGGCGACGTGCTCGATCCGGTCGCGGTGGATCGTCAGCCCGTCGTAGTGGTTGACGCTGAAGTTGCCCAGCGGATGCGCGGCCAGCACCGCCGAGACCAGAGGGGCGGTCAGGGGAGCGATCACGCCGTCGCCGCCAGCAGCCTGCGCGCCCGCGCCGCCCCTGCCGGGGAGAAGTGCGGGTTGATGGACAGGGCCCTGGCCAGGTGGGCGCGGGCGGAGGCGGTGTGCCCGAGCGCCTGCTCGATCTCGCCGCGGTGGTAGGCGAACAGCGCGCGGTGCCCGCCGAGCCTTCCGGCGCGGGCGGCGTACGTGGCGGCCTCGGCGTGGCGGCCCGCCCGGTGCAGCGCCCAGCCCAGGGCGTCGGCGACCTCGACGCTATGGCGCCGTTTCCACTCCGCCCGCAGGTGCCGGACCGCGGTGTCCGGATCGCCGTGAGCCGCTTCGTACGTGCCCATGGCCAGGTGGTCGGTCTTCCCGGCGGCGGCCAGGAGCTTGTGCTGGGCGGTGAACACGGCGTACTGGCGCCTGGCCCCGGCCCGGTCGCCGAGGTGTTCGAGCAGTTCGCCGTACTCGACGACGAACGACGGAGCCTTGGCGACGACGGCGGCGTAGCCGCGCCGCGCCTGGTCGACGTGGCCGAGCGCGGCCTGTGCGCGGGCCTTGCCCGCCTGCGAGGGCACGTGCCCGGGATCGGCGGCCAGCGCCTCGGCGTAGGCGGCGAGCGCGGAGCGCGGGTCACCGGTTTCCCAGGCCAGGTCGCCGAGTTGCCCCTGGCAGAAGGCATATTCGGCAGGGTCGCCGGCGATCGCGCACGCGCGGTGCAGCAGTTCGCGTGCGGGCTCCGGCCGCCCGTGCACCTGCTCCAGGCGTGCGGCCCTGGTGAAGGAGGCGAAGTCGGGGCGGCCGTCGAGCATGTGCCGCAGCGTGCTCTCGGCCTCGCGGTAGTGGCCGAGTTCGAGGTGGGCGTCGGTGAGCACGCCGTACAGCGGCCAGCGGTAGGGGGCGGCCTCGCGGGCCTGTTCGGCCCACCGGACCGCTCCGGCGAAGTCGTGCGCGGCGTTGGCCAGCGCGCCCATGCCGATCACGGCGTCGATGTACGGCTCACCGTCGCCCGTGGGCAGGCGCATCGAACGTTCGAACGCGCCACGCGCCTTGGCGTGGTAGGCGCCGTCGGCGGTGCGGCGGACCTGCTCCAGGTACAGGAAACCGAGGCCCGCCCAGGCCGCCGCGTCGTCCGGGTGACGGCGCAGGCGGTTCTGGGCGTCCTCGATCGACCCGGCCAGGTCGTACGGCGACCACCCCGCCTGCCTGGGCGCCGGTTCGTCCTGGCGCAGGGCGCCGCCAGGGGCGTACAGGGCCAGCAGCACGCATCCCAGCAGCAGGCATCCCAGCAGGGGCAACGATCGCCGTATACGACTCATCTGATCGGGTGTCCTCGGTGCGGGCTCAGCCGGCGGTGACGGGCAGCGCCAGGTAGGGGAAGCTGCCGGAGATGGGTTTGTAGAGGAATGCCGGGTTGTCCTCGGCGATGAGGCCCGGAGCGCCGGGGCCCGCGGGCTCGCCCAGGAGCATGCGCAGGTTGACGGTCACGACGTCGTCGATGAGGCGGCGGCCGTTGGGGTAGCCCTGCGTGTCGCCCTTGAGCAGGCCGTACTTGTCCGGCTCGGCGGCGACCGGCGTGCTCATGTTGAGGCGCAGTTCCTCCGCCTTGGCGATGCGCGAAACGTCCCGGTTCAGCAGGTGGGAGTTGAGGTTCCGGTCGATCGGCCCGTCGCCCTGCGTGGTCAGGCCGGTGAGGTAGATCTCCTCCAGGTCCTTGCGCGGGGCCGGCGGCGCCGCGACCTTGGCCTGTTTCGCGACGACCTTGGCCTGGCCGGGGTCGAGCGTGGACGGCACGACCAGCCCGCCGCTATCGTCGCCGTCGGGCCGCAGCGTGTTGAAGCGGTCGCGCTGCTTCAGCGGAATGATGACCTCGTTGAAGTTGGGGTTGCCCAGCCGCGAGACCTGCTTGTAGCCGGCCTCCCCCGAGCCGAGCACGCCGCTGGACTTGCGGGAGGCGGTGGTCCAGACGCCGATGACGGGGTTGGCCGCGGGGTCGCCGCCGAGCGCCAGCTCCGACTTGGGGATCTGCAGGGCCAGCGAACTGACGTTGAGCGGCACGCCCGTCTTGACCGGGAAGAACGGCAGCCCGAACCTGAGCAGGTTGACCGCGTGGTTGTCGGAGTAGAACGGGTCGGCGGCCGTGCCGGTGAAGACCTTGCCCCCTCCCGGCAGGTCACCGACGGCCTTGCGGCGCAGCTGCGGATAGTCGGGCGTGGCCAGGGCGCCCATATCGGTGGGAGCGACATAACCGTCGCGGACGAGCGTCTGCCACTTGCCGTCGCGCAGCCTGGTCAGCGTGTAGCTCTGCTCGACCAGGGCGTCGGCCGGCCCGGCCTGGTGCTTGCGGACCAAGGAGGGCACCGGCAGCCGCTTGGTGGTGAACGTCCACCGGTAGGTGACGGCGGCCTGGCCGGTGCCGGTGTTGTCGATGTGCACCTCGTAGCGGGCGCCGGTGTCGAACTGGTAGGGCTTGTTCGGCACCTGGAAGGGGATGTAGTTGGCCACGATCGTGACCGTGTCCTGGCGTTCGGGGCTGGTGAAGGCGTACAGGTCGGTCGCGTCGACCTGCTTGTCCCGGGTGGTCGCGGGGGCGTCCCAGTGGCTGGTCGCTGTGCCCGGCCGCATGGAGGGGCCGAGCAGCACCATGGTCGTCAGCATGGCTATGGCGGCGCCGCCGGCGGCGGCCCACGTCCACCGGCTTCTCGCGCTGGTCACTCGCATCTGTCTCTCGTTTCGCCGGCACCCGGCCGTGCCCGCGGGCACGGCCGGGCGGATCTCAGGTCAGGGGAGGTCGCCCTACGGCACGTACTGGACGACCGCGTCGAGGTTGGCCAGGTAGGCGCCCTCGTTCAGCGGGATGCCGGTGAGCCGCCTGACGGTCCGGCTGAGGTAGGGGCTGACGTAGAACGGCCAGTGCTTGGGCCCGATGCCGCCTTCGAGCGGCCGGGGCGTGGGAACGTACGGGGCGAACTCCGACAGCCGGTAGGTGGCCACGAGCTGCTCGCCCTGGGGCCGGCCGTCGATCTCGACCTGAGCGTGCGCGCCGTCGGGGCGCAGGTAGATGTCGTGGATGGCGGCCCTGTGCCCGCTCTTGACGTCGTTGATGGCGAACCCGCCGGGGTAGTAGACGCCGTTGCACGGGTCGATGTGGTCCTGCTTCCACCCGATGGGCACGTAGATGCCCCTGTTGCCGGGCTTGGCCTGCATGGGGGCGAGGCCCTCCACCCGGATGCCGCGCTCGTCGAGGAGCCTGACGATGTCGTTGCCGAAATCGAAGTTCGCGTGCCCCTTCGGGCCGAAGTAGGGGAACTCGAAACACGTGGCGCTCGGTGGCTGAATGGACGGGCTGCCGGGAATCGTGGGAGCGGCCCCCGCAGGCGCGGCCGTCGCCGCGATTATCGCGGCGCCGATCATGAGTGTTCCGGTAATGCGGGAAAGGGTGCGCATGGCGGTCGGCCTTTCGTTGTCACGAGACGATCGAACGCCTCTGACCTGCAATGACTGCTCAAGGTAGTGAAGATGTCACTCTTTGTAAAGGGAGCGTCAACGCAGTCGTCGAAAGGCTCGCACCCGTAAATCGGGTGCACAAAAAAAATGCGCGGCGAGGTCGGTTGTATGGGGCGTGAAAAGAGAAAGGCGCCCGATTTGGGGGGCGCCTTGTGGTGGGCTCAGATTCCGGTGGCCGGGGAGGGTGGGACGGTGGGTGTGGGGGTCGCGTGCATGCTGGTTGCTCCTTGGGGGGTGGCGGGGAGACGCAGCGGGGGCGGCGCCGGTGACGCCTCGATCACATAGTGTAGTTATACCATTACGCAGCGCCTCGGTCAGCGGTCGACGGCGCAGGTGTCCCTGTTGAGCGAGAATCTGCTCGGCAGGGACGTGTCGCCCGTGTGGTTGGCGAGATAGCCCAGCGTGACGCTGCCGCCGGGCGCGATCGACGCGTTGTGGCCGGCGTTGACCGCGATGACGATGTCGCCGCTCTGGGTGAGGTCGGTGTTCCAGTCGGAGACGATGCTCTGCCCGCGCGGAAGGGGGAAGCGCAGCGTCCATCCGTCGATCGGCGTGGTGCCGGTGTTGGTGACGGTGAGGTCGACGGTCATGCCGCCGCCCCAGGTCCGCGTGGTGTGCCCGATCAGGCAGGTCGGCTCCGCGCGTTCGAACGAGACGCGGTGCAGGCCACCGGGAAGGTCGTTGACGACGTACAACTCGCCCTGCACCGTGGCGCCGAACGCGGTGACCTGCGTCGGCGTCTGGCCGATCTCGGCCTGGAGATAGCCGCCCGCGCCGTCCTCGCGCAGCGCCCACACGGTGGAGGAGCAGTAGTCGGTGGCGATGTAGGTGCCGCCGACCAGGTCGGCGAACTCCTCGCCGCGGTAGACCTGCCCGCCGATGACCGCGCAGCCGCCGGTGTGCGGGGAGTAGGTGAAGACCGGCTCGGTGTAGTCGGCGTCGGAGTCGCACTGGGTCTCGTCGAACACCTCCAGCCCCTCGTAGCAGGACCAGCCGAGGTTCGCGCCGGCCTGCCGTCCGGGCTTGATGTGGTTGATCTCCTCCCACCTGCCCTGGCCGACGTCGGCGATCCACATCGAGCCGTCCGCCGGGTCGACGGAGAAGCGCCAGGGGTTGCGCCCGCCGTACATCCAGATCTCCTCGCGCGCGCCCGCGACGCCGGCGAACGGGTTGTCCTCCGGTACGCAGTAGGCCAGGTCGCCGCAGCTCCGGCTGACGTCGATGCGCAGGATCTTGCCCAGCAGGGTGTCCACGCGCTGCCCGGAGTCGAAGGGGTCACCTGAGCCGCCGCCGTCGCCGATGCTCATGTACAGGTTGCCGTCGGTGCCGAAGGTGATCTGGCCGCCGTTGTGGTTGCTGTTCTCGGCGTGCTCCTGGGAGAGCAGGGGTTCGAGGCTCGCGTCGTCCAGCCCGTACCGTGCCAGGGTCACCGCGCCGTCCGGCAGCGCCGTGTAGGCGAGGTACACGTCATGGCTCTCGGCGAAGTCGGGAGAGAGGGCGATGCCGAGCAGCCCGCGCTCGTTGCCGGACTCGTCCACCGACGCCGTGATGTCGATGATCGGGGTCTGGCCGAGACCGGTGTCCGGGTGGTAGACCCGCACGGTCCCGCGCTTCTCGGTGATGAACAGCCTGTCCGTCCCGTCATCGGGTGCGGCGATGGCGGTGGGGCGGCGTAAACCGAAGGCGACCTGGGTGGTGACCGTGTTGATCTCCTCCAGCGGCACCTCGGAGACGGACGTCGCCGCGGCGACCGGTGGGGTGAGCACGCCCACGGGGGCGAGCAGCGGCAGGGTCAGGGCGAGCAGTGCGGGGGCGGCCCAGCGTTTACCTGGCATGAGGGACTCCAGAGGCGAGGCGTCGTCGGATCGGACGGTATAGGCTCGCCCGCCGTCCCAACCAGGGCGGCGATCAAGATGTACGCGCGGAGCTGACGCGCCAGGCCGTTGACACCATCTCACCTGCGGTGATGCGACATCCTCCGGCAGGGGCCGCCACCGGCCGCATGAAACGTACATCGCCCAGCGCGCGCGTGGCCGCCCGTTCGAGGCGCTGAGACCGCCGGGTGACCGGACTAATGCCGGAATTGGGGAATTCCGGAAGTAGGAGGTAGGCTAAACGTACCGAGGACTTTTCGAGCGTTGGCACTCAGGTCTGCGTCGCCCCCGGCGAACCACCACCGGCCTCTTCGGAGGCCCGGACAGGTCAGGCGACCATGACGCCGACACTTCTTTCTCCACCCGCACCGCTCAGCTCCACCTCATCCGCGATCCCCCGGGTCGATTCCGCGCTACGGCTCGGTCTCCATCCGGCGCTGGATCGGCGAGCTGTGGTGGACGGGGCCTGGTGGCCCTACTCCCGCGACGCGGCCACCGAACTGCCCGGCCTCATCGCCGCCGTCGACCGGCTGCTTGGCCGTGTCACGCTCCGCATCGGGCTGCATGGCGATGCGTGGCAGAGCATCCCGCACCGCATTCCGGCACGCGGGCGTCAGGTCCGCGTCGGCTGGTTCCGCCACACCGACCCGCGCCTGATCACTCTCATCTTCGCGGCCGGTGAGCCGATCGTCCTGCTGGTCATCCCGCCGGACACCGCCGCCGGTGCCGCTGAGGCCACGCTCAAGCTCACCGCCCAGGACACCGCCGGCTTGAGCGTCGACGACGCTCTCGCCGGCGCGCGCTTGCCGCCCGATCCTGTTCCGCCTCTGCGCGGGACGGCCGCCGACGGCACGGCCCGCTGGGAGAACGAGGGCGGGTCGGTCACCGACCAGCAGCCGCCCTCCCCACCAGACGGCCATCAGCACCGGCGTGACCCGCGTTCCGTCTGCCGACCGGATCAGACGGTAGAAGGACCCGCCCGTTCCGGCGGCGGACCGATCTCCAGCCGGCAGGCATCTCATCCCATTCCAGCTTCTCCAAAGGAATCCGCCATAACCGTCATCGACACCGCGCCACTTGGCGTGGCCGACCGGTCAAAGCCGACCACCGTTCATCTGTCCGGCGAGATCGACATCTTCACCAGCGCAGCGCTCCGCCGGCAACTGCTGAGCACGCTGCACTACAGCACGAGCCTGCTCATCCTCGACCTGTCGCAGGTGTCCTTCTGCGACGCCGGCGGCGTGGGCGTCCTGGTCGGCATCCAGCGCCGCGCCCGGTCGATGGGCATCACCTTGGCACTGAAAGCGCCCCGCCCGTTCATGTCCCGGCTGCTGCACATCACCGGCCTGGACCGCAGCCTGCCGATGGTGGCGTGACCGGGGTGCGCGCCCAGGCCCCGGCATACGACGGCGCCTTCACCGACCAGCCCGGCGACCCGCACTCCCCCTACCGCTACGGCACCGGTCCTGGCGGGCAACTGCGCGGCCTGGCCCACGCCCACCTGGGCTGGCCGTTCTCCAGCGAACCCACCTCAGCCGGCTCGCGCTGAGCAGGCCGATCCTGGCCTGGCCCGCGAGGTCGGCGCCGGCGCGCTCCGCCTGGCCGGCGAGCGCGGGGTTGCCTGACGTGCCAGCGGCCTCCGCCGCGGAGACGAGCAGGGCGGCCCGGTCAGGAGCCGAGGCGGTCAGCCACGCCGCGCGCTCCAGCGCGACGGCCGCGGTGCCCGGAGCTCCGCGGCGCAGCGCGCGCACGGTCGGCGACAACGTGCAGCGCTACCTCGACGCTTAGGTGCGCACCGCCCTTAGAGTCGCCGCTTCCCGGCGCGCACGCTCCTCGCGACCATGACGACCCCGCGTGCCGGAGCAGAGGTCATGAGCCCTCTTGGTTCTCGGCGCCCTCGGTTGTAAATTAATCGATCGTTTGCTTAATATCGAGGAGTACGCCGCCGGCACGCGGTGGCCACGAGGACAGGAGTCCCGTTCATGTCCGAGCTCTCCCACCACCTGCTCGACCGCGAGACCAAGGAACGCCCGCCGGACTACTACGGCCCCAACCTCAGCCCGGTCGGCCTGGAATTCAGGGCGCAGGAACTGGGCACGGGCGTGCACGCGCTCATGGCCACCGTCCCGCCCAAGGACAACAACGGCGTCGTCGCCGGCACGAGGGCGTCGCTGATCATCGACTCCGGCGTGACCCCGGCGGTCGGCGCGCAGGTCCAGCGCGCGGCGAAAGAGGTGACCGGCCGGCCGCTGCGCTACCTGGCCAACACCACCTACCACGGCGACCACACGTTCGGGAACATCGCCTTCCCCGACGACGTGACCGTGATCACCTCGCGGGAGAACCGCGACAACATGCACGACCTGGCCTACGAGAAGGAGATGCGCTCCAAGAACATGTACGGCGCCGAGGCCGAGTTCGACGCCTTCACCACCTGGCGGCTGCCGGACGTCGTCTTCGACACCCACGCCGAGATCGACCTGGGCGGCACCACCGTCGAACTGCACCGTTTCGGCCCCGGCAACGGCCCCGGCGACACGATCGTCTACGTCCCCTCGGCGCGTACCGCCTGGACCGGCAACTACCTGTGCGCGGCCGGCTCGGCGCACATGATGTTGCAGGGCGGTCCCGTGCCCTACATCCAAGGGCTGCGCGCGTTGAAGGCGGGCCTGCCCGAGCTGGAGACCATCGTCCCCGGCCACGGCCCGATCGGCGACGGGCCGCAGGCGATCGACGCGCTGCTCGCCTACCTCGAACGCCTCCAGGACGAGGTGAGTACCGCCCACCAGGCGGGCGTCCCGATCGACGAGGTCTACGCCCGCTGCACCGACCCGTGGGCCGGCGGGCTGGACCCGGAGTTCGCGGCCAGGCTCGACGCCTACCCCAGCCCTCCGGCGCCCGCGCACGAGGACTTCCTCGGCATGTGCCGCCAGCTCCACCGCATCTGCGTGATGATGACCTACCGCATCTGCGAGAAGGTCTCCTGACGACGGGGAGCTCCCGCCTTCCGCGCGCCGGCGTCCGGCAGGAGCACATCCAGACGCCCGTGGCCGAACACCGCGAGCGGCTCGGATTCAGGCGAGGTCGGCGAGATCTTCCTCGGTGAGGGTGATGGCTCGGGCGGCGAGATTGGTTTCCAGGTGGGCCACCGAGCCGGTGCCGGGGATGGCCAGAATCGCGGGTGACCTGGCCAGGAGCCAGGCGAGGGCGATCTGGTGGACGGTGGCGTGGTGGCGTCCGGCGACCTTGACCACGGCGGGGTGGTCGATCCCGGTCCTCCCGCCCCCGAGGGGGAAGAAGGGGACGAAGGCGATGCCGGCCCGGGCGCAGGTGTCCAGGAGGGCCACGTCGTCGCGGCCGGCGATGTTGAAGTGGTTCTGGACGGCTGCGACGCTGGGCAGGCGGGGCCGGCCTCGGCGCGGTTGGCTGGAGCGGATGTGCCCTGCCCTGAGCTGCTCGTACGCGTGGATCGGCCGCAGCGGCGCGCTGGAGCGGTGTCCGTGCCCGGCGGGCCGGGACCGTGGCCGGCGCCGGCCGGCGACCACCACTCCAGGGGATCCTTTGGGGCGTGCCGCACGCGATCGCGGGGCTGGAACCCCCGACGAACGTGACCGTCTCCTCGAGCGGTGCGCGGCCCGTGCGGACGTGGTCGACCGTGACGTCCTCGAAGCCGATGGAGACGCCGCAGAAGAGGATGAGCCCGTCCGGAGGGTGCAGGACCTCCGCGACGGTCTCGCGATAGACCGACCAGGCCATCTGCGGGCAACTGTGCAGCCCCTCGGCCCGGAGCAGCAACATGACGGTCTGCAGGTACATGCCGACGTCGGCCCATTGCGGCCGGCCCATCTCGCGGTCGATGTAGCAGAACAGGGCGGCGGGCGCGCCGAAGCAGTCCCAGTTTCCGGCCGCGGCCCGCTGGCGCGCCTCCCAGTCGTCGCGTTCGATCCCGAGCGCGCCGTAGCGTTCGCGGCCGAAGGCGGATCGGCGCTCGCGGTAGGGGGACTTCAGCGCGGGAGGGTACATCTCGTATTCCCGCTCGTCCCAGGGGTCGCCGGCGGCCAGGCGCTCGCCGGCGCGCCTCTTGATCTCGGCCAGTGGCTCGCCGGTCACCACGTAGACGTGCCAGGGCTGGAGGTTCGACCCGGACGGCGCCCAGGCGGCGGCTGACAACACGCGCTTGAGCGCCTCCATCGGGACGGGCTGGTCGGTGAAGCCGCGCACCGCCCGCCGGCTCGTGACCGTTTCGTAGACATCCATGATCGCCGCTCCCTCGGCTCTCTTGGTTACATCTACGATGGTATCAAATGATACAGTTTCATTCAATACGATCTGGGGTGAGAGGGCGGACGGGCCTGCTCACGCGCCCCCGGGATAGGCGATCCGGGTCAGCAACTCCTTCAACTGCTCGGCCTCGCCGGGCTCCAGATCGGCGACCAGCCGCTCGGCCTGCGGCTCCGCCGCCACATGGGCGGCGTCGAACAGCTCGACGCCCTGCGGGGTGATCTCCACCGCCCGCGCCCGCCGGTCGCCGGGAACCGCCTTGCGTACGGCCAGCCCCTTGCGCTCCAGGTCGTCCACGACCCGCATGATTCCGGCCTTGTCCGACCCTGTCGCCGCCGCCAGGTCGCGCTGAACCGTGGGCCCGCGGTTCACCAGCACGATCAGCACGGCGAAGTGCCGCAACTCGATGCCGAGCGGCCGGAGCGCCTCCGTCATCACCGTGCCGGCACGCCAGTGCGCCTGGCGCAGGAGCAGGCCGAGAGCGAAGGGTGAGGTGTCGCCCGGACGGTCGGTCGCGCGCGGGGTGGAGGCCCTGTCGGGAACATCGGCGGTCATGGCGACAGGCTACCGAATATCGTTGCGCCTGAAACTATCTCGGTTGAAACGCCAACCGGTGAACGCTCAGCCGCCGACGCCTTGCGCGTGCCCGAGGGGGCGCGCCGCCGTCACCAGGCTACGGGGCCGAGACGATCGACGAAGATCCCCGTCGGCCCGTCGGGCCCGGCCGTCGCGAGCCTCACGATGGAGTCGGTGCCCTCGGTGACGGTCAGCTCGCCGGTGTGACGGTTCATGTCGGTGGCGGCGAACTTGCGGTTGGCGACCTCGCCGGGCGTGGCGACGTTGAACTTGATCTGCGGGAGCGCCTGGGCGTACCGGACGGTGATCATGTTCAGTGCCGCCTTCGACGAGCTGTAGGCGAGCTCGTGCATTTTCGACACGGGCTGCTCCGGGTCGGTCACGACCGCGAAGGAACCGCCGCCGCTGGACACCATCACCACCCGCGGATGCTCCGCCGCCCTCAGCAGGGGGAGGAACGCGTGCGTGACCCTGACCGGCCCGTACACGTTGGTGTCGTAGACGGAGTGGATCTCCTCGGCTGTCGCGTCCGCCGGCGCGATGAATCTTCCCGGCGCGCCGGCGTTGTTGATCAGCACGTCCAGCCGGTCGGTGTGCTTGCGGACGAGCCGTGCGGCGTCGGCCACCGACGTGTCCGAGGTCACGTCCAGCGGGACCATGACCACGTTCGCGCCACCGGCGGCGAGCTTGGCGGCGGCCTCCCGTCCTCGCCCTTCGTCGCGCGAGCCGAGAAAGACCGTCCAGCCCAGCTCCCCGAGCCGCCGGGCCGCTTCGAAACCGAGTCCCTTGTTGCCTCCGGTGATCAACACCGAGGTCTGTTCCGCGTTCGTCATGCCCTCTGAGACGATGTGGTCCGCGCTGCTGTGACACGGGTGAGCGGCCGCACGCTGCGATGTCACAGACCGGCCGGCCCTCTCGTCTCATGTACGAGGCCCAACGCCGAAGCCGAACACGAAGTGGACTGTGATGACGCGAGAGCAGGAATTCGAGGAGCTGCGACCGCTGCTGTTCTCGATCTCTTACCGGATCCTGGGCAGCGTGACCGAGGCCGAGGACGCCGTCCAGGAGGCCTGGCTGCGCTACGCGACCTCCTCGTCGCAGCCGCGATCCACCAAGGCGTTCCTGTCGGCGACGGTCACCAGGATCTCGATCGACGTGCTGCGTTCCGCCCGGGTCCGCCGGGAGGAGTACGTCGGGCCGTGGGTGCCCGAACCGCTGCTCGCCGACCCCTACGACGACCCGGAACGCTCCGCGGAGCTGGCCGACTCGGTGTCGATGGCGGCACTGCTCCTGCTGGAGCGGCTCAGCCCGCTCGAACGCGCCGTGTTCGTGCTCAGGGACGTGTTCAGGTTCGAGTTCGCGGAGGTCGCCTCGGCGGTGGGCCGTTCCGAGGCGGCCTGCCGGCAGCTCGTGTCGCGGGCACGCCGTCACATGCAGGAGGGACAGCCCCGGTTCGAGACCGACCGGAGGAAGCGCGAGGAGCTCGCCGGGCGCTTCTTCGACGCGCTCAAGGAAGGGGACGTCGACCGGCTGCGCGAGTTGCTCGCCGCCGACGTTCAGCTGGTCAACGACGGCGGCGGCAAGGTCGGTGGCCCGCGCCGCGTCGCCGGCATGGACAAGGTCATCAGGGTGCTGGCCGCCGCCGTGCCGTCGTTCATCACCCAGATCGGCGCCGTGGTCGAGCCGCGCGAGGTCAACGGCCAGCCGGGCGCGATCGTCCGCGACAGCGACGGCAGGATCATCACTGCCTGGGCCCTCGACATCCTCGACGAACGCATCCAGACCATCCGCTCGTTGGTCAATCCAGACAAGCTCGGGCACCTGGGCCCCGTCGCGGACACCGGCGCGATCGTCCGCGAACAGAAGCAGGTCCGCCGGCGACCCACATGACCTCACGCGTCCGGCGATCCTCAACGTGCTGCGGCCGCGTAGATCAGCCGGCCGTTCCGGTGGAAGGGCACCGGCGTGCCGTTGAGCACGACCTCGGCGGCGTCCGGCGCGGCGATCGCGATGGCCTCTGCCGGATCGACGCTCGCCGCCAATCCGCTGCCGTCGATGCGTACGGTGCCGTCCGCGCCGACCTGCACGGCCAGGTCCTTCACCGGCTCGGGAGACGCGACCAGGATCGCGCCGTCACGTTCGATCGACGTGCCGTCGACCATCACGATCGACTGGCCGGCGGCGCCGGTCTGGGCGTAGAGCAGCTTCCCGTCGAAGGTGTACGACCCGAACGAGCGCGATGCCGGCGTCGTCCATGACTTGTAGTAGATCGCGTCGCCCCGCTCGCCGAGCCCCAGGCCGAGCGCGGTCGCCTGGTGCGTCGGGATGGAGCCGACCGGGATGCGCTCCACCGCCACGGAAGGGTCTGCCGCTCCCCGGGACGGCAGCAAAAGGGTGTCGAAGGTCGTCCTGCCCGCGGCCGTCTTGACATAGGACGCGTATTCGGCGTCCTCCACCCGGTACATGGCCGGGGCGTAGGAGCCGTCCCTCAACGAGGCGGAGAGCTTGCCCGGGTCGGCGGGCACGACGCTGATGTTCGCGCCGTCGCCGAAGGCCGTGGTCGCCGCCTTCTGCCCGGACCTGAGTGAGGGGTTCGCCTCCGAGGCGAAGTGCCAGTTCTGCTCGTAGTGGTGGGCCGCGCCGTCCGAGGGCTTCAACCGGTCGGAGACCACCCACAGGCCCGACGGCAGCGACAGGACCGACCGTTCGTGCAGCGCCCCCTTGGAGGCTTCGGTGTGCGCGCCGATCAGGTCGAAGGCAGAGTTGGAGATCCAGTGGGTGATCGCCCCGGCGGCCTTCGAGTTCTGCGCCTGGTTGTCGATCTCGATGGTGTTGTGCGCCTCCGTGCTCTTCCGCAGCCACTGCGCGCGCGGGTCCGAGCTGTAGTTGAACGTCCCCATGTCGGGCAGCAGCGGCCTGCCGTACGCGTAGGCGGTGATCGCCAGTTCGTCCGCATGGCTGTGGTTGCCCCGATCCGCATTGAGCCGCAGGTAGGAATCCTCGGGGGTCCAGCCGGACCTGGACACCGCCACGCGGGTGTCGGGATACAGCGACGAGGTGTGCGCGGGCTCCCGCCCGGAGGCGCCGGAGGTGCCGACATGGATCAGCTCCTCGTCGCCGAGCAGCTCTCCGAGCCTTCTGAGCGTCGAGCGCAGGTCCTTGGGCTCGCTGTCGCCGTACACAGGGCCGTGGCCGTTCGGGAAGGCCTGGTCCATGAGGAACCGGGCCAGCTTGCGGAGCTTGGCCTTGGTCGCGGTGCTGAACTCCATCCCGTGCTCCCGCATGAACAGGGCGATGTCCACGTACTGGGAGGCGTAGGCGCGGGCATAGCCGTCCGTCGCCTCCCAGTAGCCCCCGTCGGGGTAGGTGGAATCGTCGAGCTGCCCCTCAAGGAAGGCCACCGCGTTGGCGCGCCACTTCGGCGCCCTGAAGAACTCCGGGAAGTACACGGCGGTGTGCAGCAGTGCGACCTTCTGGGTCTGCTTCCAGTTGGGGGCGCCCTGCACGCTCTCCTCGAGGTGCACACCGGATCTGTTCAGTGCCTTGAGGATCTCGGTGTTGGCCTCGGGCGTCAGCGACGGGCTCGTGCGCAGGATCTCGTACGCCGCGATCCAGTTCTGCACGCGGCGCGCCACGGACAGGCTGTTCGGGTACGATCCCGCCCCCTCGTCGGGATCGTAGGCGTCGGCGTCCTTGACGAAGTCGGTCATCAGGTCGATGAGCGCCTTCGCGTGCTTCTCGTCACCGGTCTCCCGGTAGGCCACCGCCAGCGGCCCGGCGAAGAAGAAGCGGGGCAGCTGCACCAGATATTCCTTGTCGGCCCCCGCCGGCTGCTTCCAGTCGAAACCTCCCGGGTCGCCCTGCCAGGAGTAGGTGTACTGCACGGTGTTGGACCAGGTACGGGAGGTCTCGGTGAAGGTGTCGCCGTTGCCGTACAGCATGACGTCCTTCTTCGCGTCGGCCGAGCCGGTCAGCGACAGCTCGGCCTTCGTCACCTTGGGCAGGCCGGCGAGGTCGAACTGCAGGTACGCCTTCCGCGTCGCCGCGCTGAACGGGCCCTTGCCCTGGTCGCTGACCTGCATCAGGTACTTGTCGCCGTACGCGGTGCCGGGGTTGCCCGCCCAGATGTAGGTGTCGTGCGACGGGTGAAGGGTCTTCGCCGAGCCGTCGGCCAGCGTCAGGCGCAGCGTGGGCTTGCCCGACCCCTTCGACTTGCTGTTGAAACGCGCGACGACCGCGTCCTTGTACCGGCTCATCAGAAAGAATCCGGTCCTTCCGCCGGTGACGCTGCCCGTCACGTCGGCCGTGACCGTCGTCTCCTCAGGGCCTACCGTCAGCGTCGCGATGTAGATTTCGCCGGTGTCCAGCGTCCAGATGTGGTCGGGTGTCAGCTCCAGGGCGCCCGGCCAGGCGGTGTGCGAGAAGTTGCCCGCCGACGCGGCCGGACGCGCGCGGTAGTAGTCGAGCAACCTCCGCTTGGCCAGGGCGTAGTCGCCGGCCTTGACAGCGCTCTGCACGCTCTCAAGGCCCGCATGGGCGTAGGAGAACCGCGGCCCCACTTCCCAGGCGCCGTCGCTCCACCTGCCGACACTCCACATCCGAAAGGGAGTCCGCGGTGGCCTGCGGACCCAGCACGAGCAGCGGAGCGGCCAGAGCCAACGCGGCGAACGTCCTGGTCCAGGATCTGCTGAGAGACACGCCCGCAAGAGTAGGAGCGCCCGGTATAGCGGGAGTATGTCGGTGACCTGCGCCGGGCCCCTTCGTGGTGTCTACGCCTTGCGGACGACCCCGCACCACTGGTCGACCTCGACCGGCAGGCTGCCGTCCCACTCCGGCTCGGGACGCCACCGCGAGCAGGAGACCCAGCCCGGCTCCACCATCTCGTAGCCCGCGAAGAACTCGGCGATCCGCTCGGGGGTGCGCAGCTTCAACTTCGGCTGGGCGTCGATGTTCCACACGCGCACCGCCTCGGCCGTGGCCTCGCCGTTGACCGCTGTGGTGGTGTTGGCCACCGCCACGTAGCTCCCGGACGGCACCGCGGCCATCAGCTCGTCGATGATCCGCTGCAGCTCGTCGTCGTCGCTGATGAAGTGCATGATGCCCAGCAGCATGATCGCCACCGGCTGGGAGAAGTCCAGCGTCTTGGCCGCTTCGCGCAGGATGTAGGACGGGTCATGCGCGTCGGCGTCGATGTAGGAGGTGGCGCCCTCCTCCGAACTGGTCAACAGGGCTCGCGCGTGGACCAGCACCAGCGGATCGTTGTCGACGTACACGACCCGCGTCTCGGGAGCGATCTGCTGCGCGACCTCGTGCGTGTTGTCCTGGGTGGGCAGCCCGGTGCCGATGTCGAGGAACTGCCGGATGCCCGCCTCGGCGGTCAGGTAGCGCACGGCCCGCCCCAGGAACAGCCGGTCGGCCTGCGCGAGCTCGACCACCACCGGGAAGATCTTCTTGACCCGGTCACCGACCTCCCGATCGACGGGAAAATGATCCTTGCCGCCCAACCAGTAGTTCCAGATCCGTGCCGTGTGGGGCACGTGCGGCTGGAGTTTGTGTTCACTCAGGCTCTCGTCAGCCATGATCAATCCTTTTACGGGCCAGATTATGCCGAGTGCCCAGTCTAGGCGGACTTCGGATCTTCGTGCGGGTCTGCCCGGCCGCCACCATGGTGGAACGGACCCCCAAGCCCCGGGACGGAGGCCAGGCGGTGCCGTGCGCGAGGCACTGCGCCGGCTCGAACAGGACGACTGGTCCCACAGGACCGGCCGCGCCATGGCGTCCAACCTGTACGCCGTCGCCCAGGCTCTCGCCGCCATGCCCGTGCCGCCCCCGCCGGTTCCCAATTGCGGAGCGAAACGCTCCGGGATAGTGTGGCGCTCTATCGGAGCGATTCGCTCCGATAGACGCGGGTCTGGGCCGAAGGGAATGGCGACTCATGATCGATGTTGCGATCATCATTGGCAGCACACGTCCGGGGCGTAATGGGGAGGCGGTGGCCCGCTGGATCCACGATCTCGCCGCGGAACGCGACGACGCCCGGTTCGAACTCGTGGACCTCAAGGACTTCGGCCTGCCGCACCTGGATGAGGCGATGCCGCCCGCGATGGGCCGCCGCGACCTTCCCCACACCAGGAGGTGGGCCGACAAAATCGCCTCCTTCGATGCGTACGTGTTCGTCACGCCCGAGTACAACCACTCGATCTCCGGCGCGTTGAAGGACGCCATCGACTTCCTCTATGGCGAGTGGCACAACAAGGCGGCCGGATTCGTCGGTTACGGGAGCGTGGGCGGCACGCGGGCGGTGGAGCACCTGCGCCTGATCATGGGCGAGCTGAAGGTGGCGGGCGTGGGCGCTCAGGTCGCGCTGTTCCTGGGCAGCGACTTCGAGAACTTCGGCACGTTCAAGCCGGCGGCTCACCGGGTGCACGCCGCCACCGCCATGCTCGATGAGGTCGTCGCCTGGGGCGGCGCGCTGAAGGCGCTGCGCGACGGCACGATGGCGGCACGGACCTGACGGGCGGCGCCCCCGCGGACGGTCATCTCGTCCGGTCGAGCGGCTGGTCGGTCTCGTCGCGCGGGAGGCGGGCGAGCGTGACGACCAGCACGGCGACCACCATGGGGACGATGCCCGCCACCAGGAAGATCCACTGGTTTCCCCAGGCGGCCGCCGCCGGCCCGGCCAGGGCCATCGACAGGGGAGCCGTGCTGAGCGAGACGAAGAAGTCGAGGCTGGAGACCCGGCCGAGCATGGCGGGCGGCACCCGGCGTTGCAGGAGCGTCCCCCAGATGACCATTGCGGCGGAGGTCAGGGCGCCGTGGACGAACAGCGCGGCCATCATGATCCACAGCCGGTCGGTCGACCCGAGAGCGAGGAGCGGAAGGCAGCCCGCGGCCCAGGCCAGCAGCATGACCGACAGATAGCGGCGGGGGAGGGGCAGCGCGGACATCGCGAGCGAGCCGGCCACCCCGCCGACACCTCGGCAGGCGAGGGCGAGAGCGAACTCCTGCGGCCCGCCCATTCCCTGGTCGCGGACGACGAACGGCAGCAGGACCTGGACAGGCCCGTTGGTCACCAGGACGAACGTGACGGCGAACACGAGCGTCGCGATCAGCCACGGAGTCGAGAGAAGGTAGGCGAACCCGGCGCCGAGGTCGCCCACCGCCGACCGGACGTGACCACCTGCGCGCGCCAGGCGGAAGCGCGTCCCCGGCCCGGGTTCGGTGGCCGCGTGTGTATCGGGTTCGGTGGTCGTGCGCGTCTCCGGTCCGCGTACGGTCGTCGTGCGCGGCTCGAAACGGCGTATGCCGATCGCGCACGCCGCGGCGAGGAGATGCGCGCCGGCGATTCCCGCCAGGGCCATGCTCGGCGCGAAGAGGCTGATCAGCGCGCTGGCGGCGGCGGGCCCGACCGCGTGCATCAGCGTCGGTCTCAACATGCTCTCGATCCCGTTGGCCGCGAGCAGGTCGTCCTCGGCGACCGCGACGGGGACGAGCGCCGAGTAGGCGGGATAGAAGAATCCGTCCGCGATCCCGAGGACCGCGGCGACCGCGACGAGCTGTGCCGGAGTGAGCAGGCCCATGGAGCCGGTGACCGCGGCCGAGCCGATGGCCACCGCCTTGGCGATCTGGGCGATCAGGATGATGCGCCGCCGGGACGCTCGGTCGGCGACGACACCTCCCAGCAGGGCCGTACCGACCAGTCCGATGCCGCTCGCGGCGGCGATCAGGGAGAGCTCGGACGGGCCCGCCCCTATCGCGATCACCTGCCACGCCACCGTGACCGCCCACATGCCGCTGCCGGCCAGGCTCAGGGCGAGCGATGTCGAGAGGAGCCGGTAGTGACCCGTGCGGAACGGCCGGAGAGGCCGGGGCAGCCGGCCGCGCCGGGGCGCCGGCTCGCTGTCCTCGATGTCGGATGTGCTCGCTGCCATGGCGCCTCCTCAGTTGCGGAGTGATTCGCTCCGCAACGAACCATAAACGCGGAGCGGAGCACTCCGCAAATGGGTAGACTGCCGCCATGACACGTTCGCGTTCATGGCGCAGCGAGGAGGTCGCCAGAAACGACCGGGCGTTGCTGAGTGCGGCCCGCGAGGTGCTGGCGGCGGACGGCGCCCACGCGTCGGTGGCGGCGATCGCGGCCCGGGCGGGCGTCGGAGTGGGCTCGCTCTACCGGCGCTACCGAACGAAACAGGAGCTGTTCCAGCGGTTGTGCCTGATCGCCCTGCGGGAATACCTCGACGCGGCGAACGAGGGCCTGGCCATGGACGATCCGTGGGAGGGCCTGATCCACTACGCGATGGCGTCCATCCGGTCGGGCCCGGGTTCGCTGGCGCCGGTGGCCGGCACCTTCGACGTCACCGAAGAGATGACCGAGCTGGCGGAGCGGGGCGATCGCGCGGTGGCCGAGCTCGTCGCACGCGCCCACATGGCAGGGGTGCTCCGCGCCGAGGTGACCGCGGTCGACCTCGAACTGCTCATCGAACAACTCTCGAAGTCCCCCCTGCAGGAGCAGCTGCAGCGCCAGGGCCGGACCGAGCTGTACGACGCCGCGCTGAACGCGCGAGAGCGCATCATCACCATCGCGCTCGACGGCCTGCGGGCCGCACCAGCGGGGGTGTTGCCGGGCCAGGCCCCTGGTTACGAGCTGTTCACCATGAGGTGGGCGCCGCAGGAGGGCGGGGCTGCTGAGTGAGGGCGTCCCGCGTGCTCGGTGACCGTCGCGCCGAGGCGATTACTAGGGTGGGTGGGCATGAAGCTGACTGAGCGTTTCGACTGGCAGGGACGGCAGATCGCCTGGGGGCGGGCGGGATCCGGCCCCGCCGTGGTGTTCTGCCATGGCACACCGTTCTCATCGCTTGTGTGGCGGCCTTTCGCCGAGGCGCTGAGCCGCGACTTCACCGTTCACCTGTGGGACATGCCGGGCTACGGCCAGTCGTCGAAACATGCCGGGCATCCGGTCGACTTCGGCGTGCAGGCCGAGGCCTTCGCGGCCCTGCTCGGGCACTGGGGCCTCGACCGGCCACACGTGATCGCCCACGATTTCGGCGGCGCCGTCTCGCTGCGCGCCCACCTGAACGAGGGCGCTCGTTACGCCTCGCTCATGCTCGTCGACGTCGTCGCCATCCCGCCCGCCGGTTCGCCGTTCTTCACGTACGTCGGAGAGCACCCCGACCTGCTCGGCCAGCTGCCGGCCTACATCCACGAGGCCGTCGTGCGCGCCTACATCCAGGGGGCCAGCCACCGCGGCCTGCGCGAAGCCGATCTCGACCAGCTCGTCCAACCCTGGATCGGGCAGGACGGCCAGCCGGCCTTCTACCGGCAGATCGCCGGCTACGACGAACGTTTCCTCGAAGAGAACGAGCGCGAGCTGGGCCGCATCGACATCCCCGTACGCATCCTGTGGGGCGCCCAGGACACCTGGCTCTCCAGCGACATCGGCCACCGGCTGCAGGCCCTGATCCCCGGCGCCGACCTGGCGCTGATCGACGGCGCCGGCCACCTGATGCAGTACGACGCGCCCATCCCGCTGACGGACCAGATCCGCACCTGGCTGCCCCCGGGCGCCTGACCGGGCCACGCTAAGCCAGGCCGGAGTACGCACGCTCGTCAGGTCACCAGGCCCCTGCGGTAGGCGTACACCACCGCCTGCACGCGGTCGCGCAGGTCGAGCTTGGTGAGGATGCGCGACACGTACGTCTTGACGGTCTCCTGGCTGATCACCAGTGACGCGGCGATCTCACTGTTGGACAGGCCGTCGGCGATGAGGCGCAGGACTTCCAGCTCGCGCGGGGTCAGCGCGGGTTCGTCCGGTGTGCTCTCGGCGGGGCGGATCCGCGCCGCGTACCTGCCGACGAGTTGCCGGGTGACCTCGGGAGCCAGCAGCGCGGCTCCCGAGGCGACGGTGCGGATGCCGTGCAGCAGCTGCTGGGGTGGGGCGTCCTTGAGCAGGAACCCGCTGGCCCCGGCGCGCAGGGCCTTGTACACGTACTCGTCCAGGTTGAACGTCGTCACCACGAGCACCTTGACGGGCTGCGTCACCCCGGCGCCGGCCAACCGGCGGGTCGCCTCGATGCCGTCGAGCACCGGCATCCGCACGTCCATCACGACGATGTCGGGGTTCACCTGGCGGGTGAGCTCGATCGCGGCGCGGCCGTCCCCGCATTCGCCCACCACCTCGAGGTCGGGCTGCGCGTCGATGATCGTCGAGAACCCGGTGCGGATCAGCGCCTGGTCGTCGCAGACCAGGACCCTGACCGGCGCGGTCACGACGGGCTCCCGGCGGGGACGCGGGCCCGTACGAGGAAGCCGCCGTCCGGCCGCGGGCCCGCGCTGAACTCGCCGCCCAGGGCGTCGACGCGGTCACGGAGCCCGGCCAGGCCACGCCCGCTCCCGCCGGGGGAGCGGGTGGCTGTCCCGGAACCGTCGGTGCTGATCTCCACGCTGATCTCCTTTTCGGCATGGCGCACGCGGACCTCGGTGCGGCTGCCGTGGGCGTACTTGAGTGCGTTGGTCAGAGCTTCCTGCACGACCCTGTAGGCCACGAACTCGGCGCTGCCCGCCGACTCCGGCGGCCTGCCCTCTTCGGCGAAGTCGACCGGCTGCCCGGCCTGCCGGGTCTGCTCGATGAGGCCGTGGAGGTCGCCGGCGGACGGTGTCCTGCCGTCGGTGTCGTGGTCGGGGTTGAGCAGGTCGAGCAGGTGCCGCAGGTCGGCGATGGCCCGCCGGCCCGTGTCGGTGACGGCGCTCAGGGTCACGTCGAGGCGTTCGGGTGCGGCGGTCAGGTAGCGTGCGGCCTCGGCCTGCACGACCATCGCCGTCACGTGGTGGGTCACGACGTCGTGGAGCTCGCGGGCGATGCGGGTGCGTTCGGCGGCCCGGGTGGCCGCGGCGACGTGGCGGCGCCGTTCGGCCTCGGCGGCGCGGGCGGAACGCAGCCAGGACCCGATGCCCCAGGCGAGGGCCAGCACCACGTAGAGCAGCACGATGTCCGCCAGCGGCTCGCCCGAGCCGAGCTGGTCGAGCGCGACGATGAGCGGTACGAAAGCGACGGACAGGAGGATCGCGGTGGCGCGGCGGTGGCGCTCCAGATGGGCGCCCACGCTGACGAGCGCGATCGGCAGGGCGATGCCCGCCATCGCGTGGACGCCGAGGAGCTGGTCGAGGGAGAAGCCGAGCGACACCAGGACGATGCAGACGCCCGGCCACCGGCGGCGCACGGTGAGCGGGAGGCACTCCAGCGCGACCACCAGGACGGCCGGCGCGTCGTAGTCGCGGGTCGGCAGGACCCCGATCTGGGTTCCGTGGCCCTGGAACTCCGGCAGGAGCGAGCCGATGAGCAGCAGCAGCGCCAACGGAAAATCCCGGAGCGTGACGTCGTACCGCCGCCACAGGTCCGCGATCCGCCGGAGATGGATCATCGGGGAAGCCTAGCGCTCGTCTCGGCCCTGGCGCTGTGCCGCCGGATCGGGATGGGGCGGCGGTCGCAGGCGGCCACGGGCTGCTTCAACGGTCGCATGGCGACTCCTTCACGAGCTTGCGCGACCGGAGCGCCGCGGCTGTGCGCAGAACGCTAGAGATCCGGCGGCCTGGAGTCGTCCCCGCACGGTGGACACTCCCGAGTAGCTCGCACGGGGGACAGGCGGAACGGCCGCCTCGCCGCCGCGGGCTTGTCCCCCGTGCGAGCTACAGGCGAATGTCCACCGTGCGGGGACGCTGAGGGACCCCTCCGATCCGTAGCGTTACCGACGTAGCCGCGGCGCTCGAAGCCGCTTCCCCTACTCGCTCTCCCCGGAGGACGTCATGTTCGGTATCAAGGCATCCGTTGTCGCCGCCCTGTGCACCACCGCGCTCGGCGCGGGAGTCGTCACCTGCGGAGGCGCGATGGCGCAGGAATGGGACCCCTTCGCCGTCGTGGAGCGGCAGATCAAGGCCGACCTGATCTCCGGGACCAAGAAGATCAAGGTCGCCGGCAAGAGGGTCAACGTGTCCTGCTCGGGTGAGGCGGCCGACGGCAAGCCGGTCATCGTGCTGATGCACGGCGGCGGAGACGACCTGACCAAGATGGCCGCCCTGCAGAAGACGCTCAGCGCGAAGAACCGGGTCTGCTCCTACGACCGGCTGGGCGCCGGCGCCAGCGACAAGCCGCAGGGCCCGCAGAGCTTCGCGAGCACCGGCAGGATCCTCACCGGCGTGCTCGACCAGATCGCGGGGGACCGCCCGGTCGTGCTGGCCGGCCACTCGCTCGGCGGGCTCATCGCCGCCCGCTACGCCCCCGGCCACAAGGACCGCGTCAAGGGCCTGGTGCTCCTGGACGCCACCCCCTCCACCATGGGCGCCGACATCGCCCGGGTGATCCCCAAGTCGGCCAAGGGCCCGGCGGCCCAGGTGCGCGCCCAGCAACTCGCCATCTTCGCCGGCCAGAACCCCGAGAAGCTCGTCGTCGCCGACGGCAAGGTCCGTTCCGCCGGCAAGATCCCGGTTGAGGTGATCAAGCACGGCCAGCCTTACCTGGCCGCCATTCCCACGTACGGCAGGCGCCTGGAGAAGGCCTGGAGCGCCGGCCAGCGCAAGTGGCTCGCGATCTCCAGCAAGAGCAGGCTGAGCACGGCCGCCAAGAGCGGGCACTACATCTACACCGACCAGCCCGGCGTCGCCGTCAAGGCCATCGAGCGCGTCGCCGAGCGGGCCGCATGAGCCCGCAGGGGCGACCGCCCGCAGGCCGGCCGTCACCAGTGCGCCTCCCGCGGCTGGCTGCGGTCCTCGGTGGCCACCAGGACGTCGAGCAGGAGCTCCTGGAGTGCGGCCCGGGTCGTCGCATGGGCCGGGTCGTCCCACAGGTTGTCCAGCTCCGCCGGGTCGCTTTCCAGGTCGTACAGCTCGCCGGCGCGGGCGCGGGTCGTGGACGGCGGGCCGTGATAGACGACGACCTTCCAGCGGTCGTGCCTGAGCATCGTGGTGTGCACCGGCTCGTCGTACGGGTGGCCGCTGTTGCGGTATTCGCACAGGGCCCAGTCCCTGACCGGCGCGTCCCGCTCGCCCCGGGCCATCGGCAGGAGGTCGAGCCCCTGCCCGCGGGGGAGCGGCGGCGCTCCGGCGGCGGCGAGGAACGTCGGCGCCAGGTCGATCCACTGGACCAGCTCGGCCCGGCGCGCACCGGCGGGCAGCCCGGCCGGCCAGCGCATGACGAGCGGCACCCGGACGGCGCACTCGTACATCATCGGGCCCTTCAACATGAGCTGGTGGTCGCCGAGCATCTCGCCGTGGTCGCTGGTGAAGACGACCAGGGTGTCCTCGGCCAGGCCCTCCTCGTCGAGGGCGGCGAGGATCCTGCCGACCTCGTCGTCGACGAGGCTCACCATCGCGTAGTAGTTGACCCGGACGTCGTGCAGCTCGGACTCGGTGTATTCGGTGTAGCCGCGGGCGTGGCCGGCGTAGGAGCGGTGCGAGGCCTCGGTCAGCACGGGCGGCTTGCCGGCCAGTTCGTCGTCACGGGTGACCGGGCCGCGCAGGGCCTTGCCGCGGTAACGGTCGACGTACTCCTGCGGCGCGCCGAACGCGTGGTGCGGGTCGAAGAAGTTGGCCACGAAGAAGAACGGCTTGTCCGCGTCGCGTGAGCGCCGCAGGTAGTCGATGGTCTCGTCGCCGATCCACCGGCTGTAGTGGAACTCCGTCGGGAGCGTGTCGAAGCCGGTCCCTGATCCGGCCCGGGCGGCGGTCTCGTACAGGTCCGGCCGCACGGCCCGAAGCCACCGGTGGTAGGCGTTCTCGGACGACCCGGGGTAGGGGTCGTGCGCCCACCGGAACACGCGGAAACCGTCGTCCAGCCGCGGTTCGAGACGGCCGCCGAAGCACGCGCCGCCGATGTGGAACTTCCCGGCCAGGCCGCAGTCGTAGCCGTGGTCGGCCAGGGCGCGCGAGAACAGGCGCTCGTGCGCGGGCAGCCCGACGCCGTTCGCCCAGGCGCCGTGCGCGTGGACGTAGCGGCCCGACATCAGGCTGGCGCGGGACGGGCCACAGACCGGCGACTGCACGTAGCAGTTGTCGAACAGCACACCCTGCTCCGCCAGCCGGTCCAGGTTGGGCGTGTCGATCTCGTCGTTGCCGTAGGCGTTCATCGCGTCGAAGCGCTGCTGGTCGGTGCAGATGAGCAGGATGTTCGGTCGGTTCATGGCTCTCATTCGAGGGTGGGCGCGTCAGGACTTCACGGCCCCGGCGATGCCTTCGACGAAGTAACGCTGGAGCGCGAGGAAGACGAGGAGCAGCGGGATCAGCGAGATGGTGCCCGCGGCGGCCAGGCCGGACCAGTCGGTGGAGTTGGTGCCGCGGAAGGCGAGCATGCCCACCGAGAGCGTACGAAGGTCCGGGCGGCTGAAGGTGAACACCAGCGGCAGGAAGAAGTTGTTCCATGCCGCCAGGAACGTCATGACGCCCACCGTCGCGGTGACCGGTCCGGCCAGCGGCAGCATGACGCGGAAGAACGTGCGCAGGAAGCCGGCGCCGTCCATGATCGCCGCCTCTTCGAGCTCGCGTGGGACGCGGCTGAAGTAGCCGGCGTAGAGCAGGACGGCGGCGACGTGGCCGGTGCCCGCGAGGGCGAGGACGATGCCGGTGCGGGAGTTCAGCAGCCCCATGAGGTCGCTGAGCTCGACCACCGGGATGATGGTCAGCCCGTGCGGCGCGAACAGCGTCGCGACCAGCACGGCGACGACCGCCCGCTTGCCGATGAAGGTCCTGCGGGCGATGACGTAGCCGGCCAGGGCGCAGCGCAGCACGACCAGCGCGACCGTCCCCAGGGTGATGACCACGCTGTTCACGGTGTAGAGCCCGAAGTCGGCGTCCCGCCAGGCACGTACGTAGTTCTCGAAGTGGAACGCGTCGGGGATCAGGCCGAGCCCGCCGGAGAAGACGCCCAGCGAGTCCTTCAGGGAGGCGGAGACGATCCAGAGCAGCGGATAGATCCACACCACGCAGATGACGGCGAGCAGGATCACCTGTGCCCAGATCCCGAGACGGCGGCGGGTGGCCCGGCGGCCACGGGGGGCGCTCACTGGCTGCTCCTCACGCGGTTGGCGTAGCGGATGCCGGCGGCCTGGAGCGCGGCGAAGGCGAGCGTGACGAGCCCGAACAGCACGCCGAGCGCCGCCCCGTAGCCGAGCCGGGGCGTGGAGGTGGCGAAGGCCTGCTGGTAGATGTAGACCTCCGTGGCGAGGGTGGAGAAGAACGGCCCGCCGTTGGTCATCGTCAGCACCAGGTCGAAGATCTGCATGGTCTCGATGGCAGTGAGAAGAAGGATGATGATGAGGAAGGGCCTGAGCAGCGGAAGCGTCACGTGGCGCAGCGCCGCCCAGCTCCCTGCCCCGTCCGTCCTGGCGGCCTCATAGACCGTGGTGGGGATCGTCTGGAGCGCGGCGAGCCAGTAGACGAGCGTGATGCCGAACCACTTCCACATGTGGACGCCCATCACCGTCCACAGGGAGGACGCGGGGTCGCCGAGGAAGTCGACCGGCTGGTCGACGATCCCGAGGTCGAGCAGCAGCTGGTTCACCGGGCCGCCGGCGGGGTCGAAGATGAACCCCATCACCACCCCGATGATCGCCGTCGTCGTCACCGCGGGCACGAACAGGGCCGTCCTGAACAGTTTGGCGAGCGGCAGCCTCGGATTGTTGAGGACGAGCGCGATCAGCAGGCTCAGCCCGACCCGCAGCGGCACGGTCACCGCGATGATCGTCAGCGTGATGCCGAGCGACTTCCAGAACAGCGGGTCGCCGAACGCCTCACGGTAGTTGTCCAGGCCGACGAACGGCCGCTCGGCGCCCAGCCCGTTCCAGTCGAGCATCGAGTAGTACAGGCTGGAGATGATCGGCCAGACCGTGTACGCGCCGAACAACAGCAGGGTGGGCAGCAGGAAGGCGTAGGCCCACCGCTCCGACCAGATCCTGGCGGCGAGCCCCCGGCGGGCCGGGGCCTGTCGTGTCACGCTGCTCATGACGTCCGGTACATCTCCGCCGTGTAGTCCTCGCCCGGCCGCCAGTTCGGGAACTTCCAGTCGTCCAGGCTCACCTTCACGCCCTTCTTGGAGACGACCTGCGTGGCGCGCTCCCGCTCGGCGGCGAGCTTGCCGGTGTGTTCACGCAGGGTCTTGCGAATGTCGGTGAGCTCGCCGCTGAGGATGCCCTGGGTGATCTCGCCGAGCGTGGGCCGCGGCTCCTTCATCTCGGTCAGCACCTGCGCGACGGCGGGGTTGCGGACGATGGGGCTGGGCGCGAGCCGTACGGCCTGGCCGAACAGCTCGACCGCCCGCTTGTACGTGGGGTGCACGTCCGCTGTCGCGACGGCCTCCAGGTCGAGGGGCACCTGGTCCATGTACGTGGCGAGCGCCTTGTAGAACTCGGGGCCGGTGAAGCGGGCGAGCAGCTCGGAGGCCGCCTCCACGCGCTCGGACTGGCTGGACACGAACAGCTGGCCAGGGGCGGGAGCCCCGTAGAGGACCGGCCTGCCGCTCGGCGACGGGACGGGGCCGACGCCGACCTTGCCGAGGAACTGCTGGAACTGCCCGTTGACGACGCCGATGTTCCATGACCCGTCGAAGAACATGCCCGCCACCCCGGTCGCCCACCTCGCCCGGGCGGTTCTGGCGTCCAGCGAGGTCGACGCGGGGAACACGAGCTTGTCGCGGACCAGGGACAGCAGGAATTCCAGCGTCTGGACGAACGGGTCGCCCGCGTAGGCGTAGTCGCCGGTCCGCGGGTCCACCAGGCCCATCTCGTTCGCCCCCGGGGTCATGGCGAGCGGGGCGCCGGCGGACATCGCCAGCTCGATCACGTGGCTCTGCAGCCGTTCGTGGAACTGCAGGCCCTGGATCCAGCCGTAGGCCTGCCCGCCGCCGTCCTTGGTGATCCGCGCGGCGAGGGAGCGGAACTCGTCCCAGGTCGCCGGGCCGTTGTCGGGGTCGCCGCCGGCCTTCTCGACCAGCTCGCGGTTGAACCAGTTGAGCGTGGCGTACTGCCGGGCGGTGAAGAAGGGGAAGGTGTAGAGCTTGCCGTCGAAGACGTGCAGCCCTTCGAGCAGGGTGTCGGCGGGGAACTTGGCGCGGATCGTGTCCTGTCCCGCCAGCGGCGCGAACCAGCCGCTCGCGACGAGGGACGCCTCGGACGATCCGAGGCCGGCGATCGTGTGCACGTCGGCGATCTGGTCGCTCTTGAACGCCAGTTGCAGCGCCTGGCCCATCTCGTTCGGGTTGTACACCTCGTGCTCCACCCGGACGCCCGGGTTGGCCTTGCCGTACTCGGCGAAGATGCGCTCGTTCAGCGGTTTCAGCGGCTGGAAGTGATCCCACCAGCGCAGTACGCCGCCTCCGGCCGCCGGGGCGGCCTCCTGCTCCGAGCTGCGGGTGCACCCGGCGACGCCGAAGGCGCCCGCGAGAGCGGCACCGGACAGCCCGAGGAATCGCCGACGGCCGAACGTCGTCATGGAGGTCCTCTCCTTCCCGCCGGGACCGATGCGGGAGCGATGAACAAGCGGGGCAAGCGCGTTCACATCTTTAGGCGAACGTTCGCCTATGCTGTGTCACCCCGCCTGCCTCCGTCAACCCCCCATCACCAGCCGTCCAGACCTGGCGATGTGGCAGAATTGCGCTGTCCGGCAGTGGTGCCGCACCGCCACATGCGAACGTTCGCCTTCCGGAGGTGACCCCTCGTGGCCTCGCTCAGGGACGTCGCCGCGCGTGCCAACGTGAGCTTCCAGACGGTGAGCAAGGTGCTCAACGGCAAGGGCGCCGTCGCCCCCGCCACCCGGCAACGCATCATCGAGGCCGCCGAGGAGATCGGCTACGTCCCCAACGCGCTGGCCCGCAGCCTGCAGTCACGCAGCTCCCTGACCCTTGGCGTGATCACCGTCGACTTCAGCAACGCGACCCCGGCGCTGTCCCTCGTCGGCGTCGAGCGCGAAGCACGCAAGCACGGCCTCAGCGTGATCCTCAGCAGTCTCGAGCCGGACGGCTCCGACTGCGTGCGCTACCTGCGCGTGCTGATGGAGCGCCGGGTCGACGGCATCATCATGAACGCGCCGGCCACCGAGGAGGACGAGGAGGTCGGGCGGCTGTTGCGCGCCGGGCCGCCCGCCGTCAGCCTGCACGACATCGCCGGCGGCGGCGTCCCGACCGTCACCCCCGAGCCCGCGGGCACCGCGGCGCTCCCGATCCGCCACCTGCTCTCGCTCGGCCACCGCCGGATCGCCATGGTGACCGGCCTCCAGCAGCGGCACAGTGCGCGGCAGCGCACCGCCGTCTACCGCGAGGTGCTGGCCGAGCACGGCCTGCCCTACGACCCCCTCCTCGTCGAGGACGGCGCGTGGGAGGTCGAGGGCGGTTACGCCGCCACCCACCGGCTGCTCGACCGGGCCCGCGGCATCACCGCGATCTACGTCCAGAACGACCTCATGGCGGTCGGCGTGCTCAACGCTCTGCACGAGCGCGGGCTCTCCGTCCCCGACGACTGCTCGGTCGTCGGCTGTGACGACCATCCGGTCGCCGCCAGGACCATCCCGCCGCTGACGACCGTCCACATGCCGTTCTCCGACGCGGGGGCGGCCGCCGTCCGGCTGCTCCTCGAACGCATCGCGTCCACGTCGCCGGCGGACGTGGTCCTGCCCGTGTCCATGGTCTACCGCGCGTCCACCGCCACCGCACCCGCCGGAGCATGAAGCACTGATTCCAGCGGAAACCGCCCGTTTCGGCCAAGCCGCGATCCGTAACCCCTCGGTCCCCCTTCACAGCCGCCGCTAGGTAGAGGGAAAGAGACTCCTTGTGAAATTTCAGTACATAAAGGCATGATCGAAGTGCGTGCTGACTTGTAGGGAGATTGTCGTGATTCTTGGTGACATCAGCGAGCTGTTGCAGGTCATGATGAGGGCGTGGCAGTCGGTAGGCGACGAGCGGGACATCCGCCGGCTCGAAACGATGGCCGAGGCGGTGGACAGGACCAGGGCAGACCTGCGGAAGGTGTACGAACGGCTGCCCCCGAAGGCCGACGCGCGCCGCTGGATCGGTACGGCTGCCGATCACGTCAAGGACATGGAGTTCCGGCATCTGAACCGCCAGGAGCTCGCCAGAGCGGTCGCGAATCTCGAGAACGGATCGCTCGCACTTCGTGAGGCGGCCAAGGCGTCCGCCGCGTCCAGGCAGGCCATGATCGACATTCGCCAGATGTTGTGGACGAACCTCAAGATCTCCGCCGCCATCTCCGCCGGCATGGGCGCGCTGGGCCTCTGGGCGCGCTGGGCGATGGTCGCGCGCGCGTCGGGAACCGCAGCGGCGGCCACCAGCGCGGTCGTCGGCAGGCACCTGCTCGCGCTCCGCGGCGTCGGCAGCGCGCTCGGCCAGATCGGCCGGGTCATGGAGCAACTGCGCCGGATGCGCGGGCTCTCGCGTTTCGGGAACGCCGTGACCGCGATGGGCCGGAGCCCGATCATCCGCGGGGTGCTCCCGAAGGGTTTCGCTCCGTCGCCGAACACGACGCTCGCCGGCTCGTTCTTCCGCCCCGCGTGGTCCTCGATGGCGAACTACTGGGGCATGGGCGCCTTGTCCATGGCCGGAGGCTGGGTGGCGAACGGCTTCGGCAATCTGACCAACGGCCAGGGTTTCGTGACCCAATGGGGCGGCTCGTACGTCGCGCTCGCCAAGTCAGGGCAGATGGTGTCCGGGCTGTCGGCGGCCACCCGGCTGGGCGCGGTCACCAGGTGGATCGGCAAGACCCCCAAGAACAGCGTGATCATGGACGCGGGCATGGGCGTCATCGCGACGGCGAGCCCGCAGTTTGTGATCGATCTCAGCCAGGGCAAGCCGCTGGGCGAGGCGCTGCGGAACGCGGCGATCTTCTCCTCGGTCGGCGGCGTCTACAACACCGGCGCGGGCGCTGCGCTGCGCAAGCTCATCCCCGGTGGGAGCAATCCGGGGCTCACACTGGCCCTCGGATCGTTCGGCTCCATCGCGTCCGGCGCGGCGCTGCGTGCCATGGTGCCGCTCGACAGCCGCCCGGTGCCGGACTACTCCATGAAACCGTCGGTGTACGACACCACGTACCGCGCCCCGCGGCACCCCGGCGTGCAGGACCCATCCGTTCCCGAGTAGGTCACCCAACGGCCGTCCGAGACCCTGTCGGCAGCGCGGCGCGCGTGTACGGCGACGCCGGCGGGGTGGCGGACCATCCGCGACGTCAACCGAGACACTCTCGTCTCCGGATGGCGGTTGACCGCACCCGACCCGACAACTGAGACGATGGGTGCGGCCAGGACGCCGGAGACCGCCGGCCACGGGAAGCCGGCGGTCGGCCCCGGCACCTAGTCGAGATCGTTCTCGATACGCCGGATGACCTCGTTCAGCTTGGCCTCGCTCTCGTCCATGGCGCGGCTGTGGGCGTCGACGATCCCGTCGAACCCCCGGCGAGAGCGCCCGTCGAAGGCGTCAAGCGATGGTTCTGCCCCGTCGAGCACGCCGGACATGAGCCGTTCCCGTTGCGCGTCGCCGTCGTCCTGCGCCCGGCGTACGGCCACCATCAGCTCATCAGCGAGCTCACCGCTGCCCCGCTTCATGACGCGAGGGTCGAGACGGATGCTCAGCATCCGCCCGGACACGTCGGTGGTGACCCGCACGTGCCCGCCGGCGCTCACCCCCTCGCCGACGATCGCGTCGAGTTCCGCCTTGGCGTCCTCGACCCGGCGTGCCGCCCGCTCCATGGCGTACGTGGCGTTGTCCAGTTCCTCGAACGTGAACTCATGTCCCATCGTCGATCAGCTTCATTCCGCCTGGCCGGTGAACTCCGTCGACATGAGCGCTCCGCGCAACTCCAGGCCGGGGTCGGCGGCCTCGTAGTTGCCTTCGGCGGTCTGCAACGTCTCGCCGGCGCCGTGGAAAGTCTTCATGAGCGTCGACATGTAGTGGACCATCTCCCCGTGGAAGCTGGCGTATTGGGCGGCCGTCTCCTCGGAGTCCTTCGGAAGGAGGCCGAAGGTCGTGGCCTCCGCCCTGGCGTTGACCCGGAATTCGTCCAGGGGTCCCGCCAGCGCCCGTGCTGCGGCCGCGTAGTCGGCGCCGGACCGGTGCAGTTGGCGATGCTCGTAGCCGAAACCCTGCTCAGTCATACCGTCCCTTCCTGAGAATTGTGCCGCTGTTCACCGGTGCAAGTCGACGAGCCCTTGATCCAAAAGTTACATAACGCGTGGAGGCCCGTCATCGGAGCGACCGTCACAAATCAATATCGACAAGTGGGACTATTCCGACACCCGATGCGGCCGTCATCCGGCTCCTCCTCGAACGCATCGCGTCCACGTCGCCGGAGGACGTCGTCCTGCCCGTGTCCATGGCCTACCGCGGGTCCACCGCCACCGCACGAAGCACCGGTTCCAGCGGAAACCGCCCGTTCCGGCAGGTGCCAGGGCAGAATCTGATCATGTCTCTCTCGCTCGGCACCACCGCTGTCCTGGCCCTGCACTGGCAGGTCAACGTGATCAAACCCGAAGGTTTCTTCGGCGGGATGCTCGCAGAACCCGTCGAGCGCAGCGGCGTCGTCGCCCGGGCCGCGGCGTTCCACGACGCGGCCATGGCGCGCGGCGTGCCCATCGTCTTCACCCGCTTCACGGTGCCCGACGACGAAGGCGCCCTCGTCCGCAACACCCCGTTCATGCGGTCGGTCGGCGACGCGCAGACCGCGTTCCGGCCCGACGCCGCCGGAACGCGGATCATCCACGAAATGACCGCGCAGGCCGGTCAGGGCACCGTCGTGGACAACCAGCGGCTCTCCGGGCTGGCGGGCAACGGCCTGCCCGAGAGGCTGACCGCACGCGGCGTCACCACGCTACTGATCACCGGGGTGGCCACCAACCTCACCGTCGAGCAGACCGCCCGGCACGGCACCGACCTCGGCTTCACCGTGCACGTGATCACCGACTGCGTGGCCGCGGCTGACGACGACGCCCACCGTGCCTCCCTGGCCAACCTGGCCCTGGCCACCGCGGGCGGCCTGCCCGCCGAGGAGGCCCTCGCCCGGCTCACCTGACGCTCGACGCCGGCGCTCACCGCGCAGTGGCCTCATTTCAGCAGAGTGAGTGCCTTGGCGAGCGCGGGGTCGCGGCCCGCGGACAGATCGCGAGGGGTCATCGGGGCCTGGTGGTCGGCGGGAACGCCGATGGTGTTGACCAGTTCCCCATGGGGTCCGCGGTGGTGCAGCGTCGGCATCGCCAGCACACTGCCGTCGTTCAGCGGGTACGTCACCGCCGAGCCGGCCACGAAGCCCGCGGTGCGGGTGCCGACCAGCGGGGCGATGCCCAGCCCTTTGACCGCGGCGCTGAAGTCGTCGCAGGCGGAGACGCAGGCGCGGTCGACCAGCACGACGAGGGGAAGGCCCAGCAGGGGAACGCTGTCGTCGGTGCGGCTGGCGGTGCACTCGTCGTGGACGTCGCACTGGTAGCTGGTGATCTTTCGGTGGGCGAAGGCCCCGAGCAGCCGGGTGACCTCGTCCACTCCTCCGCCGATGTTCCCTCGCAGGTCCAGGACCAGCCCGCGGAGCTCCTTGTCCGCCCGCAGCCGCGCCACCTCCGCCAGCGTGTCGTCGGCCGAGCCCCGGTAATACCCGGGGAGTTCGACGTAGGCGACGTCGCCGTCCACCAGCTTGCCCGACGCCTTCAGCGGTGGCGGGTCGAGGAGACCGTACTCGACCGACACCGTACGCTCGCGTCCGCTCGCCGGGTCCCGAAGCGTGAGCCGCACCGGCTCGCCGTCGGTGGCGGACAGCCGGGTGATGACGCCCTCGGAGAGCGTTCCGCCGAGGAAGGGCGGTGCGCCGTCGACCGAGACGATCACGTCGCCGGGACGCACGCCACTCTTGGCGGCCGGGCTGTTCTCGATCACCTCGGTCACGAACAGCGGTTCGGTGGCGGCCGGGTCGAGGTTCGTCCTGCGCGCCCCCGACACCGAGAGGCCGAGCCCGTGCGGCCCTTCCCCGCCCGGCTCTGGGCGCCGCCACTTGGCGTGGTTGTCGTCGAGGCTGGCGACCATGCCGTTCACCACCGCCGCGGCGAGCGCCTGCTGCACGTCGCCGTCCGCCTCCACCCGCTCGTAGACGTCGCTGAACGCCTGCCAGTCGCGGTCGCGGTCGCCGCTCATGGGCGGCGTGGTGACGTCCGCCTGGTCCATGCCGCGCCGGTGAAGCTCCTGGGTGAAGGCGGCGAAGGCGGCGGCCAGCAGGTCCCGGTGGTCCATCGCCGGGCCCGCGTAGGAGTTGGTGAGAATGCAGTGGTAGACCTGCTCCAGCGTCTCGGGCGTGGTGGGCTCGAGCTCCGGGGATTCCGGCGGCTGCCCGGGGGTGCAGGCGTCCGCTTGCGAAGCGGCGGCTTGGACAGCGGGTGACTGGGCCGGCTGGCCCGCCATCGGCGCGGTCCAGCCCGAGAGCAGCAGAGCGCTCGCCACGCCGGCCGACGCCACGGCGGCGCGCCGCGTCGCGGATCTTCCCCGAGTTCTTTGTGTGAACTTCATGGCCGGTATCGTCACGGTGGGCGAGTTTCCAGGGCGTTTCCGTTGGTTGACAGCGGCCGCCGTTGTGTGCACACCTGCCAGGAGACGTCCGCCGCCCGGCATGGACAACCCATCGGCCCCTGGATCGTGCGGAGCCGATGAAGGCCGTCACTCGGATTCGGTGCCGGTGCTCCGCTGTGGCCGCGGGGTCAGCAGCTCGCCGAACCCCATGCGGTGCACGAAACCTTCGCGCGTGCCGCGGGCGACCTCGTTGACCGCGTCCACGCCGGACTCGGTGTAGTCGACGACGCTGCGGAACGGCTTGGCGCCGTGCGGCAGGGCCAGGATCCGGGTGATCTCCTCGGCGACCCCGACCGGGCTCGGGTCGACCCCGGGGACGAACAGCGCGGAGGTCACCTCCTCGTTGCGCGCCACCATCGGGTCGAGCTCGGCGTAGGCGGCCGCGACCGTCGTGTCGCCGGCTCGGGTGGCGTTGGGGAAGTGCTGGGTGCCCTTGGTGATCGCGCCGGGCATGACGATGCAGGTCTCGATGCCGAACGGGTTCGCCTCGTACGACGTGGCCACCGCCAGGGTGTCGAACGCCGCCTTGGACGCCGCGTACGGGCCGAGGAAGGGCGGCGTGGTGACGATGATGGTGCTGCCGACGTACAGCAGGGTGCCGCCGCCGCGGCCGCGCAGATGGGGCATGGCCGCCCGGTTCACCCGCTGGGCGCCGATGACGTTGATGTCGAACAGCCGGGTGACGTCCTCGGCGGTGAACGCCTCGGTGTAGCCGACGTACAGGTGGCCCGCGTTCTGGATCACGACGTCGAAGTCGCCGCCGCCGCGCAGCACGGTGGCCACCGCCGCGTCGGCCGACTCCTGCGAGGTGACGTCGAGCTCGATGACGCGCAGGGCGCCGTCGTACTCGGCGGTGACGTCGAGCAGTTCACGGCGGTGGACGTCGTTGCGCCCGTACGGATCGAGCATGCTGGCCCACACGGTGTGCCCGGCCCGGGTGAGTGCCTGGGCGGTGAGGTTGCCGATGCCGGTGGCGGCGCCGGTGATGAGGACGGTGGACATGGCGGGTTCTCCGTTCTTGGTCAAGGGTCAGGAGGCGGGGCGGACGAGCTCGACGCGCAGGATGCGATCGTCGCCCGGCCGGGGGTCGGTGCCGCCCCACGTCGCTTCGTCGGTGTTGGAGGTCGTGATCCACAAGGAGCCGTCGGGTGCCGCCTCCACCGTGCGGATCCGTCCGTAACGCTGGGCGAAGTAGGCGACCGGGTCGCCGGCCGCTCGGGGTCCGTCCACGGGCAGGCGCCAGAGCCGCTGCCCGCCGAGCGCGCCCATCCACACCGCTCCGCCCGCGACGGCGATGCCGGACGGCGAGGCGTCGTCGGGATGGACGGTGAAGATCGGGCGTTGGCCGTGCGAGCCGTCCTGCCCTTCAGACTCGGGCCATCCGTAGTCGCGTCCCGGTCGCAGCACGTTCAGCTCGTCCCAGGTCCTGTGGCCGAGTTCGGAGGCGTAGGCGGTGCCGTCGGGGCCGAACGCGATGCCCTGCACGTTGCGGTGGCCGCTGGAGTAGATGGCGGTGCCCGAGGGGTTGTCCGGAGGTATGGACCCGTCGGGGCGGATCCGCAGGATCTTGCCGTTCAGCGACTCGTCGTCGGCCGCGTTCTCGGGGGAGAAGGCGTCTCCGGTGCCGATCCAGAGGTTGCCGTCGGGCCCGAAGCGCAGGCGCCCGCCGTGATGGCGGTCGGCGGTCTCGATGCCTTCGAGGATCACCCGCTCCTGGCGCAGGGAGCGCAGGTCGAGGGCCAGACGCAGGGCGACGACGCGGTTGGTGGGCGAGGCGGACACGTACGCGTACACGGTGTGGTTCCGCTCGAACGACGGCGAGACGGCCAGTCCGAGGAGGCCGCCCTCGGAGCTCACCTCGACGCCGGGCACCGTGCCGACCGGCGTGGGGTTGCGGCCCTGCCGGAGGTGCAGGATCCGGGCCGAGGCGCGCTCGGACACCAGGGCGGAGCCGTCCGGCAGGAACGCCAGGCCCCAGGGCATGGCCAGGCCGCGGGCGATCTCGGTGACCGCGCCGGGGACCAGCCCGCGCGTGACCCGAGCCGTGCTGCCCTGAGCGGTGCTGTTCTGTGCGGGGCTGTTCTGTGCGGCGCCGTTCTGCCCGGCGCCGGGCTCCGGTGGGGCGCAGCCGGGCAGCGTGGTCATGACGCAGAGGAGAGCGGTGGCGGCTCTGAGGCGCCCGCCGGTACGTGGGATGAGGAGCATGGCTGATCCGTCCTTCATGTCGGTCAGGCACGGCGAGCCGGGGACGGCACGCCCCCGGCTGCGGCCGCTACGTGGCGAACCGGTGCTGCAACCGCTGGCAGGTGAAGCCGGCGACGGCCCCGAGGGCGGTGCCCGCGACCAGGGTGAGCAGCCCGGGGATCACGTGCTCGGGCTCCGCGGCGAAGAAGGTGACCAGGCCCACGAACCACGCGAGCATGTTGTTGACGACGGGTGTCGTACGCAGGCCGACCGCGACGGAGGCCAGGACGAAGACCCCGAGCGGCAGCGCCAGGGCGCCGGCGAATGGCGTGGCCAGCCCCACGATCGTGTGCCCCAGCACGGCGAGCGCCATGCCGAGCCACAGGCAGATGACGGCGTGGATGCCGAGGCGGACCGAGGTGGGCCGGGTGAACCACGCCACCCAGCCCGCGAACATGACCCAGGCCTCCAGGCCCAGGGCGGTGCTGGTGTAGGCGGCTGCCGCGGCCACCACGGCCGCGATTGCGGTGTAGGTGACGAACCGGCCGGTGTGTTGCCGGTCCACGGTGTGCTGCGCTGCGGTGGTGTGCGTCTCCATGGTGGTCCCTTCTCGTTGGCTGCGTGCGACGTCAGGCGGCGCCGCCGTTGGCGAACACGATCTGGCCGTTGATCCAGCGGCCGGGCCCGGCGAGGAAGGCGACGAGCTCCGCGATGTCGTCCGGGGTGCCGAGCCGGTTCATCGGGCTGAGGCCGGCGATCCGGTCGATGACCTGCTGGGACTTGCCTTTGAAGAACAGCTCCGTGGCCGTGGGGCCGGGCGCGACCGCGTTGACCGTGACGTCGCGGTCGCCCATTTCCTTGGCGAGGATCGGGATGAGGGCCTCCACCGCGCCCTTGGTCGCGGCGTACGCGCCGTAGGCCGGCAGGTGCAGGCGGGTGACGCTGGTGGAGAAGGCGACGAAGGCGCCGCCGGGACGGATCCGGCGGGCGGCCTCCTTGGCCGTGACGAACGTGCCCCGCACGTTGGTGCGCAACTGCCGGTCCAGCTGGGCCAGGTCCAGCTCCCGGATCGGCTGCAGCGCCATGATCCCGGCTGCGTTGACGACGACGTCGATGGGGCCGAGGCGCTGCTCGACGGTGTCGAAGGCGCCGGCGATCGCGTCCTCGTCGGCCACGTCGGCCTTGAGCGCGATCCCGCGGGCTCCGGCCGCCTCGATCTCGCCGACGGCGGCGTCCGCCTCTTTGGCGTTGGAGGCGTAGAGGACGGCGACGTCCTGGCCGGCCGCGGCGAGCCTGGCGGCGACGGCGCGGCCGATCCCTCGCGAGCCCCCGGTGACGATGGCGGTACGTGATGCGGTGTCCATGAACATTCCCCTTGCTCAACTGCTAACAGCATCAAGTTAGCACTGTCGTGAAGACGATAACAAGATGTTGTTAGCAGTCGATTTATCGGTAGGAGGGAATGCCTGTTAGCATCGCTACATGGCTAGCTCGAGCAAGCGGGACACGATCCTCGACGCCGCAGCGGACCTGCTGGCGCGTGAAGGCAGGGACGCCGTCTCGACCAGGGCTGTCTGCAAGGCCGCCGGCGTGCAGGCGCCCATCCTCTACCGGCTGTTCGGCGACAAGCAGGGCCTGCTGGACGCCGTGGCCAGCCGGGGGCTCACGTCGTACATCGCGGAGAAGCGCCGCATCACGCCCAGCGGAGATCCCGTGGACGACCTGCGGCGCGGTTGGGACGCGCACATCGGATTCGGTCTCGCCGAGCCCGCCCTCTACTCGCTGATCTACGGCAGCCCGCGACCGGGCGCCGAACCCGAAGGGGCCAAGCAGGCCGCGGAGATCCTCGCCGGGCTGGTGCACCGCGTCGCCCTGGCCGGCCGGCTCCGCGTCCCGGAGGAGCGGGCGGCGCGCGTGGTCCACGCGGCCGGGCGTGGCACCACGCTGGCCCTGATCGCCACGCCTGAGGCCGACCGCGACATGGAGGCCGCCCGCATCGTCCGCGAAGCCGTCATCCACGCGATCACCGAGCCCGCCCCGGCCCCCGATTCCGCGCGGGCCGGCTCAGCGCGGGCCGGCGGCGACGTCGTGGCCGGCGCCATCACCCTGAAGGCCGCCCTCGGAGACCTGAAGGTCCTCAGCCCTTCCGAGAGCCTGCTGCTGGGCGACTGGCTCGACCGGATCATCGAGGGCTAGCCGCCGAGACTCCGGGGCATGTTGCGTCCTGGAAGCTGGTCCAGGCCTGCGGGTGAAAGTCCCGTCCGGGTAAGCATCGGAGCGCCCGGTAGCAGGCCCCGGTTCGTCGTGGAGATATGGCGGGCTGAGCGGGGTGTCAAGAGCCTCTTTGGAGGGAGCGAGCACGCGGGCCGTAGCGTTAAGCGAACCTTGCAGCCTCGTCAGAGTTACAACGGAGAAGCCGAGCCGCTCATGTCACGGCGAAGGCCATGCTTGGTGGGCCCTGTTCCGGGGTCAGCCCGCCGGGTTCTTCCGGGGTACGGAGGATGGCACGTGTGCACGGTCTGGGCCGGAACAGGAGAGACCCGTCTGACCACTCTGTCACTGGCGTTGCGGGGTGCCGGTTAATCGTCCGACCAGGTCAAGCCACATGTCGACACTCTCTCAGAACGCCGCCGAGTCGATCACGTCGATGGATGTCGAGCGCCGTGATCCGGGCTGGGGCAGTGTCAGAGGCCAGAGCGTACAGCGGACGTCGGTGAGGGGATGGACCGCGAAGAAGTCGCACGCCGACAGGGCGCCTGCCCGACTGCGCAGGAACGCGGCCCAGGCCGCGGAGGTCCGCTCCGGAGACGGGTCGATACCGTGCGCCTTGAGGATCTCCCACACGGTGGAAGCGGCGACCTAGATACCGAGTACGGCCAGCTCACCATGAATGCACTGATAACCCCACGAAGCGTTCCCCCGAGCCGGCCGCATTTTGCCCGCCTGCCGCTGCAACACCATCAACTGCTGCCGTAACACCAAGGTTCCGACCTCCTTATCCGCGGCATCGGTCAGGGGCAGGAAGCCACGACGTGAGAATCGGTGACCCATGCTCCCTGAGCGTACGAGGTCGAAGCACCTCGCGATCTACACCTTCGTAGCGTGCCGGACCCATCAGGCTCTCGCGGCCCGGGCTGGCCGCACCGTTATGGCTGCTGTGACGAGCATCACACAAAATCGCATATGCGTATAGCGCGATTTTTTTCGTAGCATCGCTGCCGAGCGGACGGGAAATCCGCCGGCCCGGCAAAGCCGGTAACACGTCCGGGAGAAATTCCATCAATCACCGAATCCGGCGGCACACGCCGGCGATCCGGCATGCAACAAAGGAGCGAACGTGGACAATGCTGCCGTCGAAACGGTGACGGCGCGCCGTACCCCCACCTGGTTCGACGAGGAGAAACTGGGCATCTTCATCCACTGGAATCCGGCCGTCGTGGCCGCGTATGCCCCGGTGATCAGCCTGGAACGGCTCCTCGAAGAAGACGCCACGGGAAATCTGGGCATGCGCCTCAATCCTTACTCCGACATGCACTGGAACAGCATGGCCATACCGGGCAGCCCGGCCCAGCGCTATCACGAGCAGCACTTCCCAGGCGCCGGTTACGACGCCCTGGTCACCGCCTTTCGGGAGGAGGTGCTGCCGGCTTGGGATCCGGCGCCATGGGCGCGGCTGTTCGCCCGTGCCGGAGCCCGGTACGTGGTCATGACCACCAAGATGGACGACGGCTTCCTCATGTGGCCGAGCGGGCATCCCAATCCGTTCCGCGACGGCTGGCAGGCCCGCCGCGATGTCGTCGGCGAACTGGCCGAGGCCGTACGGGGGCAGGGGTTGCGCTTCGGCACCTATTACAGCGGCGGGCAGGACTGGACGTTCAGCGGGCTGCCGCTGGCCGACCTCGACGCGTTCATGAACGGCATGCCGAAGGGCGAGAATTATCGCGCCTACGTCGATAACCATTGGCACGATCTGATCGAGCGCTACCGTCCGTCCCTGCTGTGGAATGACTATTCCCATCCGGGCACCTCGAACGTACAAGAATTGTTCGAGCATTACTGGCGGCAGGTGCCCGACGGTGTGATAAACGACCGATTCGCGGACGGCGTATCCGGCGATGACGGCGCACCGGAAATATATTCCGACTTCCTGACACCGGAACAGTCCACCGAAGGAACTCCGGACCGGAAATGGGAGTGCTGCCACACCCTCGGCACCGCCTGGGGCTTCAACCGCATGGAGACGGCCGCCAGCCACATGAGCGCGGAGCAACTCATCCACATGTTCGCCGACATCGTGTCACGAGGCGGCAACCTGCTGCTCAACGTCGGCCCCACCGCCGCGGGCACGATCCCGTGGCTGCAGGCCGAACGGCTGCTCGCGCTGGGCTACTGGCTGGAAAACAACGGCGAAGCCATCTACCGCGCTCGTCCCTGGACCCAGACCAGGGGCCTGACCGGCGACGCCCAGCCGGTCCGCTACACCGCCTCCACCGACGCCATCCACGCCATCGTCCTCGGCACACCACCTGAACGGCGGCTGGAGCTGCACCTGCGGCTGGAGGACGGCGTCCGCGTCACGCTCGCCGGCCGCCGCACCTGGCTGCCCTGGCAGCGCACCGCGTACGGCGTCAGCGTGCGCCTGCCCGACCAGCTCGACCCCAGCCCCGCTGTCAGCCTTCGGCTCTGGCCCAAGGAACAGGTCCATCCGCTGCCCGAGAACGGTTAAGCCACCTCGCCGCGGAACATGCGGCAAGCCCCCGCGATATCCCCGAAAGGATCCCTTCCATGGCTAGCACGCCCCCGCAGTGGTTCGACGATGCCAAATTCGGCGTCATGGTCGTCTGGACCCCCGCTTCGATCCCCGCCTACGCGCCGCCGTGGTCGTTCGGCGAGGACGTACCGGACACCGACACGCTCATGCGGGAGTTCCCCGCAGCGGAGATGTATCTCAACACCCTGCTCACCCCGGGCAGTTCCACCGCCCGCCACCATGCCGAGCACTACGGCGACCAGCCGTACGACATTTTCGCCGATGAGTTCCGCGGGCACGCCGCCCGGTGGGAGCCGGGTCCGTGGGCGGATCTGCTCGCCGCGGCCGGCGCCAGGTACGCCGTGCTCGTGGCCAAGCACCAGGACGGCTTCCTGCTGTGGCCGAGCGCCATCGAGCCGGACCGTCCAGGCTGGCACGCCGGACGGGACGTGGCCGGCGAGTTCGCCACCGCTGTACGCGAGCGCGGCCTGCGCTTCGGCGCCCTGTACACCGGCGGCGTCGACTACACCTTCGGCGGGCTGCCGCTCACCGGAGAGATGGGCGCCAACCCCGCCCAGCGGGCCGATTTCGCCCGCTACACCGACGCCCACTGGCGCGAACTGATCGAGCGCTACCGGCCCTCCATCCTCTGGAATGACATGGGCTACCCCGCCGAGGCCGACCCGGCCGCCCTCATCGCCTGGTACCGCGCCCTGGTGCCGGACGGAGTGGTCAACGACCGCTTCACCGCCTCGGCCACCGGCTCGGAGGAGGAGCTCGCGGACTTCGCGACCCTGGAGTTCGACAGCGACTACGCCGGCTCGGCGCCGGCCGGGCGCAAGTGGGAGTCGACCCGCGGCATGGGCACCTCCTTCGGCTACAACCGGCAGGAGCTGGAGGAGCATTACGACAGCGCCACCGACCTGATCCACGAGCTGGCCGACTGCGTCGCCCACGGGGGGAACTTCCTGCTCGCCGTCGGGCCCACCGGCACCGGCGAGATCCCCTGGCCACAGGCCAGACGGCTGGCCGAGATCGGCCTGTGGCTGCGCCACCACGGCGCCGCCATCTACGGCACCCGCCCCTGGCGGCGGCCGACCGGCAAGACCGGTGACGGCCTGGAGATCCGCTACACCGCCGCCGGCGACGCCGTGCACGCCATCGTGCTCGGCACCCCACCGGCCGCCCACGTCGAACTCGACCTCACCCTGCAGCCCGGAGCCGAGGCACGGCTGCGCGCGGACGGCCTCGCCCTGCCCTGGACCTCCACCCCGCACGGGGCCAGGGTCGAGCTGCCGGAGATCCCGCACCCCGAGCCGGCCTTCACGCTACGACTCGCACCGGCCTCCGCGATCGGCGGCTGACCGGCGCCCCGGGCGCGCGCCGATGAGTTTTGCGTGCCGTCGTCGTCTCAACCGGGAAACCGATGGAAAGGAAGAGTTCGATCTACTCGGTTGCTTCGTCCCTGGACGGCTACCATACCGACGCCCACGGCGACTACTCCTGGGCCGTCCCCGACCAGGAGGTCATCGCGGCGCTCAACGCCGACGCCGGCGCGGTGAGCACCTACCTGTACGGGCGGCGGACGTATGAGGCGATGGCGGGGTGGGAGACCGATCCGGCGGTGGCCGCCCAGTCACCGGAGTCCGCGGCGTTCGCGGCGACCTGGCAGGCCGCCCAGAAGGTCGTCTTCTCGGCCGGCCCCGGTCCTGCCGGACGGGCTGCGAACCGCTCTCTCCCTCACGGGCGAGCGCCGGTTCGGCAACGGCATGGTGCAGCTCACCTACGACGTCCACAAGCCGATCGACAGGTGAGACGGCCGCCCGGCCATCAAGACCGGGCAACCGCAGCGACCTGGCCGGAGCATCCATCGTCCGGCGGAGCGCATGAGAGCTGATCGAGAAGAACGGAAAACGCGAGCCCCTTCCCGTGCGTCGCTGCACGGGAAGGGGCTCGCGTCGGGGGAGCGGGGATGCGGACAAGTCTGGTTGTGGAAGCACTCGATCGGGTGCCGGTGCCGGTGACGCTGTCCCCCGGTCTGTCGATGCTGGCGTTGATCACCGATGCGCTGTCCGGCCGGCGCCGTGGCGCCCCGGAGAGGTGGCGGCGGTCGCTGCGCGCGGCCGCGATGAACACCAACGCGGGCACCGGTAACCGGTCCGCGGCCCCCGGCCGGCTCGGGCGTCTGCACGTAGCGGGTGACCAGGGACAGCAGCAGGGAGAGGTCCACCAGCGGGGCGGCGCACCGGCGTTCGCGGCGCACCCAGGCGGCGGAGGTATCGGCCTGCTCCGCCCCGGACGTCCCAGCCGGCGTACGACTCAGTGACGCGGGCGCAGCCCGTTGAGGGCGGTCTCGACGACGCTGTCGGCATAGCCGGGGGTCAGCCCTCCGGCGCGCTGGAGCCAGCGGTTGAGCAGCGGCCCCCAGATCATGTCGACGGCCACGTCGAGGTCGAGGTCCTCGGCCAGTTGCCCGGCCCGCTGGGCGCTGCGCAGCCGCCCCTTCTTCAGCTCTCTCATCGGGCCGTCCAGCCGTTCGGCGTAGAGGGCGGCGAGCGCGGGATCGTGCGTGATCTCCGTGTTGAGGGCGCGCATCGGCTCGTCGTAGCGCGGGTCGTTGAGCTCTTCGATCGTGGCCCTGAGCACCGCCTTCAGGTCCGCCTCCAGATCGCCGGTGTCGGGCAGGGCGCTCGCTCCGCCGTCCGGCTGCTCGCTGAGCATGAGGAAGGCGTCGAAGAGGACCGCCCCTTTGGAAGGCCACCAGCGGTAGATCGTCTGCTTGCCGACACCGGCCCGCGCCGCGATGCCCTCGATGCTCAGCCTGGCGTATCCCACCTCCTGCACCAGTTCGAAGGCCGCGGCGAGGATGGCCCGCCGGGATGCCTCGCTCCGGCGGGGCGCGGGGGAGGGCGGCTTGCGCTGTGTCGTCATGCCGCCAACCTAACAAAATCGAGACGAGACGGTCCGTCTTGACTCGGCGAGGGGGAGCCCTGTACTGTCCCGTCACAAGACGAGACGGACCGTCTCGCCTTGGACAGGCCAAGCAACTCGATCGGAGCTCCCCATATGCGCACCCAGGAAACCGTCTCCACCCGCACCTGGTTCATCACGGGAGCCAGCCGCGGCCTGGGCCGGGCGTTCACCCTCGCCGCGCTGGAACGCGGCGATCACGTGGCCGCCGCCGCCCGGACCATCAAGCGCCAGGACTTCGACGACCGGTACGGAAACCGGCTCCTCACCCTGCCGCTCGACGTGACCGACCGCGACGCGGTGTTCGCCGCCGTCGGCACCGCAGTCGAGCACTTCGGCCGGCTCGACATCGTGGTCAACAACGCCGGGACCATGTCCTCGGGCATGATCGAGGAGTTCACCGAGGCCGAGGCGCGCGCCCAGCTGGAGGTCAACCTCTTCGGGGCGATGTGGGTCTGCCAGGCCGTCCTGCCGCACCTGCGTGCCCAGGCCTCAGGCCACATCGTGCAGATCTCCAGCATCGGCGCCCTGGGCGGCTTCCCCAGCACGGGGATGTACAGCGCGAGCAAGTTCGCGCTGGAGGGCATGAGCGAGGCGCTGGCGATGGAGGCCGCGCCGTTCGGCGTCAAGCTCAGCATCGTCCAGCCCGGCGGTTACTGGACCGACCTCTACACCAGCATGACGACGACGTCGCCCGCGCCTGAGTACGGCCCGTTGCGCGCCGAGCTGGAGAAACAGTGGGCCGAGGGGTCGATCGACAGCGAGCCGCGGCTCGCCGCCGAAGCGCTGCTGAAGCTGGTCGACAGCGCGGACCCGCCGCTGCGGCTGCTGCTCGGCAGCATGGTCTACGACCTGGCCTTCGACGTCTCCCGGCGGCGCATGGAGACCTGGGCCGCCTGGGAGCAGGTCAGCCGCGCCGCCGAACACGCCGTACCCGCCCCAGGAAGCGCCGGCTGACCACCGGTCCGGCCGTTCCTGCACCGACGCCGCCGCGCCCGCGCAGGAACCGCCGGCCGGCCACCCGCCACGCCCGGGTGGACCCTCCCACAGAGGGAGCCACCATGCTTGGGGGCATGGACGAGGAACTGCTGCCGATCGGGCAGTTCGCCAGGCTCAGCCGGCTGAGCGTCAAACAGTTGCGGCACTACGCCCAGCTCGGGCTGCTGGTGCCCGCGTACGTCGACGAGCACACCGGCTATCGCTACTTCCGGCACGAGCAGGCGCGCGACGCGCTGTCGATCGGGCTGCTGCGCTCGCTCGACGTCCCGCTCGCCGTCATCGCGCAGGTGCTGTCCGGCACGTCCGGCGTCCTGGAGGAGGTGCACGAGCGGCTGGAAGCCGAGCTGGCCAGACGCCGGTCGACGCTGGCCGCCCTGGAGCGCGTCATGGCGGAGGGCCTGCCGTCCACCCCCGTCACGGTGATCACGGAACCGGCGCGGCGCGTGGCGGCGGTCACGACGGCGGCGGCGGATCCGTCACAGATCGGCGCGGCCACCTCGGCCGCCATCGCCGGGCTGCTGCGGGCCGGGCCGCCGGACGCCGCTCCCGAGCTCATCGGCCTGTTCCCGCTCGACTTCGGCGAGCCCGTCACCATCACCGTCGCCCTGGTCAGCGAGGAGCGGGTGGCGGGGGCCGCGCTCGACGTGCTGCCAGGCGGCCGGTTCGCCCGCGCCACGCACGTCGGCCCCTACGGCCAGATCGGGCTGACCGCGTACGCGCTGCTGTCCTGGTGCGCAGAGCGGCAATTCCCCGTCCGCGGCCCGATCCGCGAGGTGTACGTGTCCGACCCGGCGACCACCCCACCCGATCGGCTGGTCACCCATCTGATGATTCCTCTGGAGGAGCCGTGACACCGAAAGTGGTCCACTACGGGCCCGTCACCTGCCTGAACGTCACTCGGCCCAGGACGATGCTCAGGCAACCGGTGGCACCCGCCGCCGGGTGAGCCCGGGGCCGACCCGCGCCGATGACGGCTCCCATCGCGATCGCGGGCCCTCCCGGCGATCACAAGGAGGGCGTCGCGGCCAACCTCTGCCGGGTGCGCGGCGTCATACCGACTGTGGATCTTGCCAGGCGCCAGGGGCTGCGTATCGCGGTCGCGGCTTTCACCCTCCTGTTCACCCTCGGCGCCTTCGACCAGCTGAAGACGCCCGCCCTGCCGATGCCTGAGCGGGCGGTGGCCTCGGTCGAGGAGATCGCCGAGCGCCTGCGCGGCCATGTGGACGACGACGTCACCTACGCCCCCTATGTCACGACCCCGGGCATCCCTCTCCTGCCGTGGTGCTGGCCGGAGACCATCGACGCGCGGCTGCCGCCCGAAGGCGTGCCCGCCTACAGCGGCGAGCTGCTCTTCCCGGAGATGGACGAGCCGCTGAAGGCGAGATTCTGGATCACCTCGCCGGAGGAGGCGGCCCGCGGGGTGGCCGCGGCCCGCCGCGGCACCGAGGAGTGCGGCCACTCCGACGACGACAAGCTCAAGGACGTGACCGACTTCGAACGCTGGGGTTGGCGCGGCGTGCAAACCCTGGTCACCTCCGAATACTGGACGGAGCACGGTGACTCGGGTGCCGGCGCGACGATCGTGGCCGCGCGTGGCGGGCTGCTGGCAGAGGTGACGTGGGCCTGGCCGTTCGAGCCAGGCGGTGAGCCCGACCGGCGCCCGCTGCTCCGGGGCGCCGTGACGGCGGCGTCGGTGCTGGCCGCCGTGGGCGGCGACCGCACCGGGCCGGCACCCGCCGCCGCCACGACGCGGTCGGCTGCGGCCGAGATCGCCGCGGCCCTGCCTCCGCCGTCCGCGTACGGCAGGAACATGACGGCGTGGACCAGCCCAGGAAACATGCTCCGCTCGCACGAACTGACCTGCGGGGACAGCTCCCACGAGCAGATCGCCTACGACGGCGCGCCCGGCGTCACCCGCCGCCTGATCGGCGAGGTCTCCGTCCGCGAGGACGTGTTGTTCCTGCCCGACGAGCAGACCGCCGAACAGGCACGCGCCCAGCCGCTCAGGTGGGACGGAGGAGGCTTACCGACCGACGAGGGCGAGATCGTGCCCTGCCACGCCGACAGCGGGATGCTTTTCAGCATCGAACCCGCCCTGCAGCCGTTCGACCGGGGGCCGTGGAAGGGCGAGATCAGGACCCTCGCCATCAGCCGCCCCGACCCGCCGCGCCGCACCGACCTGCTGGGCCGTCCCACCCCGCCCGACGAGGTCGCGCACGTCGCCGTGGGCGTGCGCCATGGCACCACCATGGTCCACCTCCGCTGGCAGGGCCCGGCCGGGACCGATCCCGCCGCCGCTCTGCGCGCCGGCCGCGCCGCCCTCACCCGCACGCTCGACCGTCTGCCCGCCGGCGGCTGACCCGGCCGTACCGCCGGCTTGCCCGGGCGCCGTGCCGGTGGGCCGCCGGGCTGTTCGGGTCGCGCCGTGCAGCTTCGTGCAGCCGGGGGAGCGTCCGCCGGGTCAGACCTTGCGCCAGCCCGGCACCCAGGCTCCGTCCTCCACCACGTAGTCGCCGAAGAGGGCGGGCGCCTCCTCGCGCATGAGCTCACCGATGCGCTGGAACAGCAGGCGGATCTCCTCCTCCGCGCCGACGGCGGTGCGGGCCTCGATCGTGTGCCGCAGCGTGCGCACGTTGGCGGTCCACACCAGCCCGGTCGCCAGGCCCTCGGGAGCGAACCTGCGCATGAACGACGTGCGGTGCTTCTTCTCCGAGAACGGCACGCCTGCCTCGTCGAGCCCGAAGTGGCCGGCCATCCACCGCTGGAACTGCTCCAGCTGCTCCAGGACGGCCGTGGCCCGCTTCATCAGCTCGTCGTCCTCCTGCGCCCATTCAGGGAACCAGAACGGCAGCTCGTCCAGGCGCACGAACCGCAGCGACTCCTGGGAGATCGCCACGCCGGGACGGTGCCTGACCAGCTCATGGGTGAGGACGCGGCTTACGTTGTGCAGCACGAAGCTGAAGCTGATGTGCTCGAGGACCGAGCCGTGCGCGCTGGCCAGGATGTTACGCAGGTAGTCGTCCTGGTCTTTCCTGATCCGGACCACGTTGGGATTGAGCCCCGGCTCGAAGGAGCGGTAGCAGAGCCGACCGGCGAACTCGGCGAGGTTCTGGGCGTCGAGGTCGCCGCGGTCGAGCCGCTCCAGCCAGCTCTCCCCGCCGACCTCCGCGAGATAGCGGGCCAGCTCGTCGTAGTCGAGCGACGGACGGGCGACGACGAAGACCTGGGGTTCGACAGTGCGCATGGAAATCCCCCGTTTGGAGCGACCGCGTGGTGACGGCCCCAGTCAACCAGCTCCCGGCTCGGCTTCCCATGCTGACCCCGGCAACACGGTGTCCCGGTGCCCAGCGGCCGCCATTAGTCTTGCCGGGTGTTCGCGAACGTCCCGAGCGCCGTCCGCTCCTGGCCGCGCTCCTGGCGTGCTCGCTCCACGTTCGCCAAGGACGGCACGCTGGCGGTGCTGCTCACGCTGCTGGCGTTCGTGCCGACGCTGTCCGCCATCTCGGCGCAGCTCGGCGACCTGCCAGGACGCCCGGCGGACGCACTGGCCGTGGTGCTGGTCCTGGCCCAGTCCGCGCCGCTGGCCGTGCGCCGCCGCCGGCCCGCGGCCTGCCTGGCGGTCATCGGCGCCGCCTTCGCCGCGCACCAGGCGCTGTCCTACCCGCCGACGTTCGCCAGCATCGGCCTCTATCTGGCGGTGTACGCGGCCGGAGCCCACCAGGCGCGGTTCCGTCTCGGCCTCGCCGCGGCGGCGAGCGCCGCCTATGCCGCGCTGGCGGTCGTCCTGAGCAGCCTCGGGTCGCCCACTCGTGTCCAGGACTTCCTCGCGTTCTACCTGGCGCTGGTGGTGATCTGGATGGCCGGCGCGGGGATGCGCCGCCGGCAGGCGGAGGAGGCCGAACGCCGGCGGCTCGCCGCGGACGTGGCCAAGGCCGCCGAGCGGGCACGCATCGCCCGCGAGCTGCACGACGTGGTCACGCATCACGTGACCGCCATGGTGGTCCAGGCCGACGCGGCACAGTTCGTGGTCGGCGCGGCGCCCGACCGGGCCGAGGCCGGGCTGGCCTCCATCGGCGACACCGGGCGGCGGGCCCTCACGGAGCTGCGGCACCTGCTCGGCGTGCTGGAGGCGACCGGCGAGTCGGGCGCCGCGGATGACCGCACGCCGGCGCCGGGCAGGATCGGCGACCTCGTCGAGCAGGCCCGCGCGTCCGGCCAGCCCGTCGAGCTGTCCGAGTACGGCGAGCCGCGGCCCCAGGCCGTGGACGTGGAGCTGGCCGCCTACCGGGTGGTGCAGGAAGCGCTCACCAACGCGATGAAACACGCGGCAGGACGGCCCACCCGGGTCACGGTGCACCACGATCCCGATCGCCTCGCGATCGAGGTGGCCAGCGACGGGCCCGCCGGCGCGGCCCCCGCGCTGCCCTCGGGCGGGCGCGGTCTCGACGGGCTGCGCCAGAGGGTGCGCATGCTCGATGGCGATCTGGTCGCCGCGGGCGGGCCCGACGGCACGTTCAGTGTCCGCGCCTTCATCCCCACCAGGAGCCAGGCATGACCGACACCCCGATCAAGGTGCTCATCTGCGAGGACCAGGAGCTCGTGCGGGCCGGCTACGTCACCGTCTTCTCCGCCCAGCCCGACATGGAGGTGGTCGGTGAGGCCGCCGACGGCCGCGCGGCGGTGGAGGCGGCGCGGCGGCTGCGCCCGGACATCGTCGTGATGGACATCCGGATGCCCGTCCTCGACGGCATCGAGGCCACCAGGCAGCTGGCCGGGCCCGGCATCGCCGCTCCGGTGAAGGTGCTGGTCGTCACCACGTTCAACGTCGACGAGTACGTCTACGAAGCGCTCAGGGCCGGGGCTGCCGGCTTCCTGCTCAAAGACGCCAGACCGGCGGAGCTGGCCAACGGCGTGCGTACGATCGTCCGCGGCGAGTCCCTGCTGGCCCCCGCCGTCACCCGCACCCTCATCGGCCACTACGCAGCCCGCCTGCGCCCCGCCGACACCGCCAACCCGGCCAGGCAGGAGGTCGTACGCGCGCTGACCCCCCGTGAGCTCGAAGTGCTCGTACAGATCGCCGCCGGCCTGTCGAACGCGGAGATCGCCGCGGAGCTGTCCATCACCGTCGAGACCGTGAAGACCTACGTGTCACGGATCCTGATGAAACTCGACCTGCGCGACCGCGTGCAGGCGGTCGTCCTCGCCTACCGGGTGGGGCTCGTCTCCGCGGGCTGAGCCACGCCCCGGGTCGCGGCGCCGTCAGCGGCGGTCACCCCCTTGTTGAGCGGGTGCTCAAATCGTACACTTCGGTTTTGAGCGATCGCTCAAAACGGAGGGCGGCCATGCAGCTGTACGTCGAGGCACGCATACGAGCCGACCTGGACCTGCTCTGGCGCCGCACCCAGGATCCGGCACACCACCAGCGCTGGGACCTGCGCTTCACCCGCATCGACCACCTGGCCCGCGCGGAGGGGGAGCCGCAGCGGTTCAGGTACGGAGTCCGCCTCCTGCCGGGCCTCCTCGTCTCGGGAACGGGCATCGCGGCGGGCGAGAAGCGGCGCCCCGACGGCACCCGCACCTCGGCGCTCCGCTTCGCCTCCCCGCATCCCCTCTCACCGATCGCGCGAGGCCGCGGCTACTGGCGCTACCTCCCCGGCGGGGACGGCATCCGCTTCCTCACCGGCTACGACTACGAGCCACGCTGGGGGCGCCCCGGCCGGATCGCCGACCGCCTCGTCGTGCGCCCGCTGATGGGATGGGCCACCGCCTGGTCGTTCGACCGGCTGCGGTTGTGGTGCGAGCGCGGCATCACGCCCGAACGGTCGCTGCGGCACGCGCTCGCCGACGTGGCGGCACGCGCGCTGGCCATCGGGTTGGCCGCGGCGGTGGCGCCGCCGGCCGCCGTACCGGTGGCGATCGCCGCGCTCTGGCTGCCGCCGTCGCGTGACACTCCGGCGGCCCGGCGCTGCCTGCGCCGCCCGCCCGGACGCGCAGCCGCCACCCCGCCCGCCCTCCTGAACTCCTTGAGGTGGTCATGACCTCGATCTTCCAGCGGGCCCTGGGCGCCGGCTTCGACCGGCTCCACCCGCGCATCCAGCGGCGCTTCTCCGTCGGCCTCGGCAGCGGCGAGGCGTGCGCCGGCCGCGGCGTGATGGATCGTGTCTGGCACGCAGGCACCTGGCTGCGGCCGTTCCTGGCACTGGGCGGCACACGGCACATTCTGGTGCCGCGCAGCGGCCGCGACATCCCCTTCGCCATCGAGAACGTCCCCTACCGCGACTCCTTCGGCCGCGAGACGGTCACCTTCGTCAGAACCTTCGCCTTCCCCGGCCGGCCGCAACGGTTCGACGCCACGATGATCTTCAGCCCCGAACGCGGCTGCGTCGTCGACTACCTCGGCACGCACCAGCACCTCGCCACCGACCTGCACGTCCAGGCCGACCGGAGCGGCGCCCTGGTCATCCGCTCCGGCGAGCAGCGTTTCCGCGAGGGCCCGGTCGACGCCCGCGTGCCGGCCCTGATCAGGGGCGACGCCGTGGTCAGGGAATCGTACGACGACGAGGCGGGGCGCTTCCGCATCCAGGTCACCGTCTCCAACCGCTACTTCGGACCGCTCTTCGGCTACGAGGGCTCCTTCACGGCCGAGCACATCGACGTGGCCGCCCATGGCGTACGCGCCGATCTGCGGCCGGTCCGCGAGGAAGCGCGAGCATGAGCAACGACACGCGGACGAAACTGCTCGAAGGCGCGCTCACGACGCTCACCGAGCAGGGCATCGCCAAGACCTCCGCGCGTACGATCGCCGCCGCGGCGGGGGTCAACCAGGCGCTGGTCTTCTACCATTTCGGCAGCGTCGACGAGCTGCTGGCCGCCGCCTGCCGCCACGGCGCCGAGCAGCGGGTCGCCGTCCACCGCGACCGCCTGAACGGCGTGCGCACCCTCGGCGAGCTCCTGGCACTGGGCCGGGACCTGCACGCCGCCGAGCGCGACGGCGGCCACGTCGCCGTCCTGGCCCAACTGCTGGCCGGCGCGCAGACGCAACCACGGCTGGCCCCCGCCACCGCCGCCGGGCTCGCGCTGTGGACCGAGGAGATCGAGCAGGTGCTCGTACGGGTGCTGGCCGGCAGCCTGCTCGCGGAACTCGTCGACGTCGCCGGACTGGCCAGGGCGGTCTCCGCCGCGTTCGTCGGGCTGGAACTGTTCGAAGGCGTCGACCCGGCCGGGGCCGGCCACGCCTTCGCCGCACTCGACCAGATCGCCGACCTGGTCACGGCGCTGGAAGAACTCGGCCGGCTCACGCAGCCGCCCACCCCCGGCTAACGGGCTCCTGGGCGACCCACGGAGCACGTACGCCAAGATTTGACCGGGCCGCTGTCGATGCCGGCTCGGCCGCCGCCGCGAGGCCGCCATCGCCTACCGCACCGCGATGGACCTGGCCGACAACGAGGCCGAACGCGACTTTCTGGCCGCCCGCCTCGCCGAGGTCGTCGATCGCGGGGACGGGCGCTCGTCGGAACGGTAGACGGCCGACGGACAAGGAATCCCGCATGGACACGGCTGAGGTGCGCGCCGGGCGACGGGAGCGGGCGGGAAAAGCCTTCTGGGAACCCCCTCGGGCCGGGCGCCGCACTGCGTGCCTCCGGCCCGCTGGACCGCCCGTAGAACGGCGACGGCGCGCGCGGTCGCGCCCGCTCGGCGTCGTCGGGTGTCCCGGCACTCACCTGACGGAATCGGGTAAGCGAGCGAGCGCATGGTCGCTCATAGAATGCTCGTGGCGGGGCAAGGCCGGCCTGTCAGGCGGGCGGCATCGAAACCATGCACTCGAAGGGGCGAGGGTCGCGGATGGCCAGACGGCAGGCCCGATTCACCGCACAGGACTTGGCGGACGATCCCCGGCTGCGCGACCATTCCCCCGAGCTGTGGAGGCAGGACCTGGGGGAGGTGCAGCGCCGCCTGTTGTCGTCGGCGGTGCGCTGCTTCGCCACGAACGGCTTCCACGCCACGACCACGCGCGACATCGCCGGGGGCGTCGGGCTCAGCCCGGCCGCCCTCTACGTGCACTTCCCCTCGAAGGAACTCGTCCTGTTCGAGATCATCCGGGTCGGCCACGAGCGGGTCCTGGAGAGCGTACGCGACCCGTCCGTCCTGGCGTTTGAGAGCTCGGCGGACCGGCTGCGCGCCATCGTCTCGGCGTACACCGTGTGGCATGCCCGCCACCACGTGACCGCGCGGGTCTGCCAGATGGAGCTGAACTCCCTCACGGCCGAGCACTACGGCGAGATCGTGGAGCTGCGACACCAGACGAACGGATACTTCAGGGAGGCGGTCGCGCGCGGCGTCGCCGACGGGACGTTCGCGCAGGTCGACGTCAAGCGGGTCACGCGCGCGATGTTGTCGCTCAGCATCGATCTGGTCCGCTGGTACCGCCTCGACGGCCCCGACTCGCCGGAGCAACTCGGAGAGTTCTATGCGGGTCTCGCGCTGCGACTGGTCACCCCCGCGGGCAGGTAGGCCCGCGCGCCCCGCGGAGGCGTCACCGGTTGACAAGTGACCCGCCGCACCTGACTATGCGCTTAGTAACCTCCGTGGTCAGACAGAAGGCCTCCACAGCGCCTTGAACCACCCCGGTCAGCGCATCCGACCGGACCCCAGGGAGTCGCACATGCCCCTTCTCCTTCGCAGATCTGCTGTCTTCTCGGCCCTGCTGGCCTCGCTCGTGGCGGTCCCTCTGGTGCCGGTGGCGTCGCCCGCGCGGGCGGACACCCGCTGCTCCCACATGGGCAAGGTCCACGTACCGGGCGCGCAACACCAGGTCGCCACCTGCCTGGACGACCTCACCACCGCCGGTACGGTCGCGTCGGGCCACACCGATGCCGCCGACTGGCAGGGGCTGCACTCCGCGGCCACCCGCAACCCCAGCGGGGTGCCGGGCATCCAGATCGACGGCTATTTCCGTGACGACTCCACGAGCAACCCCACCCACGGCTGGAACCACGACTCCCAGTTCGTGATCCGCCTCCCGCAGCGCTGGAACGGCGGCCTGGTCGTCGCGGGGGCGCCGGGCAACCGCCGCCAGTACGCCAACGACTTCACGATCGCCGACTTCGTGCTGGCCAAGGGCTACGCCTACGCCTCGACCGACAAGGGCAACGGCGGCACGGAGTTCTACAAGGACGGCAGGCGGCCAGGCGACGCCTACGTCGAGTGGTACCACCGGATGACCCAGATCACCGTCGCCGCCAAGGCCACCGTCGCCCGCCACTACCGCAAGCCGCTGCGCAGGACGTACGCGGCGGGCATCTCCAACGGCGGCCAGCTGGTGCGCTGGGCGCTGGAGAACCACCCCGAGTTGTACGACGGCGGCGTCGACGCGGAAGGCACGCACTGGCCGCCGGACAATGGCCCGAACGCGCTGGTCTACCTGCCGGTGGCGCTGCGCAACTACCCGAAGTACGCCGAGAACGGCGACCCCGAGGCGCACGCCGCGATGCTGCGGGCCGGCTTCGCCCCCGGCTCGGAGTTCCTGTGGGAGTTCAACTACCGCAACATCTGGGACGGCACGCAGCGCCGCGCCCGCGAGGAGATCGACCCGGAGTACGACGGCGACCTGGAGGCGGGCATCCCGTTCTGCGAGAGCGGCACGCCCAACTGCGACGCCGACTACGACTACTACGCGCGCCCGAAGAGCGTGCACAAGGCGGTGCGGCGGGCGTCGATGAGCGGCCGCATCGGCAAGCCGCTGATCACCGTGCACGGGACGCTGGACACCCTGCTGCCGATCGCGGTCCACGGCGACCCGTACGCCGCGCTGGTGCGCAAGCGGGGCAGGGCCGCCCTGCACCGCTACTACAGGATGGAGGGCGCCTCCCACCTCGACATCGAGTACGACATGTTCCCCGACCGGATGCGGCCGCTGCTTCCCTGCATGCGGACGGCGTTCGAGGCCCTCGAACGCTGGACGGCCCCCGGCGGCCACCGGCCCCCGCCTAGTACCACCATTCCCCGCCAGACCTCCGGGGACGTGGTCAACACCTGCGCCATCAGCTGACCGGACCGCCGGCCAGCTCGTCGGCCCTCGCGCGGATGAGCCGCTGGACGATGAGGGCCGACGGCGAGGGCCGGTGTTCGCGACCGTCATGCCGCTGCTGCCCCCGCTGGTGGCCGCCGGCGTCTCCCCGGTCGGCGGCGTGCTCGCCCTCGCCCTGGCGTCGGTGCTGGTCGACATCAACCCGCTCGGCATCACCGGCGGCCTCATCCTCGGCGCCGCCGAGCCCTCGGTCCGGCCCCGCCTGTTCCGCCGGCTGCTCACCTACGGCCTCATCTCGATCGTGGTCGCACCTCTCCTCGCCTGGCTCGCCTTCGCGTGGTGGTGAAGCGGGGCGGTCCGCCTGGCCCGGCTCGCCTGGAGGTGTCCCCCTGGTGCCGGAAGGTCACGGCACGAGGGGGACACGCTTCGCGTTCGGTGTACGGAGCGGCCTGCGGTTCCGGGACGTTCCCGCGGATCAGCAGACGGAGCTACGAGGCGTAGGTCTCGAACTCGGCGACCCGCGGCGTGCCGCTCGCGCCGGTGATCCTGAAAGTGATCTTCCTCAGTGAGGTCGGGGTGAAGGTGATGGTGCCCGCCCCGCTGCCGGACTTCAGGACGGCCCCGGTGTCGTGGTTGAGCAGCTGCCAGGATCCGATGGCGCCCGCGGAGCCCGACGCCTCACGGATGACGACCCTGGAGACCGTCGTGGCGGAGCCCCACTTGACCGAGATGTCGCCGGTCGAGCCGGAAGGCGACCAGTAGGTGCTCATGTCGCCGTCCCGCACGTTGCCGTAGCTCGTCCCGCCGGCTTTGCTGGAGCCGTCGGAGCCGGCCCCGATGCTGAGGTTGGTCCCGCTGGGCGGCGGCGTGGTCGGCGGGTCGGTGGGATCGGTCGGGGGCGTCGTGGGCTCCTGCGGGTCGGAGCAGTTGCCGGGCGACACCAGCAGGCCCTTGTTGGCGCCGGCCGTCTGCTGGACGACGTCCGGTACGCAACCGGCCTGGTCGAGGCTGTAGGAGTAGGGGATGCTGACCGAGGTGTTGGACTGCGGGTCGGGGCCGGCGGGGTTGTTCTCGTCGCCGCGGCTCGACCAGGTCACGTTGTCGAAGATGTTGCCGCCGACCTGCCAGTAGCCGGCCTCGTCGGTGTAGAAGGTGCCGAGAACGTCCTTGGAGTCCTCGAAGTAGTTGTTGTCCACCCTGGCGCGGCCTCCGGCCCGGGAGTTGATGCCCGACTCGTGCAGGTCCACGTAGTGGTTGTTGTAGATGTGGGCGATGCCGCCCCGCAGCAGGGGGGTGCGGGAGTCGATGTTCTCGTACCGGTTGTGGTGGAAGGTGACGTAGCCGTTCGAGCGGTCGCTCTCGCTGGACCCGATGAGCCCGCCGCGGCCGGAGTTGCGCAGGATGCTGTAGGACAGGGTCACGTACTGGGTGTCGTTCTTCATGTCGAAGAGGCCGTCGAAGCCCTCCGACTCCCCGCCCGAGGCCTCCAGGGTGACGTGGTCGACCCAGACGTTGCGGACGTTGCTCTCCATGCCGATGGCGTCGCCGCCGTTGGACGTGGGCGAGCCCGACTTCTTGACGTTCCGGACGGTCACGTTCTGGATGATGATGTTGCGGGACTCGCGGATGTGGATGCCCAGCTGGTCGAAGACGGCCCCGTTGCCGACGCCGATGATCGTGACGTTGCTGATCTGCTTGAGCTCGATCACGCCGGCGGCGGTGTTGCAGCTGTCGCCCGACACCTTGGAGGTGTTGCCGTGGTTGATGGTGCCTTCAACTTCGATGGTGATCGGGGTGCTGCTGCTGGCCCGGCCGCACAGGGCCGCGTGGATCGCGGTGCCGGTGGTGGCTCTCACCGTCTGCCCGCCCGCACCGCCGGTGGTCCCGCCGTTGCCGGTCGCGTAGCCGGTGGCGCTGCCGGCCGCCGCCGAGGCCTGGGTCACCGGTAAGGTCACACCGACCGCGGCCGCGGTGGCCAGCGCGGCCAGCGCCGCATGGAGTCGCAACGCGACTGCTCGTCTCATTGTCGTACCACCTTCGTCGTCGTGGACGCCCACACCGTAGGAAAGCGCTTTCCACCTGTCAATCAACGCTGAAACTTTCACGCCGTACCGGCTGAGGCGCCCGGTCGTGACCGGGGCGGCGGGCGATGCCCGTGGTAGCGAAGACCGGCCCATAGACGCCGACGCCATCGCTCTCGGCATCGGACATGGTGTTGTGCAGGAAGGTGTAGAAACGTTCGTCGAAATGCGCAGGAACCCCGCGCCGGGATCTCGTCGCCCGCCGCGAAGCTCGAACGGGTGAGGCCGCTGAGGCCGGGCGGGCCGACATGCGCGTGGGTCCGTTGTCAGGCCGGCGGCTGGTGCGTGCGCTGATAGTGCCGCCGGGCCTTCATCCGGTTCCCGCACACGGCCATCGAGCACCAGCGAGCCCTGTTGGTCTTGCTGCGATCGAGGAGGAACAGCCCGCACTCGCTGTTGGCGCAGGGCCTCAGCCGCCCGGGCCGGGTCCGCTCCAGCGCGTCCCAGGCCAGGATCACCCTGACGCTCATCGCCCGCCCGGGTGCTACGTCGAGTGACCATTCCACGCCCTGTTCCGACATGGCCGGGCGGTAGGTGGCGCCTTCGAGGAAAGGCTCCAATGCGCTCCCCGGCAGGTCGCCGTGGAGGATCTGCTGCAACGTGTCCCTGACCTGCCGGACGGCGTCGCGTTCCTGCGATGACCCGTCGCCTCCGCGTTGCCGCAGCCAGGTGCGCGCCTCGGCCGGGTCGGCCAGGAGGTCCTGTTGGATCCCGTCGACGACCGGAGTGCTGTTGAGCAGGTCCAACAGCACGTCTTCATCCGCCCATGTCATCGTCTCGAACATTACCTAACCTCTGATCGGTGCTTGACAGGTTAGAGCCTCTTCTGTTTCAGTCTAACCATTCATTCGGAGTGAAGGGGTTAGTCATGGTGAACGTCCACCACCGTTACGCGACCGTGCAAGGCCGGCGGCTGTTCTATCGCGAAGCCGGACCCGAGGACGCGCCCGCCATCGTCCTGCTGCACGGCTTCCCGACCAGCTCGTTCATGTTCCGCGAACTCATCCCGGCGCTGGCCGACCGCTACCACGTCATCGCTCCCGACCACCTGGGGTTCGGGCTGTCCGACGCGCCGCCCGCCGAAGACTTCGCCTACACCTTCGACGCGCTCACCGGGCTGACGTCGGGCCTGCTGGACCAGCTCGGCGTCTCCCGCTACGTCATCTACGTGCAGGACTACGGCGCCCCGATCGGCTGGCGGCTTGTCCTGGACGATCCGGACGCGATCACGGCGATCATCACCCAGAACGGCAACGCCTACGAAGCCGGCTTCGTCCCCGGCTTCTGGACCACCGTCTGGGACTACCACCGCGAACAGACACCCGAGACCGAAAAGGCCGTCCGGCAGGCGCTCACCCTCGACGCGATCCGCTGGCAGTACCTCACCGGCGTGCCCGACGAGACCCTCGTCAGCCCCGACACCTGGCACCACGACGTCGCCCTGGTCTCCCGCCCCGGCAACGACCGCGTGCAACTGGCCCTGTTCCTTGACTACGCCACCAACCCGCCGCTCTACCCCCGCCTGCACGAAGTCCTCCGCGAACGCAAGCCACCGCTGCTCGCCGTCTGGGGCAAGGGCGATGAGATCTTCGGTCCCGACGGCGCCCGCGCCTTCGCCGCCGACGTGCCCGAGGCCGAGATCCACCTCCTCGAAGGCGGCCACTTCCTCCTGGAGAGCGCCCTCGACGAAGTGGCCCGGCTGATCAGGGATTTCCTCGGCCGGAAACTCCACGCCTGAGACCCGCCGGCACGCCGGACACGGGCTGCACCGTGCGCTTGATGTGAGCGATGGACGTGCCCGACCTGCCTCCCTGGCCGTCAGCCTGATTCGCGTCACCGATAGCCTGCGTCACATGCGCGCTTGGGTCCTGCCGGTGGTGCTCGCGGTCTGCGGCTCGCTGGTGGCGGTCGTCCAAGTGTCGAGGGGTGCTCCCGGCGCGGCCGTCGCACTGTCGCTGGTGTTGTTCGGGCTCCTCGCCGTGCTGAACTCGTCGCTGGCCTTCCCACGGCCGATCGCTGCGGCGGAGGCGGAGCGCCGCAGCGCGGTCGACGGCCGGCCGATCGTCTACTGGAGACCGGGGTGCAAGTACTGCCTGCGACTGCGGATCCGGCTGGGCCGCCGCGCACGCCGGGTGCACTGGGTCGACATCTGGCGTGACCCGGTCGGCGCGGCGGCGGTGAGGGCGGCCACCAACGGCGATGAGACCGTGCCGACCGTTGTGGTGGCGGGCCAGGTGCACGTCAACCCCGATCCTGCATGGCTGCGCGGGCAGCTCTCCCCACCTGATTGATCGGTGGCGAGGCCGTCAGGGCGATCGCCGAGGCCTGCGGGCTTCTTCGTGTTCCCCGATGTGACGCGGCTCGCGGGCATCCGCCCGCCGGGCGCTCCCCACCGGGCCGTGCACCGCGTGTGGATCCCCCTCGCCGTGCTGGTCGGCTACACCTTCGGGCCGATCGTGTGGCCGCCGCTCTTCACGGCCGGCCTGGGCCGGCTCACCCGCATCGCCCTCGCTCGCACGCTCGGGCGCGGGCCCGCCTCATCGTGACGTGAGCATCGGTGGCGGGACCCGCCACCGGATCCCGCACGGCGATCGGCCGATAACGTCCCCGGGCCTACCCGCAGTTGTAGGCCGCCGGTTCCGTCCCCGGCGGCGTCGATACGGCAAGGATCGCCGCTCTCCCCGTGAACTCCAGGCTGGACAACCGTCGTGCTGGACTGTATATCTAGATGTCGTCTCTAGTAATCAACTCTAGCAATGGGGGACAGTGATGGATCTGGAACGCGCGGCGTGGCTGCACTTCAGCCAGGGAAGGGACGACGACGATGGCAGGGAGGTCGCCGTCAAGGAGATGTTGCAGGCCTACTACATGTCCGGCAGGCCGCCGTGGGACAACGGCGTTCCGGCTCCCGAGCTCGTCGACACGGTGGAGGGGCAGGATGCGCTGCCGCCCGGGCGGGCGCTCGACCTGGGCTGCGGCACCGGCACGAACACCGTCTACCTCGCCCGCCACGGCTGGGACGTGGTGGGCGTGGACCTGATCGACCGCGCCATCGAGCAGGCCAGGACCAAGGCCGACGCCGCCGGCCAGCAGGCGAAGCTGCTCTGCGGCGACGTGACCCGGCTGGACGAGATCGCCGTCGGTGACGGGTTCAGCCTGTTCTTCGACCTGAGTTGCTACTGCGGCATTCCCCGCCACCGCCGGGATGCCTACGCCGCCGGCATCACCCGTCGTGCCGTGCCAGGAGCGCGGCTGCTGATGTTCGGGTACGGCCCTGAGGGCTTCGACGACGGCTGGAGCGGCGTCACCGCCGATGAGCTGCGTACCCGCTTCACCGGCTGGGATCTGACCGACGTCACGCCCGGCACCAACGCCGTGCCGACGTACTGGTTCACCCTGCACCGCCGGTGATCGGCCTCGCGGCGCCCGGCCTTCGAGCCTGAGAAACCGCGGCCCTGAGGGAGGACGTCACTCAGGGCCGGCGGTTACGGGACCCGCGCTCCCGCGCACTTCCTGGAAGCCGATCACGCGGCCTTGGCCTCGGAGGCCTTCCAGGCTCCGGACTCAGTCGAGAACGGCAGTGGCCTCGATCTCGACCAGCAGATCGGGCTCTCCTAGCGCCGCAACGCCCAGCAGTTGATCGGCTTGACCGGGTCGACGCCCAGCTTCGCCGCCCGGCAGCCGGTCACGCTCCGCTCCCTGGTGGCCGGAACCGGCGTGTCGACCATGGCCGTCTACACCTACTTCGGCGGCATGGACGGCCTGTGTCGGGGCAGCAGCGATGCACCGCGCCTCTTGCCCGCCATCGATCCAGACGGGGACGCCCTCGGCGGCGGAGCCGTTGTGAACGGCGAGCACTTCGTCGGCGTTCACGTGTGCAGCGTAATGCGCACGGCGCCGAGGTCATCGGGGCCCATCGGGCCGAGGCCGAGGCCGGCGAGCGCGGCGGCGCCGCGGGCGGTCTGGTCGCCTCCGGCGAGCGCCAGGGTCCGCGCCGACTGATAGCGGCAGCCGGCGGCGCCGAGCGCGTCCGCCGTGGCGAGCAGCCGCTCCTGATCGTTGTCGAGCAGCGCTTGGGCCCGCTCCACCAGGGCGGTGGCGACCGGGTTGCCGGCCACGACGGTCCGGGCCTCGGCCACGGTGGCGCCGGCATCGGAGCTCCTGGCGAGCACGGCGGCTTCGGCGCGCAGGGCGACGTACCAGTGGTGCCAGATCCAGGTGACCCACTTCCACACCTGCCTGGGCTCGGGGGCCATCCGCTCCAGAGCCTGCGGCGCCTGCCCGCGGTGCAGCAGAAGGATCGCGTCGAAGACCGCCCCGTAGCCGTAGGTACGCTCCGGTGGGGTGCCGAGCTGATGCAGGATCTCCTGCCATTCGCGCTGGGCGTCATGGTCATCGCGGAGGCCATGGATCATCGCCACAGCGGCCGCCGCCGGGCAGAGGAGCGACAGGGCGGGGCTGCCTGCCCGCCGCCACGCCTCGAGAAACCGGACGCTGCCGGTGAGCACCTCGTCGACGTGGCCCGCCAGCGCGTCCACCATCAGCAGCCTGCACGTGGCGCGGTGGCCGGCCTCCGCCAGCGATGGATGGTCGGCCAGCTGGCGTGCCCATCGGCGGGCGCCCGGCACATCCCCCGCACCGAGGCCCGCCTCGGTGGCTATGCCGAGCGCGTCGATCAGCTCGTGGGTTACCGCCGGCGAGATCGGCGAGGACGACAGGAGCGTGATCCGGCACCGGGTCGTGGTCGCGGTGGCGAACGTGTCGCCGGCCCAGCTCTGAGCGCCGGTGAGGGCGTCGAGTGCGGCCGACTCGGCGAGCGGGTCGCCGGTCCGGCGGGCGAGCTCGACCGCCCGCTCGGCGCGCGCGATCGTCTCCGGTACGGCGTTGCCGGGCGGGCCCTGGGCGGCGCCGAACGCGTCGGTGAGCACCGCTGCCTCGGCCAGCGCCACCGCTGCCTGCGCGGCCGGATCGTCGCCGGCCGGCTCCCGCGCCTCTGTGATCAGCGCGAGCGCCTCCTCCGGGGGCGGGAGCCGTACGAACGTGGTCGAGAACCGGAACGCGATGGTGGCGGCGCTCGCCAGGTCGGCGGCGGCGCCGGCGGTGTCGCCTGCGCTGCGGGCGGCATCCGCGGCCTCCCGGCGGAGGCGGTACATGTCATCACCTGCCGTCCGGCAGCCGGCCACGGCCGCGGCCTGCCGGAGCATCGACGCGCCGGCGGCGGGGTCGGACGCGAGCGCGGCCGCCTGCTCGTAGCGCCGCTGGGACTCGCCGGTGAGGTTACGGGTGAAGGTCAGCTCGGCCAGGCGCCGGGCGAGATCGTACGCGTCCGTGCGCTGCTCCGGCCGGTCGGCCGCCCACGCCAGGGCCGCGCGGAGGTCGTCGGCCACCTGGTCGAACCGGGCCCGCCAGTCCGCTCGTACCTCCGCCAGACCGGCGGCCTTGGCCAGGCACCAGCGCAGGTGCCGGGACCGGATGTCGACCAGCTCGCCGGCCTCGGCGAGCCGTTCCGTGCCGTACTGGCGGATGGTCTCCAACGCGCGGTACTCGGTCCCGCCCGGAGAGGCCGTCACCACCAGCAGGCTCTGCTCGGCGAGCCGGGCCAGCCCGTCGGCGACGATGCCTTCCCACTCCCCGGCAACCTCCGCGCCCGTCCCGGTCACCTGCGCGGCCGCGGCAGCGGTGAACGGCGCCACGAACACCGACACCCGGCGCAGCAGCGCCCGATCGTCCGGCTCCAGCAGGGCATGGCTCCAGTCCAGGGCCGCCCGCACCGAACGGTGCCGTTCGTCGGCGCGGGAGCCGCCGGTGAGCATACGGAGCGGGTGGGACAGGGCGGCGGTGATGCCGTCCAGCCCAAGGGCGGGATACCGGGCCGCGGCCAGTTCGATCGCCAGCGCCATGCCATCCAGCCGCTCGCAGATCGAGGCGATCGTCTCACGCGGCAGCGGATCCGGCGGCCGGCCGACCGCGGCAGCCCGCTCCATGAACAGCGTGACCGCATCCGAATCGTCATCGGCGGCCAGCGACAGCGGCGGGACCGGATACACCCGTTCGAACGGCACCATCAGCCGTGCCCGGCTGGTCGCCAGCACCGTCACTCCGGGGCACGCCCCCAGCAGCCGCTCGAGAAACAGCGCCACCCCGTCCACGACGTGCTCGCAGTTGTCCACAACCAGCAGCGCGTGACGGTCGGCGAGCGCGGTCAGCACGGATTCGGTGATGTCGCGGCCCGGCTGCTCACCGAGGCCGAGAGCCCCGGCGACCGCGGTGGCGATCATGCCAGGATCGGTGACCGGCACCAGGTCGACGAACCACACGCCGTCGCCGTACTCGCCTGCCGTTTCCGAGGCCACCGCCAGCGCCAGACGGGTCTTGCCCACTCCGCCCGGCCCGGCAGCGGTCACCTGACGGTGGGCATCGAGCATCCTGGCCAGCTCGGTCCGCTCGCGCGCCCGACCGACGAAGGACGTCAGCGGGGCCGGCAACACTGGTGCGGGGTGCGACGGACCGGAGCCGGTCACCTCGGGCGCCCGGCGGGCGAGCTCCCGCCGATCCGGCACCTGCAGCTTGCGCAGCAGCGAGGAGACATGAGTCTCCACGGTACGTACCCCGATGAACAGCCGTGCCCCGATCTCGGCGTTGCTGAGATGCTCGCCGACCAGCGCCAGCACTTCAGCCTCGCGAGGAGAGATATCCGCTGCTGCTACCACTGTCCCATTCTGTCGTAAATCTCCTCCACGTCCGCCCCGGCCCTCGGCTCCGTGCGCGGGGCCCGTGGTCGGTTCCGTGGCCGGGTCCGTGGTCGCTACGGATCCGTGTCTGCCGTGCCGGAGGTCATGCTGTGACACAGACCGGGTCATGAAGGACCCGCGACCACAGGAGTGACCATGACCGGTTCTTCCCCCCAGGCGATCAGGACCGTGCTGCACCCGGTGTCCGACCTGGGCAAGGCCACGGCCGTGTACGCGGCCCTGCTCGGTGTGCCTCCGCAGAACGACTCGCCCTATTACGTCGGCTTCGAAGCCGGTGGCCAGCACATCGGGCTGGTGCCCGGCGGTGGGCCGCAGGGCATGACCTCGCCGGTGGCCTACTGGCACGTGGCGGACATCGAGGCGAAGCTGGCCGAGGTGGTCGCCGCGGGAGCCACCGTGAAGGAGGCCGCGCACGAGGTCGGCGGCGGCCGCCTGGTGGCCACCGTCATCGATCCCGATGGCAACGTCCTCGGGCTGATCCAGGACGGTGAGTAGCGCGAACGCCCCTGCCATGCCCGCGGCGTAGCGGCCGCCGGCACGACGACCACCCCACCTCGCTCAAAGGATCTGCTATGACCTCCTTCGAATCCGTCACCCTGGAAGTGCCCGACCCCTCGGCCGCGGACGCCTTCTACCGAGCCTTCGGCCTGAGCTCGTACGTGAACGTACGGGCCACGGACGCGCCGACGACCGGTTTCCGCGGGTTCGCGCTGTCCCTCGTGGTGTCCCAGCCGGGCAACGTCGACGCGTTCATCGACGCCGCCCTCGACGCCGGCGCCACGCTGCTGAAGCCGGCCACGAAGAGCTTCTGGGGCTACGGCGGCGTCGTACGCGCCCCTGACGGGACGATCTGCAAGATCGCGACGTCGAAGAAGAAGGACACCGGCCCTGCCGCCCGGCACGTCGACCAGATCGCGCTCCTGCTGGGAGTGGCGGACGTCAAGGCGAGCAAGCGCTTCTACGCCGACCGCGGCCTGGCCGTGGCCAAGAGCTTCGGCGGTAAGTACGTCGAGTTCGACACCCCGTCGGCGCCCGTGACGCTGGCGCTCTATCCGCGCCGTGCCCTCGCCAAGGACACCGGCCTCTCCCAGGAGGGCGCCGGATCGCACCGGATCGTGATCGGCAGCGACGCCGGCCCCTTCACCGACCCCGACGGCTTCGTCTGGGAGGCTTCGTCCGCCTGAAACAGGCGACGGCCCCGCCTGGTCGTCCGACGCCTGCGGTCGAGTATGCCGCCCGCCCCGGCCCCATGGCGCCACCGAACAGCGGGCCATCGGGGCCCTTTCCACCATCCCGAACGTCAAGATCCACGAAGGAGAGACCCGTCATGAGCAGCACCGGCAACAGCACGTACGAGGGATTCACGGCCGAGGAGCGGGCCGCGATGAAGGAGCACGCCCAAGAGCGGAAGAAGGCGGCGCGTCGCAGCTCACGCGCCGACAAGGCGGCGCAAGACCAGCGGGACGTGCTCGCGAAGATCGCCGAGATGCCGGAATCGGACCGGATCATGGCTGAGCGCCTCCATGCCGTCATCACGGCCGGCGCCCCGGCCCTCGCGCCGAAGCTCTGGTATGGGATGCCCGCCTATGCGCTGGACGGCAAAATCGTCTGCCACTTCCAGCCCGCGGCGAAGTTCGGGACACGTTATGCGACGCTCGGATTCAGTGATCTGGCGAACCTGGACGACGGCCCCATGTGGGCGGCCGCATTCGCCCTGACCGAGGTGACGGCCGAGGTGGAGGCGCGGGTCGGAGCGTTGGTGGAGCAGGCGATGAGCTAGCACCTTCGTGAAGACCCACATCTGCCGGTTACTGGCCCGCCGCGCAGGCGAGGTCCTGCGACGGCAGCCGCCCGGTGGCCAGGAACGCCGTCACCGTGTCTTTCGCGCACGTGTTGCGGCCGAACGGATAGACGCCGTGCCCGCCCTGGTCGGCCGTCACCATCGTGGCTCGCTTCCCGAACGCCCGCCGCAGCTTCCGGGCACCGGCCAGCGGCGTCCCCGGGTCGCGCTCGTTCTGCACCATGAGCACGTTCGACGGGCCCCGGTCACGGATGCGCACCGGCGGCTCGACGCGCTTGCCCGGCCAGAACGCGCACGGTCCGATGCTGGCCGTGGACCCGCCCATCATCGGATATTTCACCCGGTCGACCGCGACATTCCGCTGGTACTCCCGAACCGTCCCCGGCCAGCGCGTATCACTGCATATCACCGAAAGACGGGCGGACATGGCGTTCTCCAGGTTCGCCATCGGCGGTCTGGGCGGTAGCGGCCGGTCTGTGTCGAGTGCCTGCCAGGTCTTGGCCAGCAGGGGCATGAGGGCATCGCTGTAGAGGAGGTCGAACGTGATCCCGCGGAACAACGTCCCGTCGATGCCCTGCACCGGTTTCGCCTCCAACCGCTTCGAGAGATCGAAGAACGTCGCGGTCACCTGCGCCGATGTGGTGCCCAGACCGTACTCGGGGTGCGCCGCCGCGAACCGCGCGAAGTCCGGGAACCGCTCCTCCATCCCACGAGCGAACAGCCGCATGGCCGTGACGTCGTAACCGCCGGGGCCCAGGCTGCTGTCGAGCACGATCCGGTCGCTGCGCTCCGGGAACATCGTCGTGTACACCGCACCGAGGTAGGTGCCGTAGGAGTGACCGAGATACGAGAGTTTCGGCTCGCCCAGCGCCGCCCGGATCCGGTCCATGTCGCGGGCGATGTTCGCGGTGGTGGTGTGCGGCGACATCCACGATGTCGGCGAGGCGGCGCACTTGCCGGCCACGGTCCGCGCGTTCCGCGCCTCCCGCGCGACCTCGCCGGCGGTGTGCGCGTAGGGCGGGAAGAGGCCGCGTGCCTGCTGCTCCGGCGTCAGATCGCAGGTCACCGGCGTGCTGTGGCCGACACCACGCGGGTCGAAGCCGATCACGTCGTAGGAGTCCAGCACGTCACGCGGCAGCCCTGAGACGGCGAGAGCGGCCGGGTGGTCGAGCCCTGAGACGCCGGGGCCGCCTGGATTGGTCAGCAGCACGCCACGGCGCCGCGCGGGTTTCTCGCTCGCCAGCCGGGAGATCGCGATCTCGATCTTCCGGCCGTCGGGGTCCCGGTAGTCCAGCGGGACCTTGAGCGTCGAGCACTCGAGACGGGGTGAGGTGACCTCCTGCGGGCACGGGCCCCACCGTACGGTGTCCGGCGTCGCCGCCGGCGACGCTCCCGCAATCGTGGCCACCGCGGCGAGGGCGAGGGACAAGGCTCTGTGCATCTGATGTCCTCCTGAGGGTCGACGCGAACGAGTCTGTCCACTCGGCGTCGCAGGCACATCGGCCCGGCGGCTCGCATCACCTCCGACCGAAGTCGAGGCGGTGATTCGACCCTGGTCGAGGGCGCGGCAGCCCTCGGTCTGCTGTACCGGCCGCACGGCCTCGCGATAATGACCAGGTGAATGCAGACGTCGCGCCACGCCTCGGGGGGTGGCAACAGGCATGGCGGCTGGCGGCGGCAGCCCTACTGGGCATACCGGTCTGGCTCTATACCGGTGTGCTGCTGCCGCGGGGGCAGGCCACCGAAACGGGCTCCTGGTTCGTCACCGGCGATCCGCTGGTGGCTATCGGCTGCCTGACGGTGCTGCTGCTGCGGCGGCGGTTCCCGCTCGCCGTCTCCATGACGGTCGCGATCGCCTCGACCGTGTCCACACTCGCCACCGGCGCCGCGCTGCTGGCGCTGGGCTCGATCTCCACGCGCCGCCGTCCGGCGGAGATCGGGGCCGTCGTGCTGGCGTACGTGACCGCGTCACAGTTCACCGTCGGGCTCTACTCGATCCAGAGCCCGCCCGGCCCGATGTGGACCGAACTCGCGTTTCCTGCGCTGACCGCGGGCATCGCGGTGGCCATGGGCATGGCCGTCGGCGCGCGGCGCGCCGAAGTGCGGTCCTTGCGAGACCGGGCGGAGAGCGCGGAACGGGAGCAGACCGCACGAGCGGCGCAGGCACGGGCCCTGGAACGGAACCGGATCGCCCGCGAGATGCACGACGTGCTCGCACACCGCATCTCCCTGGTCGCCATGCAAGCCGGAGTGCTGGACCACCGCAGCGACCTCACGGCCAAGGAAAACCGCGTGCTGATCCGCGGCATCGCCGACAGTTCCCACCAAGCACTGGAAGAGCTACGGGGCGTCCTCGGTGTGCTTCGAGCCGACCCTGGCCGCCCGGAGCCACCACAACCCTCCCTCGACCGCATCCCCGACCTGGTGGCCGACGCCCGCGCATCCGGACTGGACGTCACGCTCACCACCACCGTGACGGGAACACCCTCCGACGTCGTGGGACGAACCTGCTACCGGATCGTCCAGGAAGGGTTGACCAACGCCGCCAAACACGCCCCAGGCGCGCACGCACACATCACCCTCACAGGAACAGCCGGCGACGAACTGCACGTCAGCGTCCACAACTCGCCGGCCACCACGACCATCGCACGACCACCGACGTCAGGATTCGGCCTGCTGGGTCTCTCCGAGCGGATCACTCTCGCCGGCGGAAGACTCAACCACCACCCGACACCCGACAACGGATACCTCCTCACGGCACAACTACCCTGGCCAAGGGACGACCACGAAAAGGGAACGTGAGTGGACAGCGAGCGGGCGCCGGTGCGTGTCGTCATCGTCGACGACGACCAGTTGGTACGGATGGCGCTGCGACTTGTCATCGACGGCGAGCCGGACCTGACCGTCGTCGCGGAGGCGGCCGACGGGGACGCCGCGATCACTGTGGTGGACGAGCAGCGGCCGGACGTCGTGCTGATGGACGTGCGCATGCCCGGCCGTGACGGTCTCAGCGCGACCCGGGAAATTCTCACCCGACCGGCGCCGCCGCGGGTGCTCATGCTGACCACGTTCGACTCCGACGATCTGGTGCTCGGCGCGCTGCGCGCCGGAGCACTCGGGTTCGTCCTCAAGGACACCCCGCCGCCGAAGATCGCCGACGCGGTGCGGACGGTCGCGGACGGGAACCCCGCGCTGTCTCCGGCGGCCACGGTACGGGTGATCGCCGTAGCCACCGGGCCACAGTCCTCTGCCGCTCGCGACTCCTCCCGCGAAGCCGCTCGGCAACGGTTGTCAAGACTGACCGAGCGAGAACTCGATACGGCTCGGGCCATCGCCGACGGGCTGGGCAACCCGGAGATCGCCCAGCGGCTGCACATCAGCATCGCGACCGTCAAGGCGCACACGGGCAACCTGTTCGCCAAGCTGGCGGTCGAGAATCGGGTGCAGATCGCACTCCTGGTCCGCGACGCGGAGGAATGACCAGCCTGGCGCAGCGGGGACGCCTTGTCCGGGATCACACGGCTTCTTCTTCCAGCACCGCGGTGGGCATGGAGATCCGCCAGGTGACGAAGCCGGCTGCGGCGAGCCCGGCGACGGCCAGGGAGCTACTGGCGAGGAACGGGTCAATGCCGTCCAAGGCGGGAGCGAACCCGATACCGACGTAGATCGTGATCCCGGTGGAACCGCCCAGCTGGTCGGCCGCTCGCTGGACACCAGAGGCGATGCCGGCGTCGTCTTCGGTCACGCCGGTCACCGCGACGTACTGCAGCCCGACGATCCCGAACCCTATCCCGGCGGCGATGAGCATCATCGCCGGAACCATCGCCAAGGCGCCGGCCTGGAGGGAGGAGACCAGGGCGATGGTCGCCATCGCCAGCACGGTGCAGCCGATCCCGGCCAGAACGCAGGCCCGGGCGCCCCACCGGCCGAGCAGCCGAGAAAGCAGCACCGAGGCCGCGATCAGGAACACCGCCAGAGGCAGCATCATCAGGCCGGCCTGGAACGGACCGGCGCCCAACCGGTCCTGCAGGTAGTAGGTGAACAGCAGGAACGAGGTGGACAGTGCCGCGCTCAGCAGAGCGGTGGCAAGGTTGGCCAGGACTCGAGGCCGGCTGCGGAAGAACCGCAGCGGCACGAGCGGGTTCCGCGAACGGCGCTCGACCCTGACGAACAGGACCCCGGCCGCTACCGCACCGGCCAGCGCCACCGCCGGCAGCCATGGCAGCGTGCCGTCCGTCTTTCCCCCCTCGACGACCCCGAACGTGAACAGCAGCGGAGCGGCGACCAGCAAAAGCGAACCGAGAAGGTCCACAGGTGAGGGCTCGGCCGGCCGTTCACCCGGCACGAGGAAGACCACTGCGGCGAGCACGACCGCGACGAAGGGCACGGACACCAGGAAGATCCACCGCCAGTCCAGCAGCTCGACGAGAATTCCGGAGAGTACGAACCCGAGAACGAGGCCACAGCTCGCGACGGCCGCCCAGACGCTGAGCGCCCGCGACCTGCGCGGTCCCTCAGGGAACATGAGCACGATCACTGCCATCGCCGCCGGAAGCGCGATCGCCTCTCCGGCTCCCTGCAGCAGCCGGGCCGTCACCAGGAGAGCGAAGGAGGGCGCGAGCCCGGCCAGCAGGGACGCGGCGCCGAAAAGGGCCGTGCCGAGCAGGAGGACCCGTCGCCTGCCGAGCATGTCGCCCAGTCGCCCCCCGAACATCAGCAGCCCGCCACCCGTGATCGTGTAGCCGACCACTACCCAGGTCAGCGCGTGACCGTCGACGTGGAAGGCGGCGCCGATCGAGGGCAGGGCGACGTTGACGACGGTCACGTCAACCGCGATGAAGAACTGCAGCATGGCCATGCAGCACAGCACCAGCCACGCGCGCACCGGGGACGAGCCGTCCCGGCGCGAGAAGAGAATGCCTGAAAGCATCGAGTGCTCCGTTGCTCAGAAGAAGTTCCGAGCAGCACGAACGTGCCGCTCCGCTACGACCACGGAGCGACGGACCGTTCACCAGAAGAGAGACGAACGCCCCGCCGCTAGCGGAGCGTCCTCGTCACCGCGGCACAGGCGGCCGCGCACGAAGCTGCAGACATGCCGCCGATACTACCGAAGCCGACGGCAGGTGATCCCTTGCCGCCCGAAGGACATGGGTGGCCCTGGTGGCGCGACCAACCCGGAGCAGCTGTTCGCGGCGGGCTGGGCCGCGTGCTTCCACTCGGCGCTGAAGGCTGTCGCGGCACAGCGGAAGACCCAGATCGCAGACTCCGCGGTCATCGCCGAGGTGCGGGTGCACTCGACGCCGGAAGGCGGGTTCAGCCTCAGTGCCGCACTGCACGTCGAACTGTCCGGTGTGGAGCAGGCGACGGCCGACAAGCTCGTCGACGCCGCGCACGCGATCTGCCCGTACTCCAACGCGACACGCGGCAACATTCCGGTGACCGTGGACGCGACCGTCGCCTGACCTCGGTGGCCGGGCCGATGCGGACCGTCGGCCCGGCCTTCCGTCCGGCGCCACCCTCATCGGCGAAAGAGGGTACGACGATCTGGCGCCGCTCGATCGCCTCGAAGCGTGGTTCTCGGCGGCGTGCGACCGCCGGTCACTGACGCCTGGAACAGGGCGGAGGCGGCGAAGTGACGAACACATCGGATGCCGCGCAGCAGGAAGACTGACCGTTCTATCTGGTACGCTCGCCGGGATGGTGGACAACACTCGCGTTCAGGTCTCCGAAGCACGATCAAGGCTGCTCGCGACGGCCACTCGGATCTTCTACGCGGAAGGCCTGCACTCCGTCGGGATCGACCGGATCGTCGCGGAGGCCAAGGTCACCCGTGCCACGCTCTACCGGCACTTCCCCAGCAAGGACGCGCTCGTCGTCGCGTATCTGCAGGGAATCGACCAGGCCGTTCGCGACCAGGTCGGCGAAGCCCTGGCCGGCGGCCTGCCGGCGGTCGACGTCCTGCGGGCCATCGCCAGGTCGATCGCCGAGGGCATCGGGTCGGCCGATTTCCGCGGATGCGCCTTCCTCAACGCGGTCGCGGAATATCCCGACCCCGAGCATCCCGTGCACCAAGCCGTTCTCGCCCACCGCGAGTGGTTCCTGCGCACCGTCACGGACCTGCTCGCACAAGTCGGGCAGACGCCGCCGGAGCTCGCGGGCCGGCATTTCGTGATGCTCCGCGACGGTGCGATGGCATCGGGTTGCCTGACCGATCCGGCGGGGATCTGCGACACGTTCCTGCAGGGGGTCGAGGGGATCCTGCAGTTCCGCATCACTTCCGCGTCGGCCTAGGGACAACGTCTCGGCGTCTCGGGCCAGGATGGCGCCGCGGGCCAAAGCGCCGCTGACCCCCCCCTGCGAGACCGGTCGTGCCGGGGCTGTGGCGGCGGTCCCGTCAGTCGCCTGCGGCCGGTGAAACGTGAGCGTGCAGGAGTCCCTCGACTCCGCGTAGAAGGGTGTCGCCGACCAGCGCCGGGTCGGACAGGCAGCCGGCGGTCATGGCGCCGTCGCGCAGCATCACGAAGTGCCGGGCGGCCGGCTCGGCGGGCGTCTCCCGGATGCGGGCCAGCAGTTCCGTGACGGTGTCCAGAAACCACTGCCGGTGCGCGATCACGGCCTGGTGCACCGGGTGGTCGGGGTCGGGGTATTCGGCGACGGCGTTGAGGAAGGCGCACCCGCGGAAGCCGGGGGACTGGATGCTCTGGGCGATGGATCTGCCGATGGCTCGAACGGTGTCGGCGGCGGGAAGCCCGGCGGCGATGGCGGCGTCGGTCACCCCTCGCACGGCTTGGTCGGTCTCGTTGAGGTAGGCGAGGATGAGGTCTTCTTTGCCGGGGAAGTGCCGGTAGAGAGTGGCTCGCGTGACCTGCGCTTCGGCGACGATGCGGTCGATGCCGACAGCGTGAATCCCCTCCGTGTAGAAGAGCCTGGTCGCCGTGTCGAGCAGGCGGGCCCGCGCTTCGGACGGTCGCCCTCCGGATTCGCTGCGCTCCATGGTGGCCAAGCTATCAGATAGAACGTTCTGTCTTGACAGTTCGGCGTCTCGTTGCCATGCTGAGTCGCGATAGAACGTTCGGTCTCATTGTTCGGCGTGGGGCGTACCCGGTCGAGGAAACGATCGCGGCGCCCGCCGTACACCATTGAAAGGATCATCGTGACCACCGTTGACACACTTTCCACCAGCGGGATCGCTCTGGCGCTGCGCCGGCTCTACTTCGTGCGGTTCGCGTTCGCCATCGTCTGGGCGGCCTTGCTGTTCGCCACCATGGCGCAGCTCGGGCCGCTCAGTATCGCCCTGATCGTCCTTTATCCCCTGTTCGACGTCGCCGCGGCGATCGTGGACGCCCGCTCCTCCCGTGTCGCCGGAGCGCCTCACGGGCTCTACGTGAACATCGCGATCAGCCTTCTCGCCGCCGTCGGCCTGGCGGTCGCCGGCGCCTCCGGCGCCCCGGCGATCCTGCGCGTGTGGGGTGTCTGGGCGGTCGTCTCCGGGCTCGTCCAGCTGATCGTGGGTGTCGGCCGTCGCAAGATGGGTGGCCAGTGGGCGATGATCCTCAGCGGGGGCATCTCCGTGCTGGCCGGGACGTCGTTCTTCCTGGGGGCCTCCGCGCCGAACCCCATGCTGACCAACGTGGCCGGCTACGCCGTCCTCGGCGGTGTGTTCTTCCTCGTCTCGGCACTGCGCCTCGGCCGCGCCGCCAAGGGGAACTGATATGGACGCCACCACGTACGACGTCATCGTCGTCGGCGCGGGCCCGGTCGGGGAGAACGTCGCCGACCGGGTGGTGCGGGGCGGCCTGAGCGCCGCCATCGTCGAGCGGGAGCTTGTCGGAGGCGAGTGCTCCTACTGGGCCTGCATGCCGACGAAGGCATTACTGCGGAGCGCGGCGGCGCTTCGGGCGGCCCGCCAGGTGCCCGGCGCACGTGAGGCCGTGACGGGCGACCTGGACGTGGCCGCCGTCCTCAGCCGTCGCGACGCCTTCGCCTCGCACTGGAAGGACGACGGGCAGGCCGCCTGGCTCGAGCAGGCGGGGGTTCAGCTGTACCGGGGACAGGGGCGGATCACGTCCACCCGGACCGTCGAGGTGACCGGAGGCGACGCCGTCAGGACCTCGCTGACCGCGCGGCACGCCGTCGTCATCGCGACAGGAAGCGGCGCGCTGGTCCCGGACATCGCCGGCCTGCGCGAGGCGGCGCCGTGGACGAGCCGGGAAGCGGTCGCCGCGAACGAAGTCCCCCGCCGCCTCGCCATCATCGGCGGTGGCGTGGTGGCCTCGGAGATGGCCACCGCGTTCGCCGGCCTCGGCGCGTCGGTGACGATGCTGGCCCGCGACGGCGTGCTGCCGCACGCGGAGCCGTTCGCCGGCGAGCGGGTCATCGAGTCGCTGCGGGACGCCGGTGTGTCGGTGCACCTCGGTGCGGAGGCCGGAGCCGTGCAGCGCGCCGGCGACGGGACCGTGCACATCACCCTCACCGACGGCGGGCGGATCGAGGCCGACGAACTCCTCGTCGCGATCGGCCGGACACCGAACACCCAGGACCTCGGGCTGGACACCGTCGGCCTGACCCCGGGTTCCTGGCTCGCGGTCGACGACACCTTGCGGGTCCTCGGGGACGACGGGGCGCCGATCGGTGACGGGTGGCTGTACGCCGCCGGCGACGTCAACCGGCGCGTGCTGCTGACCCACCAGGGCAAGTACCAGGCCCGCGCCGTGGGGGACGTCATCGTGGCCCGCGCGAAGGGGGAAACCGTCGAGGACGGCCGGTGGGGGCGGCACGCGGCGACGGCCGACGAGCGTGCGGTGCCCCAGGTGGTGTTCACCGAACCGGAGATCGCCTCGGTGGGGCTGACCGCGGCCGCCGCCGAGGCCGCCGGGCTGCGCATCAGGGTCGTCGACCACGACCTGGGTGCCGTCGCCGGGGCCGCTCTGCAGGCCGAGGGATACCGCGGCCACGCCCGCATGGTCGTCGACGAGGACCGGAAGGTCGTCGTCGGCTTCACCCTCGCCGGCCCGGACGTCGCGGAGTTGCTGCACGCGGCGACGATCGCGGTCGTCGGCGAGATTCCGCTGGACCGGCTGTGGCACGCGGTTCCGGCTTATCCCACCGTCAGCGAGGTCTGGCTGCGGCTGCTGGAAGCCTACGGCCGCTGAAGGGGCCGGACCTGTCAGGCGGTCAGGCCGGCGCTGATCAGCCGGATGTGCTCGCAGGTCGAGGACACCTGCTGCAACTTCTCGCGGGACTCCTGCGAGGCGTGGTAGAAACTCCGCTCGATCATCCAGCACAGGGCGCGTGCCATCGCCGGCGCCTGGTCCGGCGCGGTGCCGGCCTCCACGCCGGCTCGTTCCAGGACAGCGTTGTCTCCGCGGTGGCCCGGGACCGTTCCCACAGGGGCTGGCTGCGCGGGATGACCACGGGTCTCCTGCTCGTCCAGAACGCTGTCCATCTCCTCTGGGGTGAGGGCCTCGGCGCGGCCGATCTGGTGGGCTGTTCCTGGCCCTACCATAGATCACGGTGCACACGGAACGCCTGTGTCGGCATGGCCGTCCTGACTCAGCCCACATCGGTCGGCAGGCAGGGCCGCAACCCATGCCATGCACATGCCGCCCTTAGGACCGCCCGCCACCCCGGAGAAGGGAGAGGAACCAAGAGATGACCCCCACCAGTGCCGCGTTCACCGAACGGTTGATGGCCCTGCCGGTGCCGGAGACACGCACGTACCGCCCGTCCGGGCCTGGCACCGTGCTGGGCCTGCGCATGCGGGACATCTTCGCACTGGCCAAGGAATCCATCGACATGGAGCCGGGCGAGATCGCCAAGCTGCTCGACAACGATGTGCACGAGATCAGGGTCGGCGCGTGCAGCATCATGGACAAGCAGGCCCGCCGCAAGCGCACACCGGACGCCCGCCGAGCGCAGTTGTACGACCTCTACCTCGGCCGCCACGACCGCATCAACACCTGGGACCTGGTGGACCTGGCCGCGCCGTACGTCGTGGGAGGCCACCTGTACGGCAGATCCCGCTCCACGCTGTATGAGCTGGGCCGCTCTGCCCACTGGTGGGAGCGGCGCACCGCCATCGTCGCAACCTCCTACTTCATCCGCCAGAACGATCTCGCCGACACCTTCGGCATCGCTGAGATCCTGGTGGATGATCCGGTTGCCCTGGTGCAGAAGGCCTATGGCGGCTGGATCCGTGAGGCAGGAAAGCGGGATCGGGCGCTGTTGCTCGGCTTCCTGGACCGGTACGCCGCCACCATGCCCCGCACGGCCCTGCGCTACGCCGTCGAACATCTCGACGGTGACCTCAAGGCGCACTACATGGGCCTGGCACGGCAGTCTCCCGGACCTGACGGCCCGCTCCCATGAAGGGCGGGCCGTCGCTACGTCCCCTGGCCGACCAGGATGATGTCACTGGCGGGCGGTGCGGGGGCCATGCGGCAGGGCGTACGCCCTGCCAGATGAGCCGGGCTTCGGACGGCCACCACGCCAGCGGTCGCGCTCACCCCTGTGCCTGGCCGGAGCCATCCGGTACGAGTGGTAGGAGGATTTCGTAGAGGTCGCGAAGTTGGTCGGCTTCGACGGGGGGAAAGACGACGGTTGCTCCAACCGCCAGCAGGTAGGGCAACAGAGCCGCCGTCCGGGCCTCCTCGTCGCTGTCGACGGCTGATCTCCACACCCGCTGGAGTGCGGACACTCTGGCCTCGTCCAGGCGAGCCTGCACGGCACGCACATCCGCATCCCAAGTCGCCCAGGCCCGCAGTGCGGTGTCGATTTCTGGGCGATAGAGCCCAGTGCCGCCAGGGCGGACGAGTTCCGTCAGCCGTGCGAGGACCACCCGGGCACCGGCCGATTCCCCTATTTCGGCAATGGCATTCTCGAGCGCTTCGACCGACAGGTGCTCGAAATAGGCGAGAAGCGCTTTCTTATATCCTTCGGCACCATCGAAGTGATGATGGAACGATCCTTTCGACAGGTTGAGCCGTGCGGCGATCCGGTCGATTCGAATCCCTGCCGCACCCTCTTCCGCAAGGACCTTCAAACCTTCGTTCAGCCACCGGTCTCGTGCCGTGCTCATCCGACGAACGTACCATCGGGTATGGAGCGGCCGGCACGCGCCGAGGCGCAGGCGAGCCTCATGTCACGAAGCTGTAGACGCCGACCGCGACGCAGATCAGCAGCATGGCGGTGGCGTTGAGGAAGAGGTTGCGGCCGAAGTCCCGGGCCGCGATGTGCATCGCGATGGCGACCATGAAGTAGAGGACGAGCGCCACGCAGGTCGCGGCGCCGAGATACGGCAGCCAGATGCCCAGGATCAGACCGGCCGCGGCGGCGAACTTCACCGGTGGCATGATCCACCAGTAACGTCGCGGCCAGTTCACGTCTTCGAAGCACTGGGCGATGAACGGAACTGGCTTGATGCACATGACGGCGTCGCCGGCCTGAATGATCGCCAGGGCGACAACCGGCCAGACCGGATCGGGTAAGGCTGACATGTTTTCCCTTGGTCGATCAATGGTGCACGATGTCGGAGTAACCGTACTATACCGTATGGTATGGAGGCTAGTGCTGCGCCATGGCGGCCTGACGAAGTGACCCACACGTGTCTCGCGGGTCAGCGGGAAATCATGGTTCCAGGCAGCTCAAGAACTGCAACCCTGGCTATCCGAAAGGTCAGTTCTCAAGGGGCTCCAGACATAGCCGTAGGCGCGGTCTCCCAACCACCCTCGGTCCTGCTGGAAATAGACCTGGCCGTTCGCGCGGAAGACCTTCTCGAACGCGACGCGCAGCCGTCCGGCGCGCCGGCTGGCCGTGGAAGGTCGTGACCTCGCATCGTGTCTTCGGGCACGGCATTCAGGCCGCCGTCGAAAGCCGGCCCGCGCCACAGGTTGAGCGCCCGGGTCAGCTCGCCGACCGCGCTCTCGGACGCGCCGGCGTGGAGCGCGACGCGCGCGATGTCGACCGACCTCTCGAACTTCAGGACGTCGAGCCCGCCCGCGGGCAGGACCGCGCCAGATGGCCAGCGTTCCGAGCACGCCGAACCGCAGTGCTCCCAGCGTGTTGAAGCGTCGCGATGACGGGTCGGGGGACATCGCATGAATCACATGGACATCCAGGAGCGAGCCCGGTGACCGTCCCAGAGCCTCCGCAGGACGTTGACCGAACATCCCAGCGAGCTCTCTAACCCCACGGCCGACGACGGACGGCCCTGGCGACAAGGGTTCGCGTTATGTGCGCGGCCCCAGGAACAGGCCGCCGCTGGCGTCGATGACCTGGCCGGTGATCCAGCGGGCGGCGTCGGAGGCGAGGAACGCGACCACGTCGGCGACGTCGTCGGCGCCGCCGAGACGGTCGAGCGCCGTCGATCCGGCGATGAATTCGGCCAGGCCCGGCGCTTCGAAGAAGGAGGCGTTGGCGGGAGTCCGGGTGGCGCCGGGGGCGACCGCGTTCACCGTGATCCCCCGGACTCCGAGTTCGTTGGCCAAGGTCAGGCTCATCGTCTCGATCGCGCCTTTGGTCATGGCGAAGGACGTCTGGGCGGGGTTGGCCATGCGGGTCGCGACGGACGAGATCGTGATGATGCGGCCGCCGTCGCGCAGCAGAGGCAGCGCTCGCTGGATGATGAAGTACGGTGCCCGCACGTTCACCGCGAAGAGGTGGTCGAACCCGGCCCGGGTCGTGGCTCCGAGCGGGCCGGCGGGCTGAGCCGCCGCGTTGTTGACGACGATGTCGAGCGGCCGTCCGGCCAGGCCCGCCTCGATTCCCGCGAAGAGCTTCTCGACATCGCCGTCCACACCCAGCTGCGCCTGGACGGCGAAGGCGGTCCCGCCGCCGCGCTCGATCTCGCCTACCGTCGCCATCGCGCCGTCCTCGTCCACGCCGAAGTGCACGATCACCATCGCTCCCCTGGCCGCCAGCCGGGTCGCGATCGCCCGCCCGATGCCGCGGGACGCTCCGGTCACCAGGGCCGCCCTGCCGGTCAGATCGCTCATGTTCGCCACTCCCAACTGGTAGACACTACCGATCTGGTAGTCACTATCAAGGTGATAGTGTCTATCACATGCCCGACCAGCACTCAACCCTGCGAGCGCGACGACGAGCACAGACGCAGCGCACGATCCAGGCGCACGCGATACGGCTGTTCAGCGAGCGCGGATACGACGCCACGACCATGAACGACGTCGCCGAGGCGGCCGGCGTGTCGCCCATGACCGTCTACCGGCACTTCCCCACCAAGGAAGACCTCGTGCTGGTCGACCAGTACGGTGAGCTCATCGCCGAGCGGATCGTCGCCTCGTCCACCGGGCAACCCCTGGTCCGCCGCATCGGCGGCGCGCTCATCGACGCGGCAGCGGTGCTGAGCGGCGACGACGTGACGGCGGACCGGGAGTTCGTGCTCGTCCGCCTCCAGCTCATGATCTCGACGCCCGCGCTGCGGGCCAGACACCTGGACAACCAGTACGCCCTCCAGCAGGCCATCATCGGCGCCCTGGGGGACGACGCCACCGATCCCGACGCGGCGTTCCAGGCTCAGGCGGCGGCCAGTGCCTGCCTTGCGGCCCTGCACACGGCGCTGGTGCGCTGGGCCGCGGACGACGGGCGGACCGACCTGCCCCGCCTGATCGGCAAGGCGCTCGCCGCCGTCTTCGGCGACGACATCGTCGGGCCCGCACCAACGCCCGGCTCGCCCGGGGACTGATCACCCTCAACCGGCAGATCAGATACCTCGACCAGTTCGTCGAGGAGTGGGTGGCCGCATCGCCTCTCGCCCTGCCCGATCCGGACTCGCTGCTACGCCCTCGGCGACGCGAGCACGCGCCAGAGACCCAGTACGGTCAGCAGGGACGCCGCGCCCGCCGCGCCGACGACCCCGCGCCGCGTCCAGCGTGCGGGCGCTCGCGGTGCCGGCGACGACCACGCAGCTGGTCCGCCAGCTGGGTCTCAGCCTGGGCGCGGTCGGCGGCCACCTGGCCGTGCTGCGCGAATCCGGCCTGGTCACGCGGACGCGGACCGGCCGATCCGTGCACTACGAGCGCACCCCTCTGGGCGAGAGCCTGGCCGGCGACTGAGCGCGGCCGCTGGGCGGGGCGGCCGCGGTCACGTCGGTCAGCGGAGGTTGAACGCGCGCAGGGTGGTCTGCTTGACGCGGTTGCCCGCCGCGTCCCACGCCTCCGCCTTCAGGCTCACCGCGCCCTTGGTGGCGTGGTAGGCCGGGTACTTCGCCCGGGCGGTGTAGACGCCGTCCGGGCCCCGCTTGAGGTCGGCGGGCTGCCAGGTGGCGCCGTCGTCGGTGCTGGTCCACAGCCGCACGCCCGCGATCTTCGGCATCTTCGCCGCCGACGGCCCGTGGTAGGCCTCCAGCTCGAACGTGTGCCGGCGCCCGGCCGCGACCGTGTTCGCGGAGGACAGGCTGCGACCGAGGTCGTAGCTGACGTAGACCGCCGGGGTGGTGCGGCACTGCTCGACCGGTCCGTCGATGAACCAGGCGTAGCAGTTGACGCCCGGCCTCACCTGCTCCCTGGCCGGCGGGGCGGTGAACGTCCACTCGATGTCATGCAGCGCGTTCTTGGCCGTCAGCCGGTAGACGCCCTGCTCCTCGGGCAGCGGGTAACGCGGCAGCTTGTCGAACCACTCCACGGGGGCGTTCGGGATCTCCTTGCCGTCGCGGTAGAGGTGCAGGTCGTACTGGGGCGCCAGGTCGCCGAACCCTGTGCCGTCGTCGCGCTGCTCACGGACCCCGTTGACCATGGACGGAGTCACCCACAGGTTGCCGTCGTGCACGCAGATCGCGCACGGCACCCCGATCACGAGCTGCTGGAGCGGGGTCGCGTCCGGGTCGCCGCCGAGCGCGTACAGCTTGCCGGAGGCCGTCGAGGCGCCCGGCGTGCTCGGGGTGGCGAACCACTTCTGCCGGGTGCGTCCCGGCCGGTCGAAGACGTCGTGGCGGTAGCGGGTCTCCTGGACCTCGGCGCCGGGCTCGGACGAGACGAGCGCGGACATGCCCGCGACGCTCACGATCTCGGGATCGAGCGGCCAGACCCACTGCGACCTGCGTTCCGGCATCGGGGACGACCAGTGCAGCATGTTGGTGCCGGTGCCCGTGTAGGTGATGTCGTCGGTCTTCCAGGTGCTGCGCCAGTTCGCGTACTTCGTGTACGGGCCGGCGTGCACGTCGAAGTCGACCCGGTGGAGCTGGCGCTCGGTCACCTTGTAGCGCATCGACGCCGGGATGCGCCCGTCGGCGTACGGCTTGAACACGTAGGAGTACGGCGTGTTCGGCGTGCCCTCGGCCCGTACGGTCACCTCGCCCCGGCCGGCGGCCTCACGGATCTTCGTGCCCTCGGCGTTGGAGACGTAGGCGACGGGGATGTTGACCGGCAGGTACGGGCCGCTGAACGGCTTCTGCGTGATGGGCAGCGGGATCGGGCAGACGGAAGCCTTCTCGTTGAAGGCCAGGATGCCGGCGGCGCCCGCGTCCCTGATGGGGCCCACGCGCTCGATCTGCAGGCCGCACGCCGTTCCGAAGAGCCCTTCCGCGGGCTCGGCGTCGATCAGGACGAGCGCGCCGCGCAGGTCCTTGCCCGCGAGGTCCTCGGGGCGGCCCTTGCCGGCGTCGACCACCCGCAGGTTCTTGACGCCGTCGAACGGGACGTACCCGGGATGCAGCTCGCCCGAGTCGATCATGTGGACCCGGGAGACCGGGTGCAGGGTCGTGCGCTTTGACGCGCGGCCCGATGCGCGCATGGTCATGGTGACCTCGGGGACGCCCAGCTCCCACTGGCCGGTGAAGCGGAAGGCGCCCTTGGTGACCTTCTCGGTGGGCAGCGCCCACACCTTCTCCCACCCGCCGAGCGGGCGGTTCGACAGCAGCGTGCCGCCGAAGACCTTGCCGTTGGCCAGCGTGCGCTGGAAGAAGAGCTCGTAGGTGTTGTTCAGCGGCTGCGCGGTCTTCGGAGCGCTGAAGCTGATCTCGGTGGCCTTGCGGGCGTCGATGGTGACCTCGGTGTCGCCGGTGACGGTCAGTTCGGGCTCGAACAGCCAGGCCCGGTTGGCGCGGTCGTCGCCGTCCACCCAGTCGAGCACCTGCAGCAGGCTGACGGTGCCCGCAGGGACCCGGGTGACGATCACGCCGACGTCGTCGATGCGGTGGGGGCCGAGTTCACCCTTGCCACCCTCGACGTCCAGGACGCTCATGGCCGTGGGGGTGCGCGGCTTGCCGTCCCGGTCGAGGGTGCGGACGGTCAGGTCGTACTTGGGGACGTCCCGCACCGCGCCGAGCGGCGTGGTGAGCCGTACGCCGTCGGCCTCGGCCGTCACGGCGCCGCTGTAGGTGCCGATGGGGAGCTCGGCCGGGTCGAGGGTGACGGTGGTGCCGGCGGTGCCGCCGGCGGGGACGGTCAGCGTCGCGTCGGCGAGCACCGGCTTCGCGCCGCCGCTCATCGCCGCCTCCAGCGTCACCGTGACGGGCTGGTCGCCCAGGTTGCGGTAGGAGATCTGGCCGGTCTTCGGCGCGCTGCCGCCCTCCAGCAGGCCGAAGTCCACGCCGCCGCTGTCGGCGAACACCTGCTGCCGGGTCGCGCGATCCAGGTCGACCCGGCCGGCGCCTTGCTCGTAGACGGTGAAGCCGTCGTCCTTGGCGGTGGACATCAGGGCGGCCTTGAGCTGCTGCGCCGTCCAGTCCGGGTGCCGCTGCGCCATGATCGCGACGGCGCCGGCGACGTGCGGCGTGGCCATGGAGGTGCCGGAGGAGCCCGTGTAGTGCTCGTCCACCGGGGCGCCCATGGCGGTGCCGGCGGCCCGCGCGGCCACGATGTCCACGCCGGGCGCGGCGATGTCGGGCTTGAGGCCGCCGCCGGGGCGCGGTCCGCGGCTGGAGAATCCGGCGAGCTGGTCCTGCTTGTCCACCGCGCCCACGGTCAGCGCGGCGTCGGCCGCGCCTGGCGTGCTGATCGTCTCGGCCTCGTACAGGTTGCCCGCGGCGATCACGAACAGCGTGCCGGTCTCTGCGGTCAGGTCGTTCACGGCCTGGCTGAGCGGGTCGGTGCCGTCGCTGGGCGAGCCGCCGAGGCTCATGCTGACGGCCTTGACGCCGCTGCGCGCGGCCCACTCCATGCCCTCGATGATCCACGACTCCTGGCCGGAGCCGGTGTCGTCGAGCACCTTGCCGACGACGAGCTGCGCGCCGGGGGCGACGCCCTTGCGCTTGCCGCCCGAGGCCGCGCCGGTGCCGGCGATGGTCGAGGCGACGTGCGTGCCGTGCCCGTGCCCGTCCTGGACGGCCTGGTCGGGGACGAACGACCTGCTGTCGGCGATCTTCCCGGCCAGGTCGGGATGGCCGGTGTCCGCGCCGGTGTCCAGGACGGCGATCTTCACGCCGGACCCGTCCTGGCCGCGCTCCCACGCCTGGGGGGCGCCGATCATCGGAACGCTCACGTCCAGGTCCGCCTTGACCTTGGCGTCCAGCCAGAGTTTGGCGATGCCGCCGCGCAGCGTGCCGGGCGCCTTCGCCAGGCCCTGCCCGGTGCCCTGTCCGGCGCTCTGCCCGCCGCGTACGGCCTCCCAGAACGCGCCCGCCTCCGCCTTGGTGACGTCGAGGGCGGAGGCGTGGATGCTCTCCAGCGTCCGGGTGGGCTCGCTGGCGGGGACGGCGGCGGCCGAGCGCTTGACGGCGGCCTCGGCCTGGTCGCCCGGGTACTGCACGATCACCGGCAGCCGTTTGGCCACGTCGTCGGCGTAGCCGTTCTCGGCCAGGTACTTGACGTCGAACAGCCGTCTGTCCACGAGTCCGGCCTGGACGGCGGCGATCGCGTCGTCCGGCAGCACGAAGACGCCGTCCGGGGTGAACTGGGTGAACAGGTTGACGCGGCGGCCGTCCTGGCGGGTGCCGGGGGCGGCCTCGACGCGGTACTGGCCGGCGGGGGACCGGGTGAGCTGGACCTTGTCGCCGGTGATCAGCGTGACGGCGACCTTCTGGGCGCGTAACCCGGAGAGGGTGACGTCCTTGGTGGCCTGCGCGGTGGAGGCGGCGGGGGTGTCCGGCGTCGCGGCTGTCGCCGGTCCGGCGGTCAGCACGCCGGCGAGCGTGGTGAGCGCGGTCAGCAGGACTGCTGTCCGGCGCGCCAGCGGGGGGCGGGGCAGTGCCATGGTGGCCTTTCTGGCGGGGGAGGGGAGGCGGTCAGACGGGTTGGAAGCCGTCCGGCGGGCGAGGAGGCTCAGGGGGCTCCTCGAGCTCGGGGGGAAGGGAGGGGTCGTCCGGGTCCGGCTGCCCGGGTTCGTCGGTGGTTTCGGACATGCCGAAAGTGTCGTGCAGCCGCATGGGGTGGGGTATGGGGTGCCCCATGGGGAGAAATCCCCAATCTGGGGATTTAGTCGCTGGGGAGGAGGTGGCGGGCCAGCTCCGTCCGCGACCGTGCCCCGACCTTCCGCATGGCCGCGCTCACATGCTTGTCCACCGTCTTCGGCGACAGGAACAGCTCCCTGGCGATCTGCTGGTTCGTCAGCCCCTCGGCCGCCAGCCGGGCCACCTGCTCCTGCCGGGCCGACAGCGCGTGGTCGTTGCCGGCCGGCGCGGGCGCGCTCTGCGCCGCCGGGCGGACGCCCCACCTGCGGCCCAGCCCGGTAGCGCGGTCCAGGTCCCAGCGCGCCCCGAGGTCCGCGTACGTCGCGACGGCCCGGCCGAGCCGGACGGCGGCCTCCGGGTCGTCGAGGGCGAACAGGCAGGCGGCCGCCCGCTCGGCGGACTGCGCGGCCTCGTACCGTGCCGGGATCAGCTCGAAGGCGTCGGCGGCGGCGGCGAACTCCGCGGCCGCCCGCCCCCACTGCTCGTCCGCCGCGGCCAGCAGCCCGCGGGCGTGCGCGAGCGCGGGCGCGGCCAGCGGCGCGTCCAGCTCCGCCAGCCGGGCGGCGTGCCGGGCGACGACGTCGGCGGCCTCGCCGGGACGGCCCGCCGCCAGCAGCGCCTCGGTCAGCGCGGGCAGCGCCCGGACCGCCACCGGCCACAGCTCGCTCGCCTCCCAGTGGCGGCCCGCCTCGACGGCCGTCTCGATCGCCGGCTCCGGCTCGCCCCGCGCGGCGGCCAGCCTGAGCAGCATCGTCAGCGGCAGCACGAGATCGTCGAACTGCCCGCGGGCACGGGCCTCGGCGGCGGCGTCGAGCAGCGGCGGAAGCGCGGCCTCCTGGCGGCCCTGCACCGCGGCCAGGCAGGCGGTCACGATGTCGACGAGGATGCGCTCGTGCGGCTCGTCGCCGAACTGATCGCGCAGCTCCTGCATCCTGGCCGGCAGCCCGCGCCAGGAGCCCTCGAAGTAGTCGGCCGCGGCCAGGTTGACCAGGCAGCGCAGTTCGAGCCGCTCGCGCAGGTCGGGCTCGGCGCCCTCCTCGACGGCAGCGGTCAGCAGGCGGCGGCCCTCGCGGTGGTGCCCGCTGAACAGGGCCGCGCCCCCGATCGAGCGGTAGGCGTTGACCTCGCGGCGCAGCAGCCGCCGCCCGCCGGTCTCCCGCAGCAGGTCGCCGGCCAGGGCGGCCCAGCGCGGGTCGCCCATCACCACGAAGATCATCGCGATCTTGCCCAGCACCAGCATGCGCATGGCCGGATCGGCCACGGCGGGCAGGGTCGCGAGCGCCCGCTCCAGCCACGACCTGCTCTCCTCGGGCGGCAGGCCGCTCGGCGGGCGGCCCACCCCGGCCATGGCCCACGCGGCCAGCCCCGGCTCGCCGGCCAGGTCCTCGGCCGCCCGGGCGAAGGCCTCGCCGATGCGGGCGCTGTCGGTGCGGGTGCGCTCCAGGTGCAGTGCGAGCAGCATGCGCAGGTGACCCCGGAGCGACGGCGGCACGTCCTGCTCCAGCGCGCCGGTGACCAGGTCGGCGACCGGCGGCGGGCGCAGCAGTTCCAGGGCGGCCCAGCCGAGCTTCACCGTCAGCTCCGCCCGCCGCGCCGCCGGCAGGTCGGCGTCGCGCAGCACCTCCTCCAGCAGGCGCGCGGCCTCGGCGTCGTCGCCCAGCCGCGACGCCTGCTCGGCCGCCTCGATGGCGGCCTCGACCCACTGCCCGGCCCGGCCCGCCTGGCGCAGGTGGTGAGCCAGGCGGCCCAGCGGCACCGGGCGCAGGCCGCGTACGGTGTCGGCGGCGGCGGCGTGCAGCACCTGCCGGCGACCGAGCGGGATCGCCTCGTAGACCGCCTGCGCCGCCAGCACGTGACGGAACCCGACCAGCCCGCCCGTGTCGGCGAACAGCCCCGAGCCGAGCACCTCGTCGATCGCCCCGACATCCGGCCCCGACAGCAGGGAGACCGGCACCGGGAGCTGCAGCACGGCGGCGCGCTCTGCCACCTCCTTGGCGCCGGGGGACAGCCGGGCCACGCGTTCACGCACCGAGGCGCGCACGCCGCTCGGCACGTCCAGCTCCTCCAGCGCCCGCCGCGCCCAGCCGCCCTCCCACCGGATAAGCGTGCCGCGGTCGCGCAGCAGCGCCAGCAACTCCTGCACGGCCAGCGGCAGGCCGGACGCCCGCAGGCACAGGTGCTCGGCGAACTCGGCCGTCACCTCCTCCGCCTCGAGGATCGCCGAGGCCATCACCCGCGTCAGGGCGGCGTCGAGCGGCGGCAGCACCAGATGCTCGGCCTTGATCGTGTCGGGGGCGCGCGCCGTGATCGCCCGCACCGCCTCCGACGCCTCCTCGCCCCGGTACGTCAGCACCACCCGCAACGTGTCCGGCAGCACGGACATCAGGTACGTCAGGAACTCCACCGTCTGGCCGTCGGCCCAGTGGAGGTCCTCCACCACCAGGACGGCGGGACCGAGCGCGGTCAGCACCTCGGCGAGCCCCCGGAACACCCGGTGCCGCTCGGCCGCCCGGTCGTCGAGCGGCGGCGGCGTCTCCGGCAGCTCCCCGGCCAATTCCGGCAACAGCTCGCGCAGCGCCCCCGCGACCGGCGACAGCGCCGCCCCGGACAGCTCGGCCGCGCGACCGCGCAGCGCCTCGACGATCGGGCCCAGCGGGAACGGCTCCCTGATCTGCACACAGGCCCCGGCCAGCACCCGCAGGCCCGCCACCGCGGGACCGCCGAGCAGCTCGGCGGCCAGCCGCGACTTCCCGATGCCGGCCTCGCCCTCGACGACGGCGACGGCGGGAGCCCTCTCGACCAGCGCGACGAGCCGGGCGAGCTCCTTCTCCCGCCCCACCAGAACCGGGGAGACCACCCGCCCAGCACGCACCCGCTCATTCAACTGCACACGAACTCACAGATCAACGCCACCCCCCCCGGCCGCGGCGGGAAGACGGCCGGCCCCGCGTCCACGGCCTCCAGGATGAGCTTGCGCGGCCGTCACCGCGACCTCGGTCGGCCGTCGTGCTCGAGCGTGTTGGTGAGCGCCTCCTGGACGATCCGGTACGCCGACAGGCCACTCCCGTCGGAGGCCGCCGCGTTGAAATGCGTTCAACATGGCACTGCAGGCTTGATCAACGTTTTCCTCCTCCGCCCAAATGCAAACGAGCGCCAAACGAACGGCGCGTGGCTCCCTTGAGGGGATCTAAAAATCGTAGATTTGCATGGGTTGTTGTACAGCGCCGCAGCCAGAGTGGTTATTAGGGCCCTTATCCAGGACATGCGATAGGTATGTCGACACTGCGCAGGGGGGTTAATCGGGCGGGCTCACGGGTCAGCGGTCTTTGGAAGCGGTTGCGCAATCGGATGAGCATGTTGGCCGCTATGGCGGCCGGCCGGATAACGGTCCGGCTGCTGCGACGGGTGGGCAGCATCTCCGGTGACCTCGCTAAGATCAACGTCAGCGATGAGTACGGCCAGATCGTCCAGCAGCGTGACCTGGCACAGGTGGCGCAACTGGTCGGGAACATCAACGTGAGTTTGGACATGCTAGAGCGTGAGCGGCGGTTCGCCTCCACCATCGCCCACGAGATCCGCTCTCCGCTGGCCGGAATACGCCTGGTGGTGGAAGACGCGCTTGCCGATCCTGACCAGGTCGACTATTCCAGGGTGTTCGAAGGAGTGCTACGCGGGGTGGATCGGGTGGAGGCACTGACCGCTGATCTGCTGTTGATCGCTCGCAGCCGCGCCGGCGAAATAGGGTGGGAACAGGTCGACCTGTGCCGGCTGGTCAGACGAGAAGTCGCGACTCGGACCGACCCCATCCCGGTCGAAGTGATCTGCACTCCCGGCGTGCTGGTCAAGGCGATGCCCACTCAGATCTGCGAAATCGTGACCAACCTGCTGGACAACGCTCAACGCTACGCCATACAGCAGGTGCAGATCCAAGTCGACCACACCGACCGCATGGCACACCTGGCGGTCCGCGACGACGGCCCCGGCGTGCCGGAAAAGGACAGGCAACGCATCTTCGACCGGCTGTACCGGCTGAGAACCATCCCCCAGCCCGGCAGTACCAGCACCGGCCTTGGCCTGGCCATCGTCCGGGAAATCGCCAGAGCGCACCACGGAACCGCATGGGTCGAATCCGCCCCGAGCGGCGGCGCCTGCTTCGTCGTTCAGTTGCCCCTCGTGCCTCCCTCGAGACCAGGAACCTGAGCATCCCGTGGCGGTCTCAAGGGCTGGCGCGCTTCACGGGTCCTTTCGCCCACTTGAGGTCAACACGAGTACCTGAGCCGACAGCTCGCATCATGAAGTGATGGAAACCGTCCGGAGGACGCGGGACACCTCAAATCGAGCAGGCCCAGGCGGAGATCGAGGCTCTTACCGCGCCTCTGGGCGAGCTCAGCGAGGCGATCGAGCACCTGCGGATCAGCCGCAAGACTCTCATCGCCCTCGCCGGGGAGGATCCTGTCCCAGCGAACCGGCCGCCCAGCCTCCTCCCTCGGCCCTCGACCACCCCCGCCTACCAGCACATTCCCACCGTCTTCGGCGAGACCGGCGGCTCCCTGCGCGCCCGTGACCGCACCATGGCCGTGCTGGCAATGCGTGGCGGTCTCAGGGCTCGGTGTCGACCTGCTGGCTCTGCGTTCCGGTGGCGCCGCGGCGCCAGTGCGGCGGTTCGCTCTGCCGCGGGCCCAGCTCCACCGCGACCGCGGTGGTGTAGCGTCCAGGCGGCACCTCGTGCGGGAACGGTCCGCACGTACGCGCCTGACCTGCTGCCAACGCACTGAGTTCGCACGTACGGAGGGTTTTCGCCAGCGGTGCGCGGGACTTGACGTTGTGCAACCAGACGTAGGCGACCGCGCCGTCGACCGCGCCGACCGTGCGCAGGTCGAGGGATGCGACCACGGCGCCGTCGGTCACCGCGACACACGGTTGCATCGATATCGGCACGCGCGCCGTCACGAGGGGCGTGCGGCACCGCGTGGGTACGTCAGGTACGGCATCGCCCGAGGCCCAGATGAACGCCGCGTTGGCCGTGACGAGTGCCAGCGCCGTACCGACGACCGCCGCGACCTTCCAGAGAGCGCGTGGTCTCTGCCCCTGGCCATGGGCTTCGTCCGCTATGGCTGACTCGCTGGGCCGGGGTTCGCCGGTGGTCTGGGCATGCTGCTGGACCTGGCCGTTGATCTCGTGCCAGCGCTGCTCCCACTCGGCCGTGTCCGTCACGCCGCAGGCACGTACGTAATCGAGGGTCGCCGCCAGGCTGGGCAGCCGGAGCCCTTTCGCGGCTTCTGAGAGCTTGCTCGGCGAGCAACCGACCCGTGAGCCCATGATCCGGTAGGTCGGCTGCCCTGCCGCGACGCGCAGCTGGCGTAAGTCATGCGCGAAGCGTTCGATCAACCCGCTGTCAGGATCGAGTTTCCGTTCTGGCCTGCCCATTTGCCCTGCCTTGTTGATCAAACATCTGATCGGTGGTGATCAATCAAAGCGTGACAAGGATGAGCCGTGCTGGACAAGTCAGCCGTCTGAGGAGGCACGAGTGAAGAGGATGTTCGCGGCGGTGGTTGCGGTCGCCATGGGGAGTTGCGGTGTCGTGGCGCCGGCACACGCCGCCACGGGGGTGGCCTTCCGCGCATATTCCGGCGCGAGCCAGAGCGCGCACCAGGCCCATTTCGAGAGCCTGCGCAGCCGGGGTTACCGGCCGATCACGGTGAGCGTCTCGGAAGGGCCGAGGTATGCGGCTGTCTGGGTCAAGGGCGGGGGTGGAGCCTGGATCTCCCGGAGCGCGATGTCCGAAGCGGCCTTCAAGGCGCGGTTCGACGACTACCTCGCGCAGGGATATCAGCCGATATCGGTGTCCGCGACGGGTCCGGCCGGCCGTGCGACGTTCGCCGCACTGTTGTAGGACGACGTTCTTTCTGAGCACGTAGGGCCTGATGGGCGACATGGATGATGTCCATGATCTTCAGGGCTGGTCTTGGGGTTGGCCTGGTTCGTGCCCGGCGACAACGTGAGCGTCAATCGTTC